>JAEZBZ010000295.1 GCA_023412745.1 Pseudomonadota bacterium | reverse complement strand
ATCATACATCATGTTGTCACCGGTCCTCGCCACGGAAAGCAGTTCACGATGGATGGCAGAATAGACGTCATTACGCTTCTGTTCCTGATTGTCGCAGTTTTCGTCATATTTAAATTGCGCAGCGTGTTGGGACGGCGGACCGGCGATGAGGAAGCGCGCTACGAGCGACAGGTTCGTGCGCAGCAAGAGGCCCGTGATCGGGCCGCGGCGGCCAAGGACAAGGTCGTTACCCTGCCGCGTCGGGATCGCGAGCCGGGCCCGATCGGACAGGATACCCAGACGGCGGTCGCCAGTGCGGAAAGCCGGGTCAAGGGCTTCGCCAAGGGTAACAGCATGCTGGAGCAGGCGCTGCTCAGCATCGCCAAGGCCGATCCGTCGTTTGATCCCGAACAGTTCCTCGGTGGCGCCAAGCAAGCCTATGAAATGATCGTGACGGCATTTGCCGAGGGCAACCGCAAGATGCTCAAGGATCTCTTGAGCAAGGAGGTCTTCGACGGGTTCGCCAGCGCCATCAGCGATCGTGAGAGCCGCGGCGAGCAGATCGACCAGAGCTTTGTCGGCATCAATAGCGCTGACCTGATCGAAGCCGAGCAGCGCGGCCGCATGGCCCAGGTGGTGGTGAAATTCGTCAGCCAACTCATCTCGGCAACGCGCGATGCCTCCGGAGAAGTGGTGTCCGGTGATCCGCAGCGCATTCGCGAGGTCACCGATATATGGACGTTCGCGCGCGATACATCTTCGCGTGACCCGAACTGGAGGCTGATCGCCACTCAGGCGCCGAACTGATCGGCGCCACGCAACGGGTCCCGCTGGGAGACCGCACCGATGCCGCGGACCAGTTGCATATGAGCGAGCCGTCGACGACATTGCTGCCCGTGAGTTTCGCCGATCTTCCCGGTTGGTCGGATGATGATCACGCGGCTGCTTTGCAGGCTTTTGTCAGTTCGTGCGCGCGTCTTGCCGATGTCGCTCAGTTGAACGCGGCACTTTCCAGCAAGCTGTTTGCGCCACCGCTCCGCGCGGTCTGTGCGGCGGCCAACGCAGTGGATGCTTCGGACGCTACGACCGCACGGGCTTTCTTCGAAAACCATTTCACGCCGCACAAGATCGTGCACGGCCGGCCGGAGGGTCTGCTGACCGGCTACTACGAGCCGCTATTCGACGGCTCGCGCACCCGCGAAGGGGCATTTCAGGTGCCGATCTACGCCCGGCCACCGGATCTCGTAAACTTGGTCGATGAAGCCGCCCGCGCCACGGCCGGGATGGCGCTGACCCACGCCCGGCGCACGGCGACAGGCACCGAACCTTATGCAACCCGAGAGCAGATCGAGTCCGGCGCCCTGGCCGGCCAGGGACTGGAGCTTTTCTATCTCGCCGATCCGGTCGATGCGTTCTTCATGCAGGTACAGGGCTCGGGCCGCATCCGGCTGCCGGATGGCGCGCTGGTGCGCGTCACCTATGCCGGCAAGAACGGGCACCCCTACACATCTATCGGTCGCTATCTCGTCGATACCGGCGCTCTCAGCCTGCAGGATGTTACGCTGGAGTCGCTGGCCGCTTGGCTGCGTGCGGATCCCGCGCGGGGGCGGAAGGTCATGTGGCAGAACAAATCCTACGTCTTCTTTCGCACGCTGGAGGGGACCGAGGCGGAATCCGCAAAAGGTGTTCACGGTATTCCGCTCATTCCAGGTCGCAGTCTGGCGGTCGATCCCGCCTTTCATGCGCTGGGGACGCCGATCTATGTCGTCGCCCCAACGCTCGTTCATGCGTTCGGCGAGGCTTGCTTCCAGCGCCTGATGATCGCGCACGACGTGGGCTCGGCGATCAAGGGCCCGGAGCGCGGCGATATCTATTACGGCAGCGGCGACGATGCCGGACGGCAGGCCGGGATCACCAAGCATCCGGGCAACTTCTTCGCGCTGCTGCCGAAATCCGTTACCTCTCGGATTTGATGCGATGAGCAGGTTGCGCAAACCGCCGAGTAAACCTCGGTCACTCCTGAGCGAGGAGGATCACATGGTGTGGGCCACTGTGGTGGAGACCCTGCAGCCGGTACGGTTGAAGGGCCGGATTACGCCGAAAGCAGATGTACCGGAAGGCGTCGGAGCCGGCCCGCCACCGCCTGGCAAACCCGCACGTGCTCCCTTGAATGACGCTGCCGCCAAATCACCGGAAGCGCCCCCATCGACTGCGCGGAGACGCGCCCAAGTCAAGTCGCCGCCGCCGATCGCAGACTTCGATCGCCGCAAAGCCAAACGGATCGCCGGCGGCCGTATCGAGATCGAAGCGCGCATCGATCTGCACGGTATGCGCGCCGCCGAGGCCCACGCCGCGCTGCGAGGCTTCATCATGCGTTGCCATGGCCAGGGCAAGCGCAACCTGCTTGTCATTACCGGCAAAGGCGCGACAGCGGATCTGCGCGATAGACCCTTTGAATTGGATGACCGGCGCGATCGCGGCGTGCTGAAACGCCACGTGCCTTTGTGGCTGGCCGAGCCCGATCTGCGTGCGGTCGTCGTCAGCTTCACGACGGCGCATGCGCGACACGGCGGAGACGGAGCGCTTTATATCCAATTGCGCAGCCCGTTCCGCGCGTCGGCGGAGTGATGCTTCAATTGCAACCGGCTGTGAGCGACTGCATGGCCCGGGTCATGCCAGCCAGCGAATAGGTGTCCTTGGTGGTCGTGCCGCGTTCGGACTGTCCTTGCACGACCATCGTGCTGCCCTTCTTCATCGCTTCGATCAGCTTCAGCTCTTCAAAGGGATCGTTGACGAAGGCGCGCTCTTCCTGGGTGAACAGCTTGAATGACTCGTTGCCGATCGTGACCGTTGCTTCCGAGCCCTTGCGGAACGGATAGCCGATTTTCACGCTGATTTCCGACCGCACGCCATCGCGCGGCCACGCCGAAACGTAGAAGAAGACCGCGTCCCTGCGCGCGCCTGCCGGCTCCGTGCTTTGCGGGGCGCCGACCGCAAAGCAAAGCCGCGTCGAGCCTTCCTCGTGCGAATAGAACGACCAGCTATTGTGCGTGCCCACCAGTTTCGTCTGCGCAAAAGCGGATCCGCTTCCAGCAGCCAACATCAGGGCAGCAGCGATATAAACCTTCGAGCGCATTGCACCTCACGTAGCGACCGCGGCGTGTAGCGGCCTTACCCAGCATATAGAGGCTGATCGGCCCTGGTGTCACGTAGGCTGCCTGTGGAAACCGCGTTCAATCTGAACGTGATGCGCGATTCACATTGCCGCCAATAGGGCGCTCAGCAAACGGAGCAAGTGTTTTGACGCGGTCGTACATCACGATCGCGCCGGCCATGGCCACGTTGATGCAGAAGGATGTCGGAATTTTCACGACATAGTCGCAGCGCGCTAGAAGCGGATCGGACAGGGAGCCGCGTTCAGGCCCCAGCACATAGGCGGCGCGCAGTGGATGATGGAAGCTTGGCAGATCAATGGCATCTGCAGTCAATTCCACGCCGACCAGCTTGCAACCTTGCGGGAGCTGCATATCGTCGAGCGTGCCCCAATTGTAGTGCGGCAGATGCCACTGGCCTTTCGAGGTGTCGGCGCGCGCTTCCAGCGCCTGATAGGTCGCACCGACCGTAAACGTGAAGCTGGCCCCGAACCCGTGCGCGGATCGCATCAGGTTGCCGAGATTGAGCGCCTTGGACATGCGCTCGGCGCCGATCGCGAAGTATCCGCGTGCGCGAGGAACTGCGCCTGTCATGGCTGCCTGATCGGAAGGTGTTTGTTGGCTCATACCGTTTTGCGCGCTAGTTCAAGTGTTGGTTCGTCTCGGATGCTGGCCCGGTGCGGGATAGCGCCTAGGTTCTGCCCGTGCCACCGTCACCTCGCCCGCCGCACAGGAGGTCTCACATGAAAGCTGCCCTATGCAAGACCCTAGACGGGCCGGAGGCCATCGTAATCGAGGAGATGCCGGATCCGCGGCCCGGTTCTGGCGAGGTTTGCGTCAGGGTCAAAGCAGTTGCTTTCAATTTTCTCGATACGCTCATCACGCGCGGCAAATACCAGCGCAAGCCGGACCTGCCGTTTTCTCCGGGCGCCGAAATCTCCGGTGTGATCGAGGCGCTGGGACCGGACGTGACCGGCTTCCGGGTTGGCGAGCGGGTTTGCGCCGACATCGGCTGGGGCGGCGCCAGAGAGCTAGCGATCGTGCGTGCCAAGGATCTCCTGCGTGTGCCCGATGGTGTGTCCGATGAGGTCGCGGCGGGTCTCAGCATCACCTACGGCACGGCCATGCACGGATTGAAGGAGCGCGGCCGCCTGCAGCCCCGGGAAACAGTTGCGGTGCTGGGTGCGTCCGGCGGCGCTGGCCTCGCAGCGGTCGAAATTGCCAAGCTGCTGGGCGCGAAGGTCATCGCGGCGGCATCTTCGGCCGAGAAACTGGAAGTCTGCCGGCAGCACGGCGCCGATCTCTTGCTGAATTACACCACGACGGATCTGAAACAGGGTTTGCGGGATCTGACGGACGGCCGCGGTGTCGACGTCATCTATGATTGCGTTGGAGGCGACTATGCGGAGCCGGCGCTGCGATCCATGGCATGGAATGGCCGGTTTCTGGTCGTCGGGTTTGCTGCTGGCGCGATCCCCAAGATTCCCCTGAACCTTCTGCTGCTGAAGGGATGCGATATGGTCGGGGTCAACCTCGGCGGGGCGATGGCGCGTGACCCTGATAGTCATAAGACTAATATCGTTTCCGTGCTGAATTGGGTTGCCGCCGGAGAATTGAGGCCGCACACTTACGCCGTGTTCCCGCTCGCGGAAACGGCGGCTGCCATCACATTGCTCGATCAGCGCAAAGTAACTGGCAAGGTCGTCGTCAAACCATGATTGGGTGGCGCCACTAAAGAGCTGACCCAATAAACGGCTTGCAGAAGCCGCGAACGATCAAAACTGCAATAGGGAGAGAGCAACAACATGAAATTCAAGGCATTTACCACCTTGGTGGCCGTCGGATTCGGCGCGCTGGCCGCAGCGGGCGCTGCTCAGGCGCAGAACAAACAGCTGACAATCGCAACCGGTGGCACGGGCGGCGTCTATTATCCGCTGGGCGGTGGCTTTGGCAGCATCATCGGTAAGGAACTGCCGGGCTATACGGCCACTGCCGAGGTGACCGGCGGGTCGGTCGACAACCTGAAGCTGGTTGGCGCGGGACGTAGCGACATGGGCCTGTCGCAGGTCGACGCGGCTTGGGATGCCATCAACGGCAAGGGCAAGTTCCCCTCCAAGCTGCCCATCCAAGCGATCGCAGTCATGTATCCCAACCACATGCACGTCGTGACTGTGGATGGAACGGGCGTCAATTCGATCGCCGATCTGAAGGGCAAGCGCGTTTCTACGGGTTCGCCGGGCAGCGCCACGGAAGTGTTCGCGTACCGCGTCCTCGAAGCGGCCGGCATCGATGCGGACAAGGATATCAAGAAGGAGCGTCTCGGCGTCGCTGAGAGCGTCAACGCCATAAAGGACAAGAAGATCGACGCGTTCTTCTGGGTCGGCGGTCTGCCGACTGCCGCCGTCACCGACCTTGGTGCGACGCCGAACACCAAGCTGAAGCTGCTCGATTTCGCTGATCTCGTAGGGAAGATGAACGCGAAGTACGGCCCGCTCTATGCCGAAGCGACGATTCCGAAAACGACCTACACGGGTATGGATGCCGACAACAAGAACATCACCGTGTGGAACATCATGGCTGTGAACGCCAGCATGCCGGAAGATCTAGCCTACAATCTAACCAAGCTTCTGCTGGAAAAGCGCGAAGATCTCGCCCAGGTCCACAAGGAAGCATTGAACGTGAAGCCGGAGTTGCAGACGAAGTCGCGATCGGGGGTTCCCTTCCACCCTGGCGCACTCAAGTACTTCGCTGAAAAGGGCATCAAGACCGAGTGAGATCGGCCACGCGCACATCCCATGCATATCAACACCGGGCCGAAAGGCCCGGTGTTTCTTATCGAATTACCCAATAGTTGCGGTTGTCGGCGCAGGCGTGGCCGTTACTGTTGAGAAATTAAGAATTGGGGCAGAAGCCCCAAAAGGGAGGTTGTGTTGACTGGAACGGGGCAGCGCACCGGGGGCCAAGCTTCCACATCGATCGAGGGCGATGCTGATGAAGTTACCGCCGAAAAGCTGAAAGCGGTCGAGCAGCTCATCGAGGAAGAAGAGGGCGCTACCAATCGGCTTGACGGTTGGCTTGGCTGGGTGATCACCGCGATAGCTGTCAGCGTTTCCCTCTTTCATATCTATGCGGCGTACGACATCGTCCCTGCTTTCGTGCTGCGTCCGGTCCACGTCGGGTGCGTGCTGTTCCTGGTGTTTCTGCTGTTTCCGATGATGCCCAGCATGCGCGATCGTATCCGCTGGTGGGATTGGGGCTTGGCGTTCGCAAGTCTCGGCGTGATCGCCTACATGCTCTTCCAGGGTGAATACTTCGGCGATCGCGCCATCGCGCCCGAACCGATGGACGTTTGGGTTGGCATCGTGCTGATCGTTCTGCTGCTCGAAGGCACCAGGCGCGCGACCGGCTTCATCATGCCGCTCGTCTCGATCATGTTCCTGCTTTACGCGCTGTTCGGCAATTATCTCGGCGATCCGTGGACACATCGCGGCTATCCGGTCGATCGTCTTGTCGGTCATCTCTACATGACTCTTGAGGGTATCTTCGGAACGACAGTGGATGTGTCGTCGAGCCTGATCATCCTTTTCACGATCTTCGGGGCCGTGTTGCAGGTTTCGGGCGCCGGAAAGTTTTTCATCGATTTCTCGTTTGCGGCGATGGGCGGCAAACGCAATTCGGCCGGACGTGCAGTGGTGTTGTCGTCGTTCCTGATGGGTGGGCCGTCCGGCTCGGGCGTTGCAACGACGGTGACAATCGGTACGGTCGCGCATCCGCTGCTGGCGAAGGCGGGCTATGAGAAGAACGCTGCGGGCGGCTTGCTCGCGGCCGGTGGTCTGGGGGCCATTATTTCTCCGCCGGTGCTTGGTGCTGCAGCCTTCCTGATCGCCGAATTTCTCAAGATCTCGTACTTTGACGTGATCCTGATGGCGGTTATTCCGACTATTCTCTACTACCTCGCGATTTGGGTGATGGTTGAGGTCGATGCGTCGAAACACGGCGGCGGCGGCCAACTGCTGATCGAGAAGGGCACCCTGTGGCGGCTGTTCACCGGCTACTGGTTCCATTTCGGATCGCTGGTTTCCATCATCATTTTCATGCTGATGGGCTTCTCGCCGGTGCTTGCAGTGTTCTGGGCAACGATGCTCGCCATTGCCATGAGCACGATCCGCGCGGATACAGCGTTGGTTCCCCGGCTCGTCATCGCTATTGCGATTGCGCTCGCCGCAATTCTCACTGTCGTCGGCTACCATCCAGTCGAGGCCATTTCGCAAGCCGTTTTCGCGACGCTGGTGCTGGTGGCGGCGGCTGGATTGTTGGTGCCGCAGATGTTCCCGGTCGCCACGCGGCTGGTCGATGCGTTACGGGACGGAACGGTCGGCGTGCTCAACGTCGCAGCGACATGCGCGACGGCCGGCATCATCGTTGGCGTCGTTACCCTGACCGGGCTGGCGCAGCGGTTCGCCGACATCATCGTCGGGTATGCCCAGGGCAGCCTCATCCTGACGACGCTGTTTACTGCGGTGATCGTCTGGATCGTCGGTCTCGCGGTGCCGGTGACGGCGTCTTACATCATGTGCGCTGTCATCGCGGCGCCGGCGCTGATCAAGCTGGGCGTTCCCGACTACGCGGCGCACATGTTCATCTTCTACTATGCCGTGCTGTCCGAGGTGTCGCCGCCAACGGCGCTGTCGCCGTTTGCGGCCGCAGCGATCACCGGCGGCAGCCCCTACAAAACGACCCTGCAGTCGTGGAAGTACACGATGCCGGCCTTCCTCACGCCGTTCGTGTTCGTCACCGATCCGCTCGGCGTCGGCCTGCTGTGGCATGTTCCGGAAGGCGGATCATGGCTGAACGTGGTGGAAATCACCGTCGCGACTGCCGTGGGCATTTCCGTACTGGCATTCGCGTTGCAGCGCTGGCTGACACAGCGGACGACAGCGTTTGAAAACACCCTGTTCTGGGCGTCCGGCATGCTGCTGGTTTTCCCGGCGCTGGTAGATTGGGTGCTGACGCCGACCGGCATCACGCTGATGACGCCAATGCCGGTGGTCGGCGTCAATTGGTCGATGCCGATCGGCATCGCCATCGGCATCGCGGGCCTGTTGATCCATCGGGCACGATCGCGGGAGGTGGTGAGCGCCTAGCGGTCTCCACCTGATGCAGCGCTGAACGGTCTGTGCCGGAACCTGGAATGGCTGGGGTTCCGGCACTGCTTTTATGCGCCGCTGCGTGACAGCACACGGCCAAGCGCATCGGCCGCCGCCTCGATATCGGCACGTGTCACGTCGAGATGCGTGACGGCGCGGACCAGCCCGCTGTACGGCGAGCCCATGCGCACGTTTTCCTTCGCCAGTGCCGCAATCGTCGATTGCGCCGTCAGGCCCGGCTTGTCGATATCGAAGTAGACGATGTTGGTCTCCGGCTGTGGATTCGTCAGCCGCACGCCCTCGATCTGGGAAAGCCTCTGCGCGAGCAGCGCCGCATTGGCATGATCTTCGGCAAGACGTTCGACATTATGGTCCAGCGCATATAGCCCCGCGGCCGCCATCATGCCCGACTGGCGCATGGCGCCACCCAGGCGCTGCTTCCAGCGCCATGCCTCTTCGATGAAGGCCCGCGATCCGACTAAAACGGCACCAATCGGGCAGCCAAGTCCTTTGGACAGATCGACCCAGGCCGAGTCGCAGTGCTCGGTCATCGCCTTGGCCGATACGCCGGAAGCAACCACCGCGTTCATGATGCGGGCGCCATCCATATGAACCAGAAGGCCGCGGGCGTGTGCCGCCGTCGCAACCTCAGCAATTGTCGCGACCGGCCAGACCGATCCGCCGCCACCGTTGTTGGTTTGCTCGATAACGACGAGGCGGCTGCGCGGAGCATGCCGCGTCGCCGTGCGGATGACGGCCGATAGATCGTCTGCTGAAAAGATGCCGGTATCGGTCATGATCGGCCAGGTCTGAACGCCTGCGAAGGCCGAACCGCCGCCAGCCTCGGAGGCGAAGACATGGGTGTGGCGCGCACCGATGACTTCATCGCCGAGCCTGCAATGCACCAGCAGCGCGATCTGATTGCACATCGTGCCCGACGGCAGGAACAGCCCAGCCTCTTTGCCGAGCAGGCCGGCCACGCGTTCCTGCAGCGCACTTGTTGTCGGATCCTCGAAGCGCTGCTCGTCGCCGACCTCAGCCGACGCAATGGCTTGCCGCATGGCCGCCGTCGGGCGGGTCGTCGTATCACTGTAAAGGTCGATGAGTCGGTTGCGGGACAAGGCGTTCTCTCCGTTCATGGCAGTCGCGGTATCAATGACATGTCATTCGCCAGGTACAAGACATCTGCTAACTTTACCTACGGCGCCGGGGTGCTTATGAGAGGGACGGAACATCGGGCTCGGCCTGAAAAAGGGTAATGCGTATGAAGCTGGGAAAAGATGTCGCCGCCGTGATTACCGGCGGAGCCTCGGGCCTTGGCGCAGCGACGGCTTCGGCACTGGCCGCCAGAGGCGTGAAGGTCGCCCTGCTTGATCTCAATGATGCCGCCGGACAGGCGCATGCTGCGCGGATTGGTGGCAGTTTCGCGAAGTGTGACGTCACTAGCGAGGCAAGCGTTGACGCGGCACTGGCCGCTGTTCGCGCCGCGCATGGCCAGGAGCGCATTTTGGTCAATTGTGCCGGCATCGCGATCGGCAAGCGGATCGCCCGCCGCGTGAAGGAAACTGGCGCGATCGAGCCGCACGATCTGGCGAGCTTCGCCAAGGTGATCGCGATCAATCTGACCGGTACGTTCCTGATGATCGCCAAGTGCTCAGCCGGCATGCTGTCGCTCGATGCGCTGCCCCCCGATGGCGAGCGCGGCATCATCATCAATACGGCCTCCGTTGCGGCTGAAGATGGGCAGATGGGACAGGTCGCTTATGCGGCGTCGAAGGGCGGCGTGGCGTCGATGACCTTGCCGGTCGCGCGCGATCTTGCTCGTGACGGCATTCGCGTTTGCAGTATTTTACCTGGTCTTTTCCATACCCCGATGTTCGATGGCCTGCCCGACGATGCGCGCAAGTCGCTCGAAATGACCGTGCCGTTCCCCTCACGCCTCGGCGATCCATCCGAGTACGCAATGCTGGCCACGCACATTTGTGAAAACATCATGCTCAATGGCGCCAGCATACGCCTCGATGGGGCGCTCCGGTTGGCTCCGAGGTAAGCGGATGACGTATCGATAGGGAACGATTTGGATAGCTTAACGCTTATTTGCAGAGGATTTGCGTCGCGCCATATGCGCAATGGATTCATTGGGCGTCGTAAGACGGATATTGGGTAATACATAAGAGTGATGATCAAGCGTTCCCTGTTTTTTCCGCGTTCGGATCACAGTTGGCTTATGGCAACGGCACTGTACCTCGGCGTTATCGGTTGCGCCGTGGGGGCCATCACCTGGATCGGCCATATGGCGTTGACCGCGGCAGGCCACCATGTGCCGGCTCAGCTTGCTTCCGCAGGCAACAATGCTTCGCAGGCGGACTATGAAGCTAGCTCCGAGGTTCTGCAAAGCAACGACGACTGGATGCAGAGCGTGCGCAGCGGCCGCTACTTCCGCAATCAGTCCGGCGGGCGCAATCGGCGTCGGGAAGCAATGGATCCGCCGCGCGGTGTTGGCATCTTCGATCTGTTCGACGACGAGAATGATGCTGAGGAGTTCAGTTCAGCCGGTGGCACCTACAAAACCGTCTGCGTCCGGCTCTGCGACGGCTATTCCTTCCCGATCAGCTTTGCGACGACCAGCAGTCGGTTCGCGCGCGATCAGAAGACGTGCGAGAATAGCTGCACGTCACCTGCGAAACTCTATGTCCATCGCAACGCGGGTTCCGATCCGAAAGAGATGTACGACCTCAGCGGCAAGCCCTACAGCGCGCTGCCGACCGCGAATCTTTATCAGACCTCGTACGATGAAAGCTGCAAGTGCCGCGCTCATCCGTGGGAGCAGATATCGCTCGACCGGCACCGCATGTATGCGCTTGAAGCTCAGAGCCGTAAGGGCGATAAGCAGACGCGCGAGCGGGCCCGTTCCGAGCTCAAGGAACTCAGGGCGGCGCAGCCCGAGCTGGTAAAGGAGCGCCGCGTCTCCAACAGGTCGGCGCAGTCGTCTCGGCGTCTGCGGCGGACCGCTTCCCATGATGACGAATGAGGACTGCCGGACGTTCATACGGTTTTCGTAACGTCTGGTGCCCGATCACGCCAGCGACGCGGCGGCGATCTTGTCCATGGCTTGCGCCAGCTTGATGTCGCGCTCGGTCAGGCCATGCGCATCGTGGGTCGTCAGCGTGACCTCGACGCGGTTCCACACGTTGCACCATTCCGGGTGATGATCCATTTTCTCGGCGATGAGCGCTGCGCGTGTCATGAATCCGAAGGCAGCGTTGAAATCCGCGAACTTGAACGTGCGCGCGATCGCGTCGCGCCCATCGACCGTGCGCCAATCCTTAAGTCGCGCCAGCGCTTCCGCGCGTGCCTGGTCTGAAAGCATTTGCACCATATCGATCCTCCTGTTTGCCGGCCGCTGCCCATGAGATAATGGGTGGTCAGCGGCGGAGATTCCATGGTGAGCCACAGCATGATACGCGTGCTCGTCGTCTGTGCGGGCAATACGTGCCGGTCGCCGATGGCGGAGGCGGTTCTTCGGCAGGCGGCTCTGCGCTTCGACGCTCGCTCGGTCGCGGTCGCGTCGGCGGGTGTGCGCTGTCGCAATCCCGGCGGACCTGCTGATCCACGCGCGATCACCGCTGCGGGCGCGCAAGGCATCGACATTTCAGCCCATTGTCAGCGGCAGTTCGCGACTAAGGATTTTGCCGATTATGACCTGATCCTGGCGATGGACGCTACGATCATGGCGGACATTATGACTCAAGCCCCGGATCTCGCGAAGCCGCGTATCAGGCTGTTCCTCGGCGACCGTGATGTGCCGGACCCGTACGCCGGGAATGCGGACGATTATAGCAGAACACTGCGGATCATCATCGAGGGCGCGCGCCGGTTGTTCAGCGAACCGGGCCTGCTAAGCGATCAAGGTTCGTCCTCGTAATCGACGTATTGCCCGCCCTGCAACGTATATGTTTCCTCCGCGACGTAGGGACCGCCGCCCACCTGCGGCTTGGAGGAGAACAGCACGAAGCGCCCGACAAAGAATGGCTGCGTGCGGAAAGCGCCATGCCGCTGCAGATAGCGCGCGACGAGATCGGCCCCGGTATTCCTCAGCCGCGCGATGGTGACATGCGGCTTGAACTTGCGCGATTCCGCTGGAAGTCCCGCAGCTCGCGCTGCGCGTTCGTGCGCACGGGCCAGCGCCTCCAATTCCGGGCTCGGTTCAACACCTGCCCAAAGCTGGCGCGGATCGCTGCCGCCGA
>JAEZBZ010000238.1 GCA_023412745.1 Pseudomonadota bacterium | reverse complement strand
ACGATGAAATCGACCTTGTCGCGGTCAACCAGCGCCTTGGTCTTGCCGACGGCAACGTCCGGCTTCAACTCGTCGTCCTGCACGATGATCTCGACGTCGCGGCCGCCGAGCTTGCCACCCAGCTCCTGCACGCCGAGCTGGAAGCCGTTGCGCAACTGCTGTCCGAGCACCGCGCCCGGACCCGACAGCGTGGTCATCACGCCGACCTTGAGCTTCTCCTGGGCTTCGGCCGCCGACGCGACCAAGCCAAATGCCATGGCGATTGCCAGAATGCGCGACACGTTTTTCATGCTCTTCCCTGAGATCTCGACACCACCACAAGCGGTTCCTCCGCGTCGGATTGGTGTCAGCCTAGACCCCAGATCCCCCCGGCGGATTGTATCTTAGAATTGAACCCGCGGGCTTGTGAAGCCTCTGTTGCGCGTCTCTTGCCTACGTTGCCGCCTTTGGCCCCCGATGGCACGGCGGGTGCTTCGCGCCCCTGGCGGACGGCGCGCGGTCGACTGGGGCTGCCCTCAGCATTTCAGCGCTCCTGGACCTGTTGCAGTTGATTTTCGCTGCCCGTAGCGCGACAACCCAGGCAAAATTGCAACCACACCTTGGATGACATGGCCTACGCTCAACCCAGCGCCGTCCGGCGCATCACCGCCCCCGACATTCGCGCCCGCAAGGGTGGCGAGCCTATCGTGTCCCTCACCGCTTATCTCGCCGGCATGGCCGCTCTGGCCGATCCGCATGTCGACTTCCTGCTGGTCGGCGACAGCGTCGGCATGGTGCTGCATGGCTATGACTCGACCGTGCCCGTAACGCTCGAGCAGATGATCGCGCACGGCCAGGCGGTCGTGCGTGGCACGCGCCGCGCGCTGGTGGTCGTAGATATGCCGTTCGGATCTTATGAGGAATCGCCCGAGGCTGCGTTCCGCAGCGCCGTGCGCATCATGAAGGAAACCGGCTCTGGCGCGGTCAAGCTTGAAGGCGGCCGGCAGATGGCCGCCACAATCCGCTTCCTGGTCGATCGCGGTATTCCGGTGATGGCGCACGTCGGCCTGATGCCCCAGGCGGTCAACACGTTGGGTGGCTTCAAGGCGCAAGGCCGTACCGCCGATGCGGGACAGACGATCGAAGACGACGCCAGGGCCGTCGCTGACGCCGGCGCGTTTGCGGTGGTGCTCGAAGCCATTGCCGAGCCGCTGGCCGTGCGAATTACGCAGGCGGTTGAAATTCCCACCATCGGGATTGGCGCATCGGCGGCGTGTGACGGCCAGGTGCTCGTCATGGACGACATGTTGGGCCTGACCCCTAAGGTTCCGAAGTTCGTCAAGAAGTTCGGGGCAATCGGGCCCGCAATCGATCAGGCCTTCGCGAGCTATGCCGGCGAGGTCAAGTCACGCGCGTTCCCGGCACCCGAGCATACATACGCCCAGCAGGCCACTCCGGGCAGTACGACCGGCACGGACGAGAATAAGGCGTAACCGAACGACAAACTGCAAAATCGACCGACGGGTGCCACGCATTCGTGGTTCCCGTCATAGGGTCGCGCAACTTGGAATTTCCCGGGCTGGGATGACGCCCAGCGCTAGTTCGTCCGGCTCGTCCGGGTCCGCTTGGGGCGAACCTGCGCTTCCTCGGTGGCGCTGCTGCCGAACGAGAACAGCGACGACAGCGGCGGGGAGGAATTGACGCCGCCACTGTAGTTTGAAACCACCCGCACCGTAGTGCCGATACGTGCCATCGTTGCCAGATGCTCGACGTGCGCGTTCATCATGCGGAAGCATCCGGACGACGACGCGCGGCCAATCGAACGCTCATTGTTTGTGCCGTGAATGCGGTAGATCGTGCTGCCCAGATACAGGGCCTTCGAGCCGAGCGGATTGAGCAGGCCGCCCGACACCGTGATCGGCAATCCGGGCTGGCGCTGGCGCATCTCCGGCGGTGGTGTCCAGGACGGCCAGGCCGCGACGCGGCTGATCTTTTCCGTACCCGTCCAGGTGAAGCCGTCGCGGCCAACCGAGATCGGATAGGCGTAGGCGCGCTGACCGGGCAATACGTAATACAGCATGCGCCCGCCGGTATCGACGATGATCGTGCCGGGCTGCTCGGCCTTATCCAGATAGACGACCGGCGGCTTTTCCGGCGTGATGTTCGGCTTCTCGCCGCCATCCATGTATTTCGGATAGACCATGTTGCCGTAGGTCTTGCGACGCTCGGCCCGCTGCGCTTCAAGCTGCTGCTGGCGCGCTTCGATGTCGCTCTGGAAGACCGGCGATCCACCGGACCAGCCCGCCTGCGCAAGCGCCTCGGACGATACCGCAGCGCCACCAATGCCGGCAATCAGGACGCCCAGCAATGCTGTCCTAACAAGGTTCATGGTTCCCCCGAAGTCATGTTCCGGCCACAGCGGCGCAACGCTGCAAGGCACTGTTTCCGAAACACACCTAATCGGATGCACCGGGTCCGGACAAGGTTGCTGCGGGCGTCGATGCCCAACTTAGGTCAAAATTGGTGCCGGGTGAGTCAATTTTGCACTGGCGGCAGTGCGCGCGCATGCGTTGATGGGCTGCCGGTACCACAGGCTGCTCCAAATGATGCTGGGATCGCCGTGTCGCGTTCAGAAAAGGCTTTGCTGCGAATCGGGCGGCTTCGGTTTTGCCAACCGGGACGGCGACTGTTCCCTCATTCTCCAGCCACCGTTGTCATCGAACGGCAGCAGCAGGGCCTTGATATCGTCGAGCGCAGCCTGCGTCTCTCCCAGCCATATCGGCCAGACTTTTCGTGGCAGGATGGCAGGCATCCTATCCGTGATGCGCGAGATCAGCGTATTCGCGGGCGTGGTTACCTGGACAAAAGTCTGCACGGGATCGGAACTATCCTGCGATGCCCAATAAACGACAGCGATGGCAATAGGCTGGCTATCTGTCGGCTCAATAACCCATTGTTTGGTTTTGCCGTTTGGCAACTCCTCGCCCTCGTTGAACGTGTGCACCATGAGGATGCCGCGCCTGCGTGCGAATGACTGCTGAAATGTCGGCTTGGCGTCGATGGTCTCACAACGAGCATGAATATGCCGCGGCCGCGAGGGCGTTGCTCACCGCGACCCAAAAAGCCCCACCTCATCGCGACCAACTCGCGTTCTCCGGCCTCATCGAGCCGCATAATCCGGGCAAAACGCATCGGTGTGGCGACGACTTCCTCGCCCACCTCGTTTACTTCGAGTGGCTGAGAGAAGGCATGCACGTCTTGCCAGGACGCAAGTTGTGAGAATTTTCCACACATCGGCTCGCTTCCAACTCCAGCGAGGGCCTCGGCGCGCCCTGTTTGGCGATTATAGGACGAGCCTTTGGTGCCGGGAAAGGCTGGCGCGATGCGTTGCCTTTCCTCGTCAATCTCCCGGACAGGCTGCTCAATTTATGGTTGCAACAATAAATTGGTCGGAGCGGGGAGATTCGAACTCCCGACCCCTTGCTCCCGAAGCAAGTTCTCAGGGCCGTCCCTGCCTCTTTCCAATCCGCACCATCCTCACTATGTGCCTGCATTACTGGAGTTTCTTGGCGTGTAAGCCGGCATGCTCTCGTACCAGAACTCACCGCCTCCGCATCCAACACGGTTCGTACACGGTTCGTACACGGTTCGCGGAGCAAGGGGCAAAAAAGTCACGGTCCAACCCATCGACTGACGAAGAAGATCATCGACGCCCTGCCTGCCGCAGGCTCAAAGGGCGGTTCGTACATTGTGCGGGATACCGGCGTGCGCGGTCTGATGCTCTCCGTTAACGAGAACGGCACGAAGACCTGGTAGGTTCAGCGTGATCTCTACCGCAGCTGCAAGCTGATCAAGACCGTCCGGATGACCATCGGCGAGCGGCCCGACACGGACGTTGAGGGGGCCGCACCCGGGCGCAGGAAGTGATTGCCGACATCAAGCGCGGGATCGATCCCAACGCGCCGGTCGAGCAAGCCCCCGACTCCGTGCTCACGTGGACACTGGCGCGCCTCTACGAAGAGTACGAGATCCATATGCGCAAGCTCGAGCGCCGCGACGTCAGCATCGAAACAAGTATCTGGGTGCCCTGCCCCTGATGGCGATACCAGGAATTAAGTTAGAACCCGGCCGCGATTGGCCAGCGTCTGTGCTGGCCGGAGCGCAGCGTAGGCCAGGGCAGACGCCGGCGGCAAGATCGTCTCTGGCGCCGGCGGACGATAGCCGAGCGCGGAGTGCGGCCGGACAGTATTGTAATGTCGCCGCCATTGCTCGATCAGCACCTGCGCCTCGGTGAGCGTCGAGAACTGCTCGCCGTCGAGAAGCTCGTTGCGGAGCTTGGAGTTGAAGCTCTCGCAATAGCCGTTCTCCCACGGACTGCCCGGCTCGATGTAGAGCGTTTTCACGCCGATCCGGCCGAGCCAGGAGCGCACGCCTTGGCGACGAATTCAGGGCCGTTATCCGAACGAATATGCTCGGGCGGGCCGTGGCGGCTCATGAGGTCGGTCAGACAGTGGAGTACGTCGTCTGAGCGCAGTCGCCGCGCGACGACGATCGCGAGGCAGCGCCGCGTGAACTCGTCGATAATGGTGAGCATCCGGAACGGACGCTTGTCCTCGGTCTGGTCCTGCACGAAGTCGTCGCTCCAGACGTGGTTCGGCCGCTCCGGTCTGAGACGGACGCACGATCCGTCGTTGAGCCAGACCAGTTTGTCGATGTCGCTGAACGCCCCCTTCTCTCCGCCGTGCGTCCAGCCCTTGCGATCGGACGCTATCTTGATGGCGCTTTCCAAGGCGCGCGCAGCATAAAATGTGGGGTCGCGTCCGCCGGAATCCCGGAGGTCCAGCGCCTCCTTCATGTCGTGATCGACATTCTTCCAGGCGGCGTCTGACACGACCGCCCAGAACGGAGCCTCGATGCGCTCCTGCACCAGATTGTCGGTTGAGAGCTGAATAAAGCCGTTGTGATAGTGCAGAGGATAGTCAGCTGGCCGAAAGCTGGCGTTAAGTTCTTCTACAAGGACTCGAAACTTCGCCACGCGCTCGGCACGCAAGGCGTCCACGCCGTCATTCACATTCGGATAGCCTCTCAGCATTGTCGCAATCAGCGCATCCGTGTTTGAAGTCGGTGAACTCGGATCGGTGATATCTATTTCCCGATCCCTGAAGCCCAACTCGATGAGGCTGAGACGTTCATTGATGTGCGCATCCGGCGCCCCCACGACGGGCTCATCCAATCTTCGCAGACGCGCGAACTTGAGAGCGCAAGGCCGAGGCGATCTCGCGTTGGCGCTAGCTCTTGCAATCCGAACTCGCGCGACAGCTTGGAGCGCAGATTCGTCGAGATCGTCACGTTTCGGCTTGAATTCTTTGCCGTCAGCGCAATCTCGACAGAGGTCTTCGGAGAGTAAGGGAAGGCCTGCACGAGCAGCCGGCCGTCCCGCTGCTCAAAAGCATCACGAAGCGGCACGCTTTCATAGCGTCGCGCAAATGTATCAATGAGCATAGCGCGGAATGGAAACGAGTCGCGCACCCTCAGCAAGCCGCTCTATTCCGTTTTCCTCGGCTATCTGCACGCTCCCAACGTGTGGATAGAAGCATCGTAAACTGCCCGAGCGAGCGAGATGATGACCTCGCGGCGAAGCAGCCTTCGGTCGATGCCACGCCAAGCTGACCGCGGTCCTTCGCCAACGCCCGATCAACTTTTTGCGGCTTCTGGGATGGCGCTACCTTGTACAGCTCGCTGTCCGAACCGATCGTTGTCTTCTTCTTGCCCATGACCGAATGCTTCTTTACGGCCGCCGAAGATCGCTTGTGTTCATGAAACAGAAGCCGGTGCTCCCACCCGGTCTTAAGAGTACAAGCCCTAATCCCCGATGCGGCGCAATCCTAGATCCTGACACTTACGTCTGATTGCTTCGGGCGCCCTCTCAAGAGCGTCCGCCATGGCCGACAGGCTCATATTTGCCTTGGCCATTCCCTTCAGGCGGCGAATTTCGCGCGCTGACCATTTCTCAAGCGTGCGGGCGGAACGCCCATTGGCCACGTCTTCGAGGCTTGCCCCGTACATTGCTGTGCCGGTAGCTTTAGACCTCTCCATCATCTCAAGCTTCCCGGCCCGTTTTGCAAACGACGTCCGAAAGGTCGGCAGCTTGTCGATGGTCTCGGCGCGGGCGTGCATGTGCCGGGGGCGAGACGGTGTTGCATCATCTTTTCCGGCGAAGCCCCAGCGCATCGGAACCAACTCGCGTTCGCCGGCGGCATTGAGATTCATAATTTTAGCGAAGCGCATCGGCGTGGAGACGACGACCTCCTCGCCGCTTTTCACAACGAGTGGCTGGGAGAATGCGTAGACCTCTGCCCACGTGGCCATCAGCGTGAACTTTCCGCACATCGGTGCCTCTCCGCCGCCCAGTCGCTGAGTGCGGGGACAGTCTACACCCCTCTGTGCCCCTGGATTTCGTGGCAAGGCTGCCCCACAGGTTAAAAAAAATCGCGCCAACACGGTTCGTCACGCGGTTCGCGGAGGGGCATGCCGTATATAACTTATTGAAAACGTTGGTCGGAGCGGGGAGATTCGAACTCCCGACCCCTTGCTCCCGAAGCAAGTGCGCTACCAGGCTGCGCTACGCTCCGCCCGACCGATTGGTGGGTGTACAAGGACTCGAACCTTGGACCCGCTGAT
>JAEZBZ010000201.1 GCA_023412745.1 Pseudomonadota bacterium | reverse complement strand
CACGATATCCATGCGTGCCAGCATCTGGTCGAGGCTGTCCCAGTAGGTCGCTTCGTACTCCTGCTCCACCTCTTCGGGCAGACGGCGACGGTTGTGATAATGGATCTGCAGCCCGAACGCGCGCGCCCGTCGCGCCACGGCTTGGCCAATACGGCCCATGCCAATGATGCCGAGGCGCTTGCCATAGATCCGGTGGCCGAGCATCCACGTCGGCGACCATCCATCCCAGTGGCGATCCGGATTTTTGAGTAATGCGGCGCCCTCAGCCAGCCGCCGCGGCACAGCAAGGATCAGCGCCATGGTCATATCAGCGGTGTCTTCAGTCAACACGCCCGGCGTATTGGTGACGATGATGCCGCGATTGCGCGCTGTATCGAGGTCGATGTTGTCCACGCCAGTGCCGAAGTTGGCCACCAGCTTGAGCTGCGGCCCGGCCTGGGACAGCACCGCCCGATCGATCCGGTCGGTGACGGTCGGCACGAGAACATCGGCGCTTTTCACAGCCTCGATCAGCGCGGCCTGGTTCATCGGCTTATCTTCGACGTTTAGGCGTGCGTCGAACAATTCACGCATGCGCGTCTCGACGACGTCGGGAAGCCTGCGGGTGACGATGACAAGCGGTTTCTTCGCCGTGCTGGGCATGGGCTGCTCGTGTGTGCTGACTGGTTGATAGCGGCTGGCGGATGTTCAACAGGGCACATGATGCGTCGTAGCCCTGTCTAACATGAAGCCAAGGAGCGTGACAAAGAGTTGACACCGAGCAACGATACGAGCCGCTCCACCGATCAATGGCGGTTGCAGCCTTGATCGGAACGGCAAATCATGGTGTTGGGCAAGGCATGCGCAAAGGTCGTCATCTGCTCAGATTATCGCAGCTTTTGGCAGGACTGCTTGTCCTCTCCGCCGTGGCACACGTCACCGGCAAAGCGGCCCGTCCCGCGGCCGCGCAGACGGCAAGCAAGCTCCCCCAACAGCACGGCAGCACCAGTGGTCTGGCTATTCCACGCTTCGTCAGCCTGAAGTCGGATCGCGTGAACCTGCGCAACGGCCCGGGCACGGACTACCCGACTTCATGGGTGTTCCGGCGCGCTGGCATGCCCGTCGAAATCCTGAAGGAACATGAAGCCTGGCGGCAGGTGCGTGACGCGGAAGGCGCGACCGGCTGGGTTTTTCACTCGATGCTGTCTGGCCGGCGCACAGCCTTGGTGCTGCCCTGGGAGGTCAAGCCCGACAAGCCCGCACCGCAGGTGCCACTCCTCAACGATGATGAAAGCGACGCACGCGTCGTTGCCATCGTCGAAGCCGGCGTGATCGCCAACATCCGGCACTGCAACCGCAACTGGTGCCAAGTGTTGATTGGCGACTACCGCGGCTACATCGAGCAAAACAAACTGTGGGGCGTTTACGCCGGAGAGGTCATCCGCTGAGGCTAGCTACGCTCTTTTACAGGCTGGCGGGCACGGCGGACGAGCTTACTTCGGACCTATCGGCACGACGCGGACAACCACGTCTACATGCGAAACACGGTAGCCTTCAGGCGGCTCCGGCATGTTGTGCAGCGTGATGGACGCGCCTGGAATATCGACCAGCCGGCCATCCGTCTCGATCAGAAAGTGATTGTGATTCGACGTATTGGTATCGAAGTAAGCCTTGGAGCCATCGACTGCGATTTCTCGCAGCAGACCGGCTCGTTTGAACTGGTGCAGCGTGTTGTAGACAGTCGCGAGCGATACGCGCTCGCCACTAGCAACGGCTTCAGCATGCAGCAACTCGGCCGTAACGTGCCGATCGCCACTGTTGAACAACAAACCGCCCAGGACCATTCGCTGACGCGTCGGGCGCAAACCCGCACGACGCAGAACCTCTACGAGGTCCATGCCAGCGCAACTATGATCGTCGTGATGATGATGCGTTTCCACGAACAGCTATCGCGAGTTGTTGTTACCCAAGCACTATTACGGCCCTGTGCGTGCACAGATCCAGCGACTAAACTATATGGATTGGTCAAGGCCGGCGCAAGGCGTCACAACATCCGGGCTTCGGCGCCTGGAATTTGTCCCGAAAGCGGCTTGACGCATCGCCTGAATGCCTTTTTGAAGAGTAACGCTATTGTGGTAGATACGCGCGGGCATCAAGTCCTGCGGTGCGCAATGCGTAGCATTGAAGGGGCGGCACGAGGGCACCATGGCGGACAGACGTTCGACGTTTGAATATGAAGATCTCCTGGCCTGTGGCCGGGGCGAACTGTTCGGTGCGGGCAACGCCCAGCTTCCACTTCCCCCGATGCTGATGTTCGATCGCATTTCGTCGATCAGCGACACTGGCGGCGCCCATGGCAAGGGCCAAGTGCGTGCGGAGCTGGCCGTCGCCGGCAATCCGCAGTGCGAGTGGTTCTTTGCCTGCCATTTCAAAGGCGATCCCGTGATGCCGGGCTGCCTCGGCCTTGACGCTATGTGGCAGTTGACGGGCTTCTTCCTGGGCTGGCTCGGGGCGCCTGGACGCGGCCGCGCGCTCGGCGTCGGCGAAGTCAAGTTCACCGGCATGGTGCTGCCGACCGTGAAGCGCGTTGAATACGTGATCGATCTCAAGCGCGTCATTTTGCGTAAGCTTAAGCTGGCGATCGCCGATGGCGCACTGCTGGCGGATGGACAACTGATATACTCGGCCCAGGATATGCGCGTCGGGCTGTTCGAAGCGGGGCAAGACCCAGCCGGAGCAGCAGCGTAGGGAAGACCCACGCAGCTTTGGAAGTGGGGACTGGAAGGGGTTTCTGATGAGACGGGTCGTTGTGACCGGAATGGGTATTGTCTCCAGTATTGGCAACAATACTCAGGAAGTTCTGGCCTCTCTCAGAGAGGCGAAGTCGGGCATTGTCGCGGCCGAAAAGTATGCCGAGCTCGGCTTTCGCTGCCGCGTGCACGGCGCGCCCAGCCTCGAATGGGAAACCATCGTTCCGCGCAAGCCGAAGCGGTTCATGGAAGCCGGCACGGCCTGGAACTACGTCGCCATGGATCAGGCGATCCGAGATGCCGGGCTGACCGACGCCGACGTCCAGAACGAGCGCACCGGCATCATCATGGGCGCCGGTGGACCATCGACCAGCGCCATCGTGCGCGCAGCCGACACCGCACGCGAGAAGGAGCCCAAGAAGATCGGGCCGTTCGAGGTGCCGAAGGCCATGTGCTCGGGTCCGTCCGGTACGCTCGCCACGGCCTTCCAGGTGCACGGCGTCAACTATTCAATCTCGTCCGCCTGCGCGACGTCCGCCCACTGCATCGGAAACTCCGCCGAGCTTATCCAATGGGGCAAGCAGGACATCATGTTCGCGGGCGGCTGCGAAGAACTGGACTGGACGCTGTCCGTGCTGTTCGACGCCATGGGCGCCATGTCGTCGAAGTTCAACGACACACCCGCACGCGCCAGCCGTCCGTATGACAAGAACCGCGACGGCTTCGTCATCGCCGGCGGCGCCGGCGTGGTGGTGCTGGAAGAGTTGGAGCACGCCAAAGCGCGCGGCGCCAAGATTTACGGCGAACTGGTCGGCTACGGCGCCACCTCCGACGGCTACGATATGGTCGCACCCTCGGGCGAAGGCGCCGCGCGTTGCATGCGCAAAGCCATGGAAGGCTTCGACGGCAAGGGCGTTGGCCGCATCGACTATATCAACCCTCACGCCACTGCGACCCCGGTCGGCGATCAGAAGGAGGTCGAGGCCCTGCGGGAGGTGTTCGGCAAGGACATCCCGCTGATCTCGGGAACCAAGTCGTTGACAGGTCATTCCCTCGGCGCAACAGGCGTTCAGGAAGCTATTTACTCTCTTCTCATGATGAACAACGGTTTCGTCTGCGAAAGCGCCAATATCGACGAGTTAGACCCCGCTTTCGAGGACATTCCAATTGTCCGCCAGCGCAAGGATGGACTTTCCCTTAACTGTATCATGTCGAACAGCTTCGGTTTTGGCGGCACGAATGCCACTTTGGTGTTCCGCCGCGCGCAATAGTTAAATCATGGAAACATCGCGGCGCTAGTGAAGGAGAATGAGCTCCTTCGAGGCGGCCAGAGATGAGATTCCACAAAAACGCAATCGGCTGGTTCGAGAGTGATGCACGGCATGTGCGTTCAGGATCTGGAGCTCCAATGACTGAGTTCGATATTGCGAGACCGGGCCCGCTTCTGGCGGGCAAGCGAGGTCTCGTTATGGGTGTGGCGAACGAGCGTTCGATTGCCTGGGGCATCGCCCGCGTTCTTGCTGGCCAAGGG
>JAEZBZ010000126.1 GCA_023412745.1 Pseudomonadota bacterium | reverse complement strand
GGCCGCGCGGACGGCACCTGACAGGCTGATTTCGCCGAAGTAGACGTGGTGCTGCGGAAGAGCAACACCTGATAGTGACGAGAGAAGGGCGGCGGCAGCCGCCAGATCAGCGGCCGGTTCGTTGATTTTGAAACCGCCCGCAACATTCAGGTAGACATCGTGTTGCGCGAAGCTCACGTCGCAGCGCGCGTCGAGGACGGCCAGCAGCATTGACAGGCGGCTGCTGTCCCAGCCGACCACGGCGCGCCGCGGCTGGCCCAGCGTGGACGGCGCAACCAGCGCCTGGATCTCGACCAGCAGTGGACGCGTGCCCTCAATGCCGGCGAACACCGCCGTGCCCGGGCTCGACGCATCGCGGTCGCCGAGGAACAGTTCGGATGGGTTGGCGACCTCGCGCAGCCCCTGGCCGACCATCTCGAACACGCCGATCTCATCGGTGGGGCCGAAGCGGTTTTTCACCGCCCGAAGGATGCGGAAGGGGTGGCCGCGAGCACCTTCGAAGTACAACACGGTGTCGGCCATGTGCTCGACCACCTTCGGACCGGCGATCTGGCCCTCCTTGGTGACATGACCGACCAGCAGCAGCGCGCTGCCGTGCGACTTGGCAAAGCGGATCAGCGACTGGGTGGCAGCGCGGACCTGGCTGACGGTGCCCGGAGCGGCATCGAGCGCGTCAGTCCACAGCGTCTGAATGGAATCGACCACTACGAGGTCCGGCCGCTTGCCGTCGGCAGCAGTGGCCAGGATATTGGCGAGGTTGGTCTCGGAGGCCAGCGCCACCGGCGCTCCGGCCAGCCCCAAGCGCTCGGCGCGCAGCCGCACCTGCGCCCCGGCTTCCTCGCCGGAGAAATAGATGGCGCGGCGGCCGGAATTGGCGAGCGAGGCGGCAAGCTGCAGCAGAAGCGTCGATTTGCCGATGCCGGGCTCACCGCCGATCAACATGGCGGATGCGGGCACGATGCCGCCGCCGGTAACACGGTCGAGTTCGGCGAGGCCGGTCGGAATGCGCGGCGGCGGTTCGGAACTGCCCGACAGCGCTTCCAGCGTGATAACGCGGCCGCGCGTGGCCTTGGTCAGGCCCGATCCCGGCGGGGTAGGGCCGGCGTCGGCCTCTTCCTGCAGCGTATTCCACTCGCCGCAGCCGGGGCACTTGCCGACCCAGCGCGAGGACACGGCGCCGCAGTTCTGGCAGACGTAGGAGGATTTCGCCGCCTTGGCCATGTCAGCGCTGTTCCGGCAGCATGAGGCTGCGGATTTTTCCCCGTGACCCTGTCACCGCTAGATCTCCGATCCCTCGTAGATGCGATGCACGCGACGTCCGAGCCGCGCCAGCAGTTCATAACCGATGGTGCCGGCGCGATCGGTCAGGTCGTCCAGGCTGACCCGGTCGCCCATGACTTCAACCCAGGCGCCGCGATGTGCCAGCTCTTCCGGCACATTGCTGGCGTCCAGCGTAATCAGGTCCATCGACACTAGGCCGATGACCGGAACCGGATGCGGCCCGATGAAACCGACCGGACCGGGCTTGCCCCGCGAGCTGCTGCTGATGGCCCGCAGGAAGCCGTCGGCGTAGCCGCAGGCGATGGTGGCGATGCGCGTCGGCTCTTTCAGCGGATAGGTGGCGCCGTAGCCGACCGTCTCGCCGGACGCGGCCTCGTGCACCTGCAGCACACGCGCGGACAGCCGAACCACGGTCTGCATCGGATTGGGCCGGTTTTCCAGCGCACGGCCGCCATAAACGGCGATGCCGGGGCGGACCAGGTCGTAGTGATAGGCAGGTCCGAGAAACACACCACCGGAGTTGGACAGGCTGCGCGGCGCCGGCGGCAGCATCTTGGTCAGCCGCTCGAAGCGTGCGCGCTGTGCCTCGTTCATTGCGCTGTCCGGCGTATCGGCGCACGCCAAATGGCTCATGATCAGCGTGTTTTCGAAGTCTTCGAGAATATCCGGCGCTGCTGCCAGCTCGATGATTTCCGTTTCCGGCAGGCCGAGGCGGTTCATGCCGGTGTCGAGGTGGATGGCGGCCGGCAGGCGCCGCTTGCGCTGGCGGCAATAGGCAGCCCATTCCTTGATTTCTTCCAGGCTCGACAGGCACGGGCGCAGGTCGAAGCCCGAGTAATAGGGGGCAGCCCCCGGCAACAGGCCATCGAGGATGTAGATCACGGCGCCGGGCTGCACGGCACGAACGCGGCGGCCTTCATCCAGCGTGGCGGCGAAGAATGTGCGGCAGCCTTCGTCGGTGAGCGCCCGGCAGATCTGTTCGATGCCGAGGCCATAAGCATCGGCCTTGATGACGCCGGCGCATTCGGCCGCGCCGGAGGCCTCATTCAGCCGCCGCCAGTTGGCGCGCAGGGCGTCGAGATCGATGCGCAGCACGGCGCGCGCGTCGGGCGGGATCAGATCGCTCATCGCCGAGTGGATGCCCGTGGAGCCGGTTTCAGTCGCGATTGCCATGCATGCTTAATAGCTCATTCCTCGCGGTCAGGCAGCTGATACTCCCGCGCCAAATTGCCGAAGCGGGTGAAGTTGCCCTCGAACGCGAGCTGGACGGTGCCGACCGGGCCGTGACGCTGCTTGCCGATGATCACCTCGGCGCGGCCCGACACCGCGATCATTTTCTGCTGCCATTCGTTGAACTCGGCCGTGCCTTCGCTCGGCTTCTGGCGCTCGACGTAATATTCCTCGCGGAACACGAACATGACGACGTCGGCGTCCTGCTCGATCGAGCCCGATTCACGCAGGTCCGAAAGCTGGGGCCGCTTGTCTTCGCGCTGTTCCACCGCACGCGAGAGCTGCGACAGGGCGATGATCGGTACTTCCAGTTCCTTGGCCAGCGCCTTGAGGCTGGTGGTGATTTCAGAGACTTCCTGCACGCGGCCCTCGGCCGACTTGCGCGCGGAGCCGGTGAGAAGCTGCAGGTAGTCCACGACCAGCAGGTTGAGGCCGCGCTGGCGCTTGAGCTTTCGCGCGCGGGCCGCAAGCTGGGCCACCGAGATGCCGCCGGTCTGGTCGATGTAGAGCGGCGACTTGCTCATCTCCTTGCTGACCGACACCAGACGGCTGAACTCCTGTTCGGTGATCATGCCGCGGCGGATCTTCTCCGACGACAGCTCGGCCTGTTCGGACAGAATACGCGTGGCGAGCTGCTCGGCCGACATTTCGAGCGAGAAGAAGCCGACCACGCCGCCATCGACGGCCTTCTCGGTGCCGTCGGGTTGGGTTTCTGAGCGGAATTTCTTGGCCACATTGTAGGCGATGTTGGTGGCGAGCGCCGTTTTGCCCATCGAGGGACGGCCGGCGAGGACGATCAAGTCCGAGCTCTGCAAGCCGCCGAGCTTGCTGTCGAGATCAGTCAGGCCGGTGGACAGGCCGGACAGGTGGCCGTCGCGCTGGTAGGCGCTGTTGGCCATCTCGATGGCTTGCGTCAGCGCGTTGCCGAAGCTCAAAAAGCCTTGGCCGTACTTGCCACTTTCGGCGAGCTCGTAGAGGCGGCTTTCGCTCTCCTGGATCTGCTTCTCGGGCGGGAAGTCGACCGGGCTGTCGTAGGCGGTGTTGACCATCTCCTCGCCGATGGTGATCAGCGAGCGCCGGGTGGCGAGGTCGTAGATGGTGCGGCCGTAGTCGGTGGCGTTGATAATCGTCGTCGCGCTGGCGGCGAGACGGCCGAGATACTGCGGCACGGTCAGGTTGGCATCGATCGGCTCGGCGTTCTCGAAGAACGTGCGCAGCGTGATCGGCGTCACCTGCTTGCCCGCGTGGATCAGCTTACCCGCGATCTCGTAGATCTGCTGGTGCAGCGGATCATAAAAATGGGTCGGGTCAAGGAAGCCGACGACGCGGTCCATGGCCTCGTTGTTGACAAGGATCGCGCCAAGCAGCGCCTGCTCGGCTTCGATGTTGTGGGGTGGCTGACGGAACTCCAGCGGCTCGTCGGAGGCAACTTGGGCGCGGAGCTTGTCGGTAGCGAGGAGGGCGGTCTGTGTCATGGGGCGGAAGCTAACAGATTGCGTTCCGCCGCGTGTCTCGGATCTGCCTGATTATCCGCGTCATCCCCACTATGCACAGATCCCAAAAAACACACTTGCGGCGATGCAAATTCGCCGCGATTCGTCCGTGCCCGGCTGTTATTCGCCAGCCAGTCTTTGATCGGTCTGACCAATTTCGCCGCGCTTGTAGCGGCGTTCGGTCTCGATCATGTAGTCGCGGGTGATCGGCAGCGCATCGATGCGCTTGACCATCTGGATCTGGAATACGATCAGGCCCTGGAAGCGGAACGCGGCTTCGGAGCCGGCGAGGTAAAATTCCCACATGCGGCAGAACTCCTCGCCCTTCAGCCGCACGGCTTCGTCGCGCCGCGCCATAAAGCGTTCGCGCCAGGCTTTCAGGGTTTCCGCATAGTGCAGGCGCAGGATCTCGATATCGGACACAATCAGGCCCGCCCGCTCGATCGCCGGCAACACTTCCGATAACGCGGGGAAATAGCCGCCGGGGAAGATGTACTTGGCGATGAACGGATTGGTGAAGCCCGGGCCGTCGCTGCGGCCGATTGAATGCAGCACGGCGACACCATCGCGATTGAGCAGCCCGCTCAGCCGGCGGAAAAAGCGGTTGTAGTGGTTGACGCCGACGTGCTCGAACATGCCGACCGAGACGATGCGGTCGAAGCTGCCGTCGAGACTGCGATAGTCCTCGTTGTCGAAGCGGACGCGGTTCTGCAGGCCATACTTGCGGGCGCGATCGCGGGCGACCGAGAGCTGCTCGTTGCTCAGTGTGATGCCCTTGACCTTGGCGCCGGTGTTGGCGGCCAGCCAGATGCCGAGACCACCCCAGCCGCTACCGATATCGAGCACATTGTGATCGGGGCCGAGCGCCATTTTGGCGGCGATGTGCGCCTTCTTGGCCTCCTGGGCCTCTTCCAGATCGCTGCCGGGCAGGAAGTAGGCGCATGAATACTGACGGTCGCGATCGAGGAAGAGGTCGTAGATCGCGCTGTCTATATCGTAGTGGTGGGCGACGTTGCGGCGCGAGCGCCAGACTGGATTGTACTGCTGGAGCCGGCGCATCGCGTGTCGAAGACGGTCGAGCATCTTCAGCCAGGCCGGCATGCGGTCGGCTTCCCAGTTGATCATGGCGAGGGCGAGAAAGTCATAGATGTCGCCACGCTCAAACAGCATGCGGCCGTGCATGTAGGCTTCACCGACTGCGAGCTGCGGATTGAACGCAATCGCGCGCTCTGTTGCCCGATCGGTGAAGCGGACAACGACTGGGGCGCCAGATCCGTCGCCAAACTCGTGCCGGCGACCTTGCGCGTCGATCACGGCAAGGTGGCCCTTGGCGATGGTCTTGCGCAAAACGAACACCAGTGGCCAGAACATGGCGCGTCCCGGGACGGTTGCAGACCTTCATCGGCTACTAAACGTGCGACGGGGGAAAATGTGCCCATTTCCCAGCATCTCAGCAAGAGAGATTTATATGCCGTTGCAACCCGTAGGTGTTGTGCTTGCCTTCACCGGGGGAGGGATTCGGGCGGCACGATGCTGCGACCTCGGACGTTGCCCGCCGTCAGATGGGTCACATAACAATGCCGGAGCAACGGCTTGCTGCTCCGGCATGACTTGAAGAGTGATGAGTGAAGCGTCAGCAACGAAAGCCGCGCGCTTCCGGATCAGGCGTTCTCCTGACCCTCTTCGGCCGGCTCGGTGCCTTCCTCGAACATGGCGTCCGGATCGAAGGTCTCCAGTTCCATGCGCTCCTCGCGAACGACGGTGACGTCTTCGCCGCGCGCCTGACGATCGGCCTCGTCCTGCGAGCGGGCAACATTGATGGCGATCTTGACCAGGACTTCCGGGTGCAGCGCG
>JAEZBZ010000120.1 GCA_023412745.1 Pseudomonadota bacterium | reverse complement strand
CTGATGATCCGATCGGCGTACGCCAGTGTACGGTGATCATGTGTCACGGCCAAAACGGCGCGCGACGTATCCTTTGCAACTTCGGCCAAAAGCGCCATGACGCTTTTGCCGTTTTCACTATCGAGTGCAGCCGTCGGCTCGTCGGCCAGAATGACCGAAGGCGAACCGGCAAGCGCCCGAGCAATCGCCACGCGCTGCTTCTCACCACCACTCATTTGGCCAGGAAACGCGCTGGCGCGATGGGTAAGGCCGACCTGAGCCAGCGCATCCGCTGCGATCTGCGGAGCATCTGCTGTAGAAGCGCCCTTGAGATCAAGAGCCAACATGATGTTCTGGGTGGCGGTCAGCGTTGGGAACAGGTTGTAGGATTGGAAGACAAAGCCGACATGGCGGCGGCGCAGGTCGGCCAGCCCTTCCGGGCCAAGGCCAGCCGTCGGTTCGCCGGCGATCTCCAGAGTCCCGCTCGTCGGGGTGAGGATGCAACCAAGGATCGACAGCAGCGTTGTCTTGCCACTTCCTGACGGGCCCATCAGCAGCGTCAGCTCGCCAGCCTTGAGTTCGACATCGATGCCCTTGAGCACGCGGACTTCGTTGCCGGCTGATCCCAGGACTTTTACGATGTCCTTGGCCTTCAGGATGACATTGCGACCGGCAGGCGCCTGGACCGGCGCGTGATGAACCTTCGACCGCCTGGCACGGCGGCTGGTGTCGCTTGTTCTGTCGACGCTGCCGTTACGCTGGGATGGCATCAGATCATCTGTCAACAACATTGAGATCCCTCAATACTTTGTCTTGGCGGCTTTTTGCTTGTTTGTGAAGTCTTTGAGCGCCTTAAGACAAACGCGAACTATTCTGTGCAGGGGACGGAAACCGTCATCCCGATTTGCGCGAAGTACTGCTTGCAGGTCTTCTGGGTCGTATTCTGGCTCGTCTCCGCCGCGGCGGATTGTGCTGTCGTCCCGGTGGTTACGGTCTGTGCGGTCGTTTGTGTTTTCGGTGTGACGTCAGTCGCTTGAGCCGCCTCGACCTTGTCTTGCGATGCATTCGGGGTCCTCGTCGTGGAGCGCGCAGCGTCGCGGCGGTTGGTCGTGCGCTCGGCACGTTCTGCCCGCTCAATTTGGCGACGGCGTGTCCGATCGGCGCGAGATGCCGGCCGATACTCATAGACGTCTTCGTTCGAGCCGTGGCCGCCGTAAACCTTGAAGGGGGTGCCGAAGCGCGCATCCCGGAACTGCTGGGCCGTCGCATCGTCGTGCGAAACGGAGACAAGCAACAAAGCGGTCAGAGCAATCATCAGCTTCGACATGGCAACCCCCAGCGAGGCAAGTTAGGTCAGGACGCTTTCTCAGCGCATGCGATCATCATTGATCGGAAAGGTGTTCGGCGCTGTTCCTGCAGGAACAACCACCAAAAAGAAGATCGTTTGAGGTCGACGCCACTAACAGCGTTGATTTTAGTTAATATAATGACGGTGGTTATTATGCCGCGCGCGACCGGCAATAGCACCATCAAAACAGAAGCCCCCCGGTCTGAGACCGGAGGGCTAACCGATTATTGCGGAAATACAATATGTTATCGCGGGAGCGCTTGCTGCGGCATTTTGTTGTCAGGCGCTCACAGCCTTGTCCATCGAGAAGACGTACTGGGTCATCGGGCGCTGAAGCCGCTTCGGGACGATGCCTTTGGCAGTTGTTTGGGCAACGCCGATAATCTTCACCTTGTGCACGTGGACGATGCTGTCCTTGATGAAGAACGAGCGCGATGTGCTGATGTAGCGCGCGACCATCAAGGTGCCAGCCTTGCAGCGCGGCCGTTCCGATCCGGCGTTGATCTGGGCCAGCGCGTCGCGGAGATTGTCGCCGCCGTCGGCCAGGGTGATGACCGCGTCCACGAATGACGGGCGATCGCAGACCAATCCTTGCGTCAGGAAGATCTTGCCCTCGTCCATGGCCTGCGCGGCAGGTGTAAACATCGCGAAGGCTGCTGCCAGGGCGGCGGTCGCAAAAAACGGTCTACGCAGATACTTGGACCGGAACATCTTGCCATTCTCCTCGGTACACATCGCAGGCGCTCGTGCAGCAGCAACATCGCGAGGATAGGAACACGTAGGGCCTGAGCGCAGTTCCTTCGGGAACAGGCAGAAGGTTAAGCGCAAGCCTCTGATAGGCCAGCCGATCGCCGCTCTGACCGCACTGCAACATTGGCGCGGAAACCAAAGCCAGATCTCGACGTTAAGTAAGTGAAGCTGGGCCAGAACGCGGCAAAAGGCTTGCCGGTAAGGGGCCCGCTACCTGCAAATTTGACACACGTAGGAGATGACAGTGGCGGCTAGGAGATGACAGTGGCGGCGAGACCCAAGCGCGCCGGCGCCGCGAAGCGACGTCAGGCGAAATCTGGTGTGGGTTCCATCAAGCAGAAGCGCGTCGCCGCGAAGGCAAGCCGGAAGGCCCACCCAGATGTATCTCAGTCGATGGAGGACACGATGAGCGCGGCAACGCGCGTCATGGGATGGTCTGCGGTGGCCTCGGATCCGAAAATCACACGCCGCCAGGAGAAGACAATGCGTCAGCAGGATATGATGAGTGGACTTTGGAATGTCGCCGGAAACGGCGGCGCGAGCCAGATTGCCAATGTCGTTGCCCAAACGAACATGGAAGTCGCGGCGCTGATGGGTCGTCGCAGCCGCGCCTATCTCGACTATCCCGCGCACATCTCCAAGTGTCAGACGCCGCAGCAATTGTTCGATGAGAACGCCCGCTTCTTTCAGGAGATGATGCATGACTATCAGGCGACCAACGATCGCCTGTTGAAGGCATGGTTCCAGCAGGTCCCGGGCGGATCCGACGATCGCTGACTGCGCAAAAGCGCCTAGCGGGACAGAACCGCGGTCGCGATGCTGAGATAGATGATGACGCCCGCCACGTCGGCTATCGATGTGATGAGCGGCGCGCTTGCTGAAGCCGGATCGAGCTTGAAGCGGCTGAGCAGAAACGGCAGCGACATGCCGACTATGCTGCCGACGATGACGACTAAGAGCATCGTCGTCGCAACCACAATCGCGATCTCCTGACCGCTGCGGACAATGCCGATGCTGGCCACCGCCACGGCCATTGTCAGCCCCAATGCTGTTGCGACCAGCAACTCGCGAATCAGCATGTGGCCCCAGTCGGCGAGGCGCACATCGCCCGTTGCCAGTGCGCGCACCATCAGCGTCGAGGCTTGCGCGCCGGCGTTGCCGCCGCCCGCAATCAGCAGCGGCAGGAAGAATACCAGCGCCACATGCGCCACGATGGTGTCCTGGAAGAAAGCCAGCCCCGCACCCGAGAAGATGTTGAAGAAGACGAGCAGAACCAGCCAGGTGATGCGCTTGCGGTAAAGCAGCACGATCCCGGCTTCCTTGAGGCTGGTTGCAAGCGGCGCGACCGTACCTGAGCGATGGAAATCTTCCGTCGCCTCTTCTTCCGCCACGTCCATGGCGTCGTCTTGCGTAACGATGCCAACCAGCGCGTCGCCGCCGTTGGTGATGGGCAGGGCGATGAGGTCGTACTTGGCGATGAGGCGTGCTGCTTCTTCGCGGCTGGCCTCGGCATTAAGATGAATGACGTGGGTATCCATCAGCGCATCAACGCGGGCATCGGCTTCGGCGATGATCAAATCGCGCAGCGACACCACGCCGATGACGCGGCGCGCATCATCGACAACATAAGCGTAGTAGATGGTTTCCTTGTCGGGAGCCGCGAGCCGCAATTGGTCCAAGGCTTCGCGCGCGGTCAAATGCGGCGGCAGCGTCGCATAGTCCGAGGTCATGACGGCGCCGGCCGTACCCTCCGGATAGGACGAAAGCTTGCGGATGTCCTCACGTTCCGCCTGAGCCAGGGCGGGCAGCAGGGTTTGCTGCTGATCGGGCGGAAGGTGGTTGAACAGATCGACCCGCTCGTCGGCGGACATCTCGGAAACGATCTTGGCGAACTCGCGCCGACCCAGAGCGCGGCCGATTTCGACCTGATGCTCGCTATCCAGGTAGCCGAAGACGTCGGCGCGCTCATCGAGCGGCAACAACCGCAGCAGTGTGCACGCATCGGCAGCGGACAGTTCATTGGTCAAGGCGGCGACGTCGGCTGGATGCTGGCTGTCCAGGATAGTTCGGATCAGCGTGGTATCGCCAGATCGCAGCAACGCGCCCAGGGCCGGAGCGAGCTCGGGCGTGACCGCGATAGACCCTTCCGCGGCCGCAGCAAGAAGCGCTTGATCTGTGACAGTCTGGTTCATTGTCCGCCTCCTCACGGCCGCCCTTCAACGGCAGCCATGGCGCGGACGAGAAAGGCGTTATGCCTTCAATGCCGGCGCGGGCAGCCGTAGTGTGCGGCGCATGACGGCCCCGACAGGCCGTGCAATCGCAAAGTGTGCGTGGTCCCCGAAGGGACGACTACTGGGAACGTCCATTTCTGATC
>JAEZBZ010000085.1 GCA_023412745.1 Pseudomonadota bacterium | reverse complement strand
GGCGATGGCGGTGCCCTTATAGCCGCCGAACGTCAGCAGCGCGCCATCGAGGGCGGCGGCCGGATCGGTCGTCGGCTGACCATTGGCATCGATGCCCCAGCCGAGCGGGATCTGTTTGCCGGCGCGCTTGTGCAGCTCCACCTCGCCGCGGGCGACGACGCTGGTGGCGAAGTCGAACACGTAGGGATAGCCGTTCGGGCGCGGCCAGCCGAACGCGAACGGATTTGTGCCAAACAACGGCTTTGTGCCACCGGCAGGCGCAACGGTGCTCGAACCTGGCACCATGATGATCGAGGCCACGCCATCCGCGGCCAGCGCCTCGGCTTCCGGCCACAGCGCCGAGAAGTGATAGCAATGGTTAATCGCCATGGCCGCGATGCCCTGCTTGCGCGCCTTGGCAACGAGATGCGGACGGCCCTGCTCGAACGCCAGAAGCGAGTACGCTCCCTTTGCATCGACGCGGACTATGCCAGGTGCGTGATCGGTGATCTCGGGCAGCGCATCGGGCGACACCTTTCCGGTGCGGATCGTCTCGACGCAAGAAATCAGGCGGTATGCCCCGTGCGATTGGCACTCGTCGCGCTGACCGGCCCAGCACACGTCATTGATGGAGCGCGCATGCTCCTTGGAAAAGCCGTTGGCCTCCAGCACTCCGACGCCAAGTTGCCGCAACTCGTCCAGCGTCAGCGTCACATTGTCAGTCATAGGATATTCCACCCAGGATGTTTTTTGGCTTCAAACGGACCATTAAGGCAGGGTCGGCGGGGTAAGGAAGCCCGGCTGACCGAATGCCGCTTCAATAACGGCCCGCGAATTCCTATATGCATGGTCGGCGGCTCAGCTCGGCAACGGGCGAATATGACAAAGAAAATTAGCCGCGATCTCGCCCAAGCCCTTTACAGGCGGGCAAACTAACCTTATTTCCGGCAACTGATTTCAACGGCGGTCTCTGCTGGTTCAGCAAGCGCCATCTGGTCCTGGTCCCGACTGGTGGAGGTCCCATGAAATGGAAAGATTCCCATCTGCGGCTGCGCTGATCGCTCAAACCAAGCCCGTTCATCCGGTTTTGGCCGCCCGCCCGCATGCTGCGGGTCGCGCTGCGCGCTGGTTCCTTAAGCATTTCCCCGGCGAAGTTGCCTACGCCTACAAGGCGAATAGCTCGGTGTTCCTGCTGGGCGCGCTGTATGGCGCCGGCATTCACCAGTTCGATGTCGCCTCGGTCCCCGAGCTTGAGGATGCCGCCACGATTCCGGGCGTGAACCTGCACTTCATGCATCCCGTGAAGTCGCGGTACGCGATCCGTCGCGCCTACCACGAGTTCGGCATCAAGTGCTTCGCCCTCGACACCGAGGACGAACTCAACAAGATCGTTGAGGAAACCGACGGCGCCAAGGATCTGGAACTGTTCGTGCGCATCGCCGTGCCGAGCAGGAACAGCCAGATTCCGCTTGAGCGCAAGTTCGGCATCATCGGCGACAAGGCGGCCGAGCTGCTGATCAAGACGCGTCAGGTTGCCGACGAACTCGGCATTACCTTCCACGTCGGCTCGCAGACCACGACGCCGGAGGCTTATGCGCTGGCGTTCGAGGAAGTGCACAAGCTGATCGTGAAGGCCGGTGTCGTCGTCGATGCCATCGATGTCGGCGGCGGATTTCCGTCGCGCTACACCGACAGCGAGCCGGCGCCGCTGATCTCGTTCATGGACGTGATCCGCAACGGTTTCGAGAAGCTGCCGGTAACGGAGAACTGCCGCCTGATCTGCGAACCGGGCCGTGCGCTGGTCGCCGAGGCCGAGAGCCTGATCGTGCGTGTCGACGCTCGCAAGGGAAACGAGCTGTACATCAACGACGGCGGCTATGGCGCGCTGTTCGATGCCGCGCAGCTCGGCTTCGCCTTCCCGGTGCGCATGGTCGGCCGCGAGGTCAATGCGTCGGAGAAGCTGGTGCCGTTCGCGATGTGGGGCCCGACCTGCGACTCGATCGACCAGAAGAAGGGACCGTTCTACCTTCCCGAGTCCATCCGCGAGGGCGACTACATAGAGATCGGCAACATCGGCGCCTACGGGCGTGCGCTGGCAGGCAACTTCAACGGCTACGGCCGTTACGACGAGGTGATCCTGCTCGACGAGCCGATGTACACGATGTACGGCGAAGATCAGGCATCGATCGCGCAGAACGCCTGATCGGGCCACAGCACACACCAGCACAGCAGGCGGCAGAAGCAGCATGAACGGCAACGCATCGGTCACGCTCGACTATCTGCCGCCCGCCGAAGCTTTCCTGGAAGAAGGTCGCGCCGACGCCGTCAATCCGGAAGCGGCGCGCGCCGTCGTCATTCCGTTCGGGCTGGAAGCCTCCGTCAGCTACGGCGGCGGCACGGCTGCGGGACCGGCCGCGATCCTGGCCGCAAGTCATCAGCTCGAACTATTCGACGAGGAACTGTGGCGCGAGGCTTACCTCGATTACGGCATCGCCACTGTTCGCGAACCTGAAATCGCGCCGTCGATTGAAGCTGCGCTGGATCAGTTGGCCGGCATCGTCGGCACGGTGCTGGACGCCGGCCGCTTTCCGTTCGTGATCGGCGGTGAGCACTCGCTGACACCCGGAGCGATCCGGCCGTTCGTGGAGCGCTATCCCGATCTTGTGGTGCTGCAGTTCGACGCCCACGCCGACCTGCGCGACGGCTATCTGGGCGAGCACTATTCGCATGCCTCCGCCATGCGGCGCGTGCTCGATCATCCGGATGTCACGCTCGTTTCCGTCGGCATCCGCGCGATCTCGCAGGCCGAGGCGGACTATTACGACGCCAACCGCGACCGCATCCATATCCATTGGGGCAAGGATCAGGCGCGCTGGAACATCGAAGACATCGTCGCGCCGTTGAAGGGCAAGCCGGTCTATCTCACGTTCGACATCGACGGTCTCGACGGCGGCATCATGCCGGCGACCGGCACGCCGACACCGGGCGGCATGCAGTATCTGCAGGCGCTGGAAATCCTCAGACGCGCGGCCGAGGTCGGCACCATCGTCGGTGGCGATCTGGTTGAACTCGCGCCGATGCCCGGCCTGCATGCGGCCGACTACACCGCCGCCGTGCTGGCCTACAAGATGATGAACTACGCCTTGTCCGGAACGACGCCGCACCCCTGACCAGTCCTTGCGCAATGCGGTCGGCGGTGCATTACTGCGCCCACATTCAGCATTGAACAAACCCAAGGCAGGACATGCGCAAGCTCACCATCGGCGACGTCACCATCACCAGCTTCATCGAGCGCGACGGGCCGTGGCGCACGCCAGAGGCGATGTTCCCGAAGGCAGCCGCGCAGCCGGAACTGCTGGCCGAACGGCTGCAGGAGGTTGAACCCGAAACCTACGATCCGGTATCGGGCAAGATGGTCGTCACCTATCAGACCTACGTCGTGCGCACGCCGCGCCATGTCATTCTGGTCGATACGTGCACGGGTGAGGACAAAGGCTGGCCGGCGCCGATGGACTACCCCAAGCAGCCCTGGGTGGAGGGCTTGAAGGCCGAGGGCTTGTCGGTCGAAGACATCGACTACGTCTTCTGCACCCATCTGCACATCGACCATTCCGGCTGGAATACCGTGCTGCGCGACGGTCGCTGGGTACCTACATTCCCCAACGCGAAATACATCTTCCACAAGCGCGAGTATGAGGCCTGGGAAGCTTCGACCAAGGCCGGCGAGCAGCGTCCGGGCGGCGGCGGCGACGTGTTCCGCTTCAACTGCCTGCCGGTGGTCGAGGCCGGTCAGGCGCTGCTGGTCGATGACGATTTCGAACTCGACAACTGCATCACGCTGGAGCCAACGCCCGGCCATTCGCCCTGCCACTGCTGCCTGCACGTACGCAGCGGCGGCCAGCACGCCGTCATCACCGGAGACCTGTTCCACCACGCCTTGCAGGTCGCCGAGCCGGAATGGTCGACCGTGTTCTGCTGGGATCCGGAAGAGGCGGTGAAGAGCCGCGAAGCGTTCTTCGGCAAAGTCGCGGATACCGACACCAAGCTGCTGCCGATCCACTTCCCCGATCCGTCCGTCGGCCGCATCGAAGGCTGGAACGGCCGCTTACGCTGGCGCTATCAGCGCTGATAGCGATACGCGACGGCCGCGCCGAACGTTGGCCGTCGCGGACATCCAATCATCCGGCACTCACGCATCGCAGGGTTGCGCCAAGACGTACTGGCGCGGCCTGGATTTGTGCTATGGCTGCCACGAAACAATGGGTCGAACCGCATAATCGAGAGCCCATCGCCATCTCGCGACCAATCACTAGGGAGACCGTCATGCCCGCAGCCAAGCCGTTTACCGGCATCTTTCCGATCGCCCCCACCCCCTTCACCGACACTGGTGCGCTCGATCTGGACGGCATGCGACGGGTACTCGATTGCATGATCGACCAGGGCGTCGATGGCATCTGCATTCTCGCCAATTACTCCGAACAGTTCCTGTTGTCCGACGAAGAACGCCAGACCCTGCTCGACCTCAGCATGACGCATGTCGCCGGCCGCGTTCCGGTCATCGTCACCACCAGCCACTTCAGCACGGATATCGCGGCCGCGCGTGCAAAGGCCGCCGCCAAGGCTGGCGCGACCATGCTGATGATGATGCCGCCCTATCACGGCAGCAGCCTCAAGGCCGACGAGAAAGGCATGATCGAGCATTTCCAGCGTGTCGCCGATGCGTCGGGCATCACCATCATGGTGCAGGACGCGCCGCTGAGCGGCGTAAACTTGACGGTGCCGTTCCTAGTGCGTCTGGCCAAGGAAGTTCCGCTTGTGCGCTACTTCAAAATCGAGATGCCAGGCACTGCCGCGAAGCTGCGTGCGCTGATCGCAGCCGGTGGCGATCTCATTGAAGGGCCGTTCGATGGTGAGGAATCCATTACGCTGATGGCGGATCTCGATGCTGGCGCCACCGGCACCATGTCGAGCGCGCTGCTGCCGGACCTGATCAAGCCGGTGGTACAGGATTTCCTGGCCGGCCGGCGCGCGGAAGCGAAAGCTGGTTATGCGCGCATCCTACCGCTGATCAACTACGAGAACCGCCAGTGCGGGCTCAGGGCTACCAAAACCGTGATGAAGGCCGGCGGCATCATCAAGAGCGACTTCGTGCGTCATCCGCTGGAGCCGCTGCATCCCGATACGCGGGCGGGCCTTCTGGAATTGGCCGCCGACGTTTCGCCGTTGGCACTCAGATGGGGCAAGTGACGCCGCAGGCGGCCGCGCGAAATTCCGCGGCCAACCGGCGTGGCAACTATTGCATGCGATAAGTGAACCGCGAATGCTACGCCGTCTGGCCGACAAGGCCTTCAACAACGCCTATCTCCTGCTGACCTTCCTGGCCCTGTTCTGGGCCGGAAACCAAGTTCTGGGCCGCGCCGTCGCCGGGCATGTCCCGCCGGTCGCGCTGTCGTTTCTGCGGTGGTCGCTGGCGGCCCTGTTCCTTTTGCCGTTCGCGTTGCCGCATCTCAAACGAGACTGGCCCGTTGTCCGTCAGAATTGGAAATTTCTCTCGATCCTCGGCATCATGGGCTGCGGAGCCTTTAATACACTGCAGTACATCGGGCTGAATTTCACAACGGCGCTCAATGCGCTGGTCCTGAACTCAACGGCGCCTGTCATGATCGCGCTAGCCTGCGTCTTCCTGTTTCGTGACAGGATGACATTCAGGCAGATCGTAGGCACCGTCATATCGCTGGTGGGCGTTCTGGTCGTGATCTCCCACGGGAGCCTTGACGTACTTTTGCGTATGACGCTGAACCGTGGCGACCTGCTGATCCTGTTCGGCATGCTGATTACAGCCATTTATACCGCCTATCTCAGGCTGCGGCCGGACATTCATTGGCTGACGTTTCTGTTTGTTCAGTTTCTCGCGTCTGGGGTCTTTAATTTTCCGCTGCTGATCATCGAATCGACCATGTTCGGCATGGTCCTTCAACCGACGCTCGTGACGCTACTGACCGTGCTCTACGTTTCGATCTTTCCGAGCATCATCGGTTTCATCTGCTATACGCGCGGCGTTGAGCTGATCGGCGGCGTGCGCGCCGGTATTTTCTTACATCTTGTGCCGCTTTTCGGTGCGCTGATGGCGATCGGGCTGCTGGGCGAGCCTCTGGCGCTGTATCACATCGCGGGATTTGTGCTGATTTTGGCGGGTGTCGCACTAACAAGCCGCAAACCGTGATCTACGGTCTGCGGCCTGTGGTGTGGGGCGGTCAAGCGAGACGTTCTCTTATTTCGGAACCGCCGGCGAAGCCGGGCTATCCGACGGGGCTGGCGGCGTCGCCTGCGGTGCCGGGTTGGCCGGCGGAGCGGGCGTCGGAGCCGGTGACGTTGCGGCAGGCGGCGACGGCGCGGGAATTGTCGCCGTCTCGGTGGGCTCACGCGGGAACATCATGGCCACGACAAGTACCAGCGCCACGATGCCACCAATCAACCACCACATTCGGCTATCCATTCGGACCTCCTGAAACTGGGTTGTGCCAAGACAACGCCTGCAGCGCGGAGATGTTCCAGCCGATGCGCGCGACGAATATTTTACAAATCAAAACGCATTTATAATCGCTTCATAGTCGTTAACGCCAAATATTCATTGCAGCACCTAAACAACGATATTTCGCCGGCAGACATATCTCTCCGGATGCGCTTGGGCGCGGATGAAAATCAAGTCGACAGCAGACTACGACGTTTCATAAATCGTGATATCGACGTTGGAATACTACCGGATCACAAGCCGCCGGTGGCATTCAGGATCGCGCCGTGCACGAATGATGATCTGTCGGACAACAGCCAGAGCACCGTGTCGGCGATCTCGTGCGGCTCTCCGGCCCGGCCGATCGGACTGCTAGCGCCAATCGCGCGCGCGGCCTCCTCGCCGCCATGCACTTCATGAATCTCGGTGATCACCGGCCCAGGGCGCACACCGTTGCCGCGGATGCCCTCGCGCCCAACCTCGCGTGCCAGCCCCATGGTGAAGCTGTCTACGGCGCCCTTGGTCGCCGCATAATGCGTTTCCTTCGGCAATCCGCCGAAGCTCGCCGCCCGGGACGAAACATTGACGATGGCGCCGCCGCCGCCGCCATGCAGGGTCGACATGCGCCGGATGGCCTCGCGGGCGCAGTAGAAGTAGCTGAA
>JAEZBZ010000084.1 GCA_023412745.1 Pseudomonadota bacterium | reverse complement strand
TTCATTGGAGATGCGCGGGTACCTGTCAGTTCTGTGTAGGGTTTGCCATGACGGCGCGCGTATTGGTTGTCGACGACATTCCTGCAAACATAAAACTTCTCGAAGCAAGGCTTTCAGCCGAATACTTTGAAGTTCTCACGGCACAAACGGGGCGCGATGCGCTCGACATATGCGCGCGCGAGCGCGTCGATGTCGTGCTGCTCGATGTGATGATGCCCGGGATGGATGGTTTCGAGGTATCTCGCCGCCTCAAGGCTCAGCCGGCTACACGTCATGTGCCGGTGGTCATGGTGACGGCGCTCGATCAGCCCTCCGACAAGATCCAGGGCCTCGAGGCTGGTGCCGACGATTTCCTGACCAAGCCGGTCGATGACATCGCGCTGATTACGCGGGTGCGCAATCTGGCGCGTCTTAAGGTTCTGAACGACGAGATGCTGATGCGCGCGGAAACCGCCGAGCGCATGGGATTGCCGCCGCGCGATGGCCAGGAAGACAGTTTGATCAATGCCGGCGGGCATATCCTTCTCGTGGATGATCATGGCCGGTCAGCTGCGCGCATTGTGGACGCACTTGGCAAATTTCACGAAACCCAGGTGGTCGGTGATCCGCAAACGGCACTGATCGCTACCGCGAACCAGGATTTCGACCTGCTCATCGTCAGCTTGAGCCTGGCGGGGGCTGACGGGTTGCGCTTATGCAGCCAGGTGCGCTCGGTGGACCGCACGCGTCATCTGCCGATCATCATCCTTGTCGAGCCCGGTGACGAGGCGCGCCTGCTGCGCGGGCTGGATCTCGGCGTGAACGACTATCTGGTGCGCCCGATCGAGCGCCACGAAATGCTCGCCCGCGTGCGCACGCAGATCACGCGCAAGCGGTACTCCGAGCAGCTCAGGAGCCGTCTGGTCCAGAGCGTGGAGTTGTCGGTCCGGGATGCGCTAACGGGGTTGTTCAACCGCCGTTACATGGAAAGCCACCTGAAGGCGCTGGTGGCTGAATCGGTGAACGACGGGCGGCCGCTGTCGATCCTCGTGGTGGATATCGACTACTTCAAACGGATCAACGACTCTTACGGCCACGATGTGGGTGATCTGGTGCTGACGGAGTTTGCGGAGCGGTTGCGTGGCAATACGCGCAGTATCGACCTTGTTTGCCGGTTCGGCGGCGAAGAGTTCATTATTGTTATGCCTAATACCGACAATCAGAGTGCGTTTCAAGTCGGCGAGCGTCTCAGAAATTGCATCGCAGCGCAGCCATTTCGCGTCGAAACCGGTTTTGATGTTTGCGTGACGGCAAGCGCCGGAGTAGCCACCTTGGAGTCGTGCGATGACACGCCATCGGCAATGTTCAGGCGCGCCGACAAGGCTCTGTACTCGGCCAAGCACACCGGGCGCAATCGCGTGGTGACGGACGCTGCGTAAGCGAAGTGGACCCGATCGCCGCCCGCATGTGTGTCGTGTGCGCGTCGCAAAGATGTAGGTGTTCATTAACGCAGAGCGCGACGTTGTTGACATCGCAAGCGAATCAAAAACGAGCGCGCTTGCAAACCGGACGGTGTTCTGCCAAGATTAAACAGGTAACCTGTATTCAGCTCCATCAAGCGACCCGGAATTAACCCTTGGCCGTGGGTTGGCGCTGATAAGATGTTCTCTGCGTTTCAGGTCCGCCGCATCTCCTGAGCGTAGAGGCACGGGTCGGTCCGGCAGCTAGGAGTTGGCCTCCTCGATTGGCTGCAAATAGGCCGATCTCACCAAGTGGTGAGCCAACGCCCTCTTTGGCAACCCTCTTGGTTATCAGGTCAGGGACCGTGACGCGCTCGGACTTCTTACCCCGCTGCCGAGAGTTGTTGCGGGCCCTGACCGAGGCCAATCCCTAGCTTTTCCCAAGCTTCATGGCGCACTGTGCATGCACCAAACAATCGAATTGTGAGCAAATCCAATTGAGCCCGCAGAAGAGGCTCTGCAAGGCGGAGAGGGCGGCTGCGCGCCCTGCTCGAATTACTTGATTTTCGTTTCCTTGAACTCGACGTGCTTGCGCGCGATCGGGTCGTACTTCTTGAAGCTCAGCTTCTCGGTGCTGGTGCGCGGGTTCTTCTTCGTCACATAGAAGAAGCCGGTGTTCGCCGTCGAAAGCAGCTTGATTTTCTGTGTAACTGGCTTGGCCATGGTATCCTGCGGTCCTCAGCGCGTTAGCGCGCCGGTCAAATGAAGCGGAGCGCACCATACTCAGGCACGCCGTGCTGTCAAGTCACGCGGCGGTCACAATGCGGGCTTGTCGGGGCTCAGCAGCTCGCGACGGAAGGTCCCATTCTTGTGGTGATAGTACGGAATAGGCGCCTCGTTGCTAGTCTCTTTCGCTTTCAGGTGATCGAGCAGATCTTCCAGAATGACGCGCGTGATCGAGGGCAGGTCTAGGCTGCGGGCTTCTTCCAGCGTCAGCCAGTGCAAGCCGAGCAATTCCCCATCCCGTGTATCGACCGTATGGCCGATCTCCTCGGCGGCGACGCAGAAAAACCGGGTATCGTAGCGCCTTGGGCGGCCGGGCGGTGTTATCGCGCGGGCAAACAGCGTCAACGCGCTCAGCTTGGGGCGGAAGCCGCACGAGAAAAAGCCGTTCCAGCTCGGCACTTCGTAGGGCTGGCAGGCCGCTTCCGAGCGGCAAGCGATCAATAAGCCGGCCTCCTCGAACGTCTCGCGGATGGCAGCCAGCCCGAGCGCACGGGCGCGCGCGGCGCTTGGCGTGCCTTTCATATCGAGGAGCAGCTTGGCGACTTCGGTTGGCCGCAGTTCGTCGAAACTTTCGATATTGCGATCGGTGGCGTCGACGCGGCCGCCGGGAAAGACGTACTTGCCCGGCATGAAGACCTGATCAAGGCGGCGTTGCCCCATCAGCACGCGGGGGGCGCCGGATTGGCGGTCCACAATGATCAAGGTGGCGGCGTCGCGCGGACGCAGCGCCCGCGCTTTGGTTGCGTCGTCCGAGGGCTGGGATGTGCTGGTCATCGGCTCAATGGATCGTGTCGAACTGAAGTCAGGATAGCGGACGGGCAGGAAGCGGCTCTGGCTCGGCTTCAGGTTCGACACCGCCGAACCCGTGCATGCGGGTCGCCCACTGGAAGCCCACGAGGCTGCCCTTGATACGCGGTAGCAGCATCAGAGACAACCCGATCGTCAGTGGCAGCCAGAGCACCAGATGCACCCATTGCGGCGGCGCAACGGCCTGCTCGAGCGCCAGCACGCCCGCGATGACGATATGTCCGACAACCACCATGGTGAAGTACGGCGGCGCATCGTCGGCGCGCTGATGATGCATGGCTTCGCCACAAGACGGGCAGGTGTCAGCAACCTTCAGAAAGGCGCGGAACATCGGCCCTTTGCCGCAGGCGGGACACGTCATCCGTGCGCCGCGCAACATGGCGTCGCCGACCGGACGATCATCTTGGTCCTTATGAGCAAATTCGGAGTTTACGGGCATGTTGGTCCTCCTATAGCCATTGGCCATGCTCGCTCGTGATCCGTCAAGCGCGCCAATCGCCGCCCCGATAAGGCAAATATGGATATCCGGCCGATCAACTTGAACGGCGAAGCGCTGCGGCTTTCTTGCGCCAGTTTCAGCGCCGACGACCGCCCGGCCGGCCTTGCCGGCGCTGCCGTCCGGTCCATCCCTTTGCCAGTGCAACATGGCCGCGCTGACCTTGGGAGATCATCTCGAAGCGCAGCGCGCCGGCAGTCGTAATGACCTCGACCAAGCGCACCTGCACGGTATCGCCCAGGCGGTAAGCTTCCGAAGTCCGGCGGCCGACCAGCGCGTGGGCGGCTTCGAGATGCTCGTAGAAGTCGCCGGTCATGGAAGAGGCGGGCACGAAGCCGTCCGCCCCGGTGTCCTTCAGCCGCACGAACAGGCCGGACCGCGTGACGCCCGAGATGCGGCCTTGGAACTCCGCACCAACGCGATCTTCCAGGTGCGCGGCGATCAGCCGATCGGAGGTTTCGCGTTCGGCCGCCATGGCGCGCCGCTCGGCTTCCGAGATGGATTTGGCGATTTCGTCCAGCCGCGGCACTTCCTCATCCGTCAGCCCGCCGGCGCCGAACGACAGCGCACGCACCAGCGCACGATGCACCAGCAGGTCGGCGTAGCGACGGATCGGCGAGGTGAAATGCGCGTAGCGGCGAAGGTTCAGGCCGAAGTGGCCGTAGTTCTCCGTCGTGTATTCGGCTTGCGCCTGCGCGCGCAGCACGACTTCGTTGACGAGGTCTACCGTCGGCAGCTTCTTGGCGTCTGCCAGCACGCGGTTGAAATGCGCGGGCTTAAGTTCGCCAGGCGGCAGGCTGAGCTTGAGGCTGCTCAGGAAATCGCGCAGCGCCGTCAGCTTCTCCTTCGAGGGCTGGCCGTGGGCGCGATAGACCGGTGGGGTCTTTTTCTGCTCCAGCGCTTCGGCTGCCGCGACGTTGGCCTGGATCATGAACTCTTCGATCAGGCGATGGGCTTCGAGCCGCTCGGGAATGACGACGCGATCGACGCGCCCCTCCTTGTCGAGTAGGATCTTGCGCTCGGGCAGGTCGAGATCGAGCGGCGAACGGCGGTCGCGCGCTTCGCTGACAAGGCGATAGGCGGCCCACAGCGGTTCCAAGGCCGTGGCCATCAGCGGCTTACATTTGTCGGACGGGTCGCCGTTGATGGCGGCTTGCGCTTCCTGATAGCTGAGCTTGGCCGCGGACCGCATCATCGCGCGCATGAAGCTGTGGCTGCGCTTCTCGCCACGCGCGTCGAACACCATGCGCACGGCCAGGCACGGCCGGTCCTCGAACTCGCGCAGCGAACACAGGTCGTTGGAAATGCGCTCCGGCAGCATCGGCACGACGCGATCCGGAAAATACACGGAGTTGCCGCGAATTTGCGCTTCGCGATCGAGTCGGGATCCGGGGCGGACGTAATGGGCGACGTCGGCGATGGCGACCGTGACGACGAAGCCGCCTTCGTTGCGCGGATCGGTGTCGTGGGCGGCATGTACGGCGTCGTCGTGATCGCGGGCGTCGACCGGATCGATGGTGAGCAGCGGCAGATCGCGCAGATCGGTGCGGTCCTTGGTCTGCAGCGGCGGCAGTTTGTCGAGTTCGGCCAGCACGCCTTCGGGAAACTCATCCGGGATGCCGTGCGCATGAACCGCAATCAGGCTGATCTTGCGCTGATCCTTGGGATTGCCCAGGCATTCGATGACGCGGGCGTGCGGGACGCGGAAGCGGCCCTGGCGCGGCAGGTCGAAACGGACCAGATCGCCATCGCGGGCGTCGCCCTCATCGCCCGGCTGGATCGGCCAGTCGCGCAGCTCCTTCCGGTCGATTGGCGCGATGACGCCGCCGCCTTTGGCGTAGGCGCGGAAGATGCCGAGCGTGCGGCGTTTTTCGCGCGGCAGCTTCTTGATCGGTTCGGCTTCCAGGCGGAAACCTTCGACGTCGGCTTCTTCGAGCTGGCGGATACGGGCCAGCACGCGGTCGCCGACACCGAGCGTGGCGTCGTCCCAGGCGCGACCGCGGCGGGGCTTGAGCAGCAGGATTTTCGGGCGCGGACCCTCCTTACGATCCCACACCATCGGCTCGGCGACGAGATCGCCGTCTTCGTCGCGGCCGGTGACTTCCAGCACGCTGACCGAGGGAACGGAGCCCTTGGAGCGCAGCGATTTGCGATCGCCGGCGAGCACACCTTCGTCCGTTAGCTCCGCGATCAGCCGCTTCAGTTCGATCCGGTCGCCGCCCTTGATATTGAAGGCGCGCGCTATCTCCCGTTTGCCGACCTTGGTTTGCGAGGATCTGATGAACTTGAGCAGTTCGTCTTTGGTCGGCATGCCGCCCGCGGAGACGGGCTTGCCCTTCGCTTTCGGCGGAGGCGGTTCGCCGCGTTTACGAGCCACGATGCGACGCCTCCCGACGGCACGGCGCCGGACCGCCTGTCATGGTGTCCGGTGCAGCGGTGATATCCCGGCGTGGCGTGCGCGTTGGCATTTACTCCGCCGCTTGCTTGGGCTTGCTGGCGCGCGGCTTTGCAACCTTCTTGGCCGGTGCCTTGGCTTTGGCCTTGGCGGGCGCCTTTTCAGCCGAAGGTTTGGCAGCCTTCGCCGTTTTGGCCGGTGCTTTCGCCTTGCCGCGCTTAGCCTTGCCGCCGCCAGCTGCCGCGCGGGCAGCCAGTAGCTCGACCGCTTCGGCGACCGTCAATGCGGCCGGTTCCTTGCCCTTCGGCACTGTGGCGTTGACCGATCCGTGCTTCACGTAAGGCCCGTAACGGCCCGACAGTACTTCGATCTTGCCGCCACCGTCGGGATGCTCACCGAGATCCTTCAGAACCTGTGCCTTGGGCCGCGACCACTTCTTGCCGCCGCCCGCAGCCTTTTCTGCCAGCAGCGTGACGGCGCGGTTGATGCCGACCGACAGAACGTCCTCGAAGCTTTCGAGATTGGCGTAGGTGCCGTCGTGCAGGATGAACGGTCCGTAGCGACCGAGGCCGGCGGTGATCATGTTGCCGGTTTCCGGATGCACTCCGACCTCGCGCGGCAGCGACAACAGCTTCAGCGCCAGTTCCAGATCGACGGAGCCTGCATCGACGCCGCGCGGGATTGAGGAGCGCTTGGGCTTCTCGTCGTCCGAGCCGTCGCCGAGCTGCAGATACGGACCGAAGCGACCCTTGCGCAGCGTCACCGGCAAGCCGGTTTCCGGATCCATGCCGAGCAGCTTGCCATCCGGCGAGGCGGCTTCGTCGTCACCGCTGTTGCTGTCGGCGAGCTGGCGCGTGTAGCGGCATTCCGGGTAGTTGCCGCATCCGATGAATGCCCCGTACTTGCCGGAGATCTTCAGGCTCAGGCGGCCGCTCTTGCACGACGGGCACAAACGCGGATCGCCGCCGTCCTCGCGCTGCGGGAAGATGTGCGGCCCCAGGATTTCGTTCAGCGCTTCCAGGACTTCGCCGACGCGCAGTTCTTTGATCTCGTCCACCGCGCCGGTGAATTCGCGCCAGAACTGGCGCAGTACGTCTTTCCACTCCAGCTTGCCGTCGGAGATCAGGTCGAGCTTGTCTTCCAGATCGGCCGTGAAGTCGTACTCGACATAGCGTTTGAAGAAGCCTTCCAGGAACGCGATGACGAGACGGCCCTTGTCCTCGGGAACCAGCCGCTTCTTGTCGATGCGCACGTAGTCGCGCTCCTGCAGCACAGCCAGTGTCGCGGCGTAAGTCGAAGGTCGGCCGATGCCGAGTTCTTCCAATTTCTTGACCAGTGTCGCTTCTGAGAACCGCGGCGGTGGCTGGGTGAAGTGCTGGTCGGCCGAGATCGCGCGGTCGGACAGCCGGTCGCCCTGAGCCAGCACCGGCAGGCGGCGGCTGGTGTCGTCCTCGTCAGGGGCGATGTCGTCCTTGCCCTTGGTGGCGTGCAGGCGCTCGTCGCGGCCTTCCTCGTAGACCTTGAGGAAGCCCTCGAACTGGATTACCGAACCGGTGGCGCGCAGCGTGTAGACCTTGCCGTCGCGGCCCTTCACCTC
>JAEZBZ010000033.1 GCA_023412745.1 Pseudomonadota bacterium | reverse complement strand
CTTCTGGAAAGGACTGAGTAATCGGTGCTCCTATTTCCTCCTGTTGTTTCGAGGACCTGTCGCTCAGGCCTTCTCATGTTTGTTCGTCGAGGGCTTCAATGATCGCGTCGGCGCGTGCGCGGCGCGGTGCGTCGTCGAGCACGGTCTGGTGTCTCTTGAGGCCAAGGGCGCCGACCCGCCGCTGCCACTCAACCGTTGCGCTCGCCATGGCAAACGGCAGGCCCAGTTCCGCGACCATGCGGGCCGCCTCGTCCATTTCTACAGCCCTGCGAATTCCGTGCACCATAACGCGCTGGAGCATCTGGCCAGTGCGCCGATCCCAGCCGAAGCCTGGATAGGTCTGCTCCAGCGACGCGAGCACGACATCGTCGACGCCGAGCTTGCGCCCTGCGAGAACGCATTCGACCGCCAATGCTTCGAGCCCCTTCATCATGATCGAGCGTACAAGCTTGATCGATGAGGCGTGGCCGACGCCGCCCATGGCGTCCCTGGCATCCATATCCAGTGCAGCGGCTACGATGAGCACGTCTTCGGCGTGCGGGCCGCTGACCAGCAGCGGTGTGCGATGAAGCAGAGGGTGCACCGGCGCCATGACGGCAACGTCGACGTAGCGCGCCCCGGCGGCCTCGATAAGAAGCGCGGCCTGCTGTTTCGTCTGCGGTGCGCACGAGTTGCAGTCGAGATAAAGGGCACCGGCGGGCAGGTGCGCCGCCACGGCGCGAGCCGCGGACAATGCCTGGCCGGCGGTCACCAGCGAGAACACGACCCCGGCTGTGGCAAATGCATCGGCGGGCGATAGGCCTACTCGCACACCGGCCGCTGCGTAGCAGGCAAGCTTCGCCTCGCGCTATGGACCATCGGCCTCCGTCTTGATGTCGTAGGCGATGCACGCGACCGGAACCGAGCGTGCGAATCCGCGAGCGAAGGCCGTCGCGGCCTCCCCGAACCCGAGGAAGGCAACTTCGGGCAGATTATCGGTGTGACCGTGCGACGGTGAACTGCTGGTTGTCATGCGACACCCCGCGGAGAGCAACGGCCAAATCGTTATCAGCCGTCACGGCGGGGGTTGAAGTTGGTTGTGCGCGAAGGCTATTCAAAATCCGAATAGGCAACAGCCGGCTGGCTCGCACTCGCGCAAACATCGCGCAGCAAGTCGAGGAACAAGGCCTGCGTCGGCGTCGGCCGCCAGTCGCGGCGAATCGTGGTGCCGATCGAGCGGGGGGCCTGCTGGACCTTGAAGGGAATGATCTCGAGCATGTCGTGCCGGATCTCCCGCTCCACCTGGCGGGCCGAAAGCAGCGTGAGCCGATCGCTTTCCATCAGCAAGCCGCGGATGACAATTAAAGAGCTTGCCTCGACGAGCCCTTCCCGCGCCTTGATACGCGTTTTTCCGAACAGCGCGTCGAACTGCGCACGCCCCGGCGGCCCCGGCCGCGGCGCGATCCAGGGATAAGCTGCAAGATCGCGCACCGAGAGGCGGCGACGGCCCGCCAGCGGATGTCCGCGCCGTCCGATCACCGACAGCCAATCCTCGAACAGCGGCGTCTGGACCACGTCGTCGATCGGCGCAGGAAATCGCAACGCACCGATCAGGACGTCGATGCCGCCATGCCGCAACTCGTGCAACAGGTCATTGTAAGACCCGTCAACGACGCGGACACGGGTCTCCGGCCTGCACTGTGCAAGTGCCTTGATCGCTCGAGGCAGGATGGCGGTTCGCGTCAGCGGCAGCACGCCAACCGTCAAGCTGCCCTGGTCTTCTCCCCTGAGCGCGGCGAGCTCCTCGAAGCCCTGCTGCAGCTCCGCGAACGCAAGGCGGGCATTGCGGGCCAGTTCCTCGGCTGCGTGCGTCAGCGCGATCCCTTGCTGCGTACGCGTGTAAAGCGTGACACCGGCAACGCGCTCGAGGTCGCGAGCCAATCGATGTAGCGATGGCTGCGAGATTCCGACCGTGCGTGCGGCGAGCGAGAAGTTCCGCGCCTCGGCCACAGCCAGCAAGGCCCGCAATTGCGGGCCGGTGATCAGGCGGTCAAATCCCGCGAAACCCTTGCGGGCTTGCGGGCCACCGTGGGCAGCCATCGCGCCGGCCCGGATCTTGTCGAGGGCCCTGGCCGAGCGCCGGGCCATGATGCCGCCGGCCTTGGTCGGGATCATGCCCGTGCTTGCTCTGGCGAAGAGCGCAGCACCGAGCGTGTGCTCGAGCTTCGCAATCCCCTGCGTGATGGCCGGCTGCGAGATATGCACGCGCCTGGCTGCTTGCGAAATGCTCCCGCAGTCGACGACCTCGCAAAAGGCGCGCAGATGCCGGCGATTGAGATCGATCGGATCGAGCACGAACCCTCACCAGATATGCCGCTAACGACCCCAACATGCGGCACTGACAGCCTATAGTACATTCTTATAGGACCGCTTCGGCTTTGAAATGGCACTACGCGCACGCTGGCGCCATGGTCCATCCTGCACGACACGGAGCCTGCCCATGAGTCCAGCCGCGAAATCCGGCCTTGTGATCACTGCCCATCCCGGCGATTTCGTCTGGCGGGCTGGCGGCGCCATCGCACTGCACGCGCATCGCGGCTATCGCGTGAAGATTGTCTGCCTTTCCTTCGGCGAGCGCGGTGAGAGCCAGTTCGCCTGGAAGCAGCGCGGGATCACGATGGCCGAGGTAAAGGCCGGCCGCCGCGACGAAGCCGAACGCGCGGCGGCAATTCTAGGCGCCGAGATCGAGTTCTTCGACTGCGGAGACTATCCCTTGCGGCCGACGGAGGCCATGCTCGAGCGCACCATCGACATCTTCCGTGAGCTCAATCCGGCATTCGTTCTGACCCACGCGCTCGAGGATCCCTACAATTTTGACCATCCGACCGCCGCGCATTTCGCGCAGGAGGCGCGTGTGATCGCGCAAGCGATGGGACACAAGCCGGAGAGCTACACGACGTACTCTGCGGCACCCGTATTCCTGTTCGAGCCCCACCAGCCCGAGCAGTGCAATTTCAAGCCACAGGTAATCCTGAACATCGACGAGGTGTGGGAGACGAAATTCAAGGCGTTCCAGGTGCTCGGCGCGCAAAAACACTTATGGGCGTACTACGAGCGCGTCGCTCTCAATCGCGGTGTCCAGGGTGGGCGCAACACCGGCAAGCCGATGACCTACGGCGAGGCTTACCAGCGCATGTTCCCCGAAGCGCTGGAGGTACTGGGGTGACCAAGCTCGGAGTCGTCGTACGCAATGTCGATCGCGCCGACAGCGGCACCATCGCAGCATTGGGCCGCCACGGCGTATCCACCGTGCACGAGGCCTACGGCCGTCTCGGCCTGATGAAAACACACATGCGACCGGTGTGGCCTGGCGCTAGAATCGCCGGCAGCGCCGTCACCGTCCTCGCCCAACCCGGCGACAACTGGATGCTGCATGTGGCCATCGAGCAGGTGCAGGCTGGTGACGTTCTGGTCGTTGGCGTGACCGCTGACAATACCGATGGGATGTTCGGCGATCTGCTCGCGACCTCGCTCAAGGCCCGCGGTGGCATCGGCCTCGTCATCGATGCGGGCTGCAGGGATGCAGCGACGCTGAGAGAAATGGGCTTTCCTGTCTGGTCGCGCGCGATCTCGGCCAAGGGCACCGTCAAGGCGACCCTCGGCTCGGTCAACGTGCCAGTCGTGTGTGCGGGCGCCGCCGTCGATCCCGGAGACGTGATCGTCGCCGACGATGATGGCATCGTAGTCATCCCCCGCGCTGAAGCGGCCAGCGTGCGAGCCGCCGCCGACAAGCGCACCGCGAACGAGGAAGACAAGCGGGCCCGTCTCGCCGCCGGCGAGCTCGGTCTCGACATGTACGCAATGCGCGAGCCGCTGGCGAAATCCGGTCTGCGCTATGTCGACACCTTGGACGAACTTGAACCATGACCACCGAGCCGTGCTTCGATGTCGCTCACCTCGGCCACGTCGAGGTCTACACTGACAAGTTCGAGGAGAGCCTCGACTTCTTCACTCGCGTTTTTGGACTTAAGCTCTCCGGCCAGGACGCCGGCAGCGCTTACCTGCGGGCGTGGGACGACTACGAATTTCACTCGCTTAAACTCACGCGCCACCACACCACCGGCGTCGGCCACATCGGCTATCGTGGCTCGTCGGCACAGGCGCTCGATCGCCGCGTCGCCGCGATTGCCGCGAGCGGATTCAAGGTCCACGGCTGGATCGACGGCGACATGGGACATGGCCGAGCCTACAGGTTCGAGGATCCATTCGGGCACGTGTTCGAGATCTACTGGGATACGGTTCGCTACGAGCCGCATGCCTCCGACCGGCCGGCGCTCAAGAATAACGCGAGCCGCTTCCATCACACAGGCGCCTCTCCGCGCCGCATCGATCACCTGAACCTTCTGGCAGAGGACGTGGCCGAGTTTCGTCGTTTCATGGAGATGTGCCTGGGCTCGCGGGTGACCGAGATGATCCTGCTCGACAACGGCCGGCTCGGCGGCTGCTGGTTCACCGTCAACAACAAGACTTATGATCTCGCCTGCGCCGAGGAGCACGGTCGCGGTCACGGCCGCCTACATCACGTCACGTATGCAACCGACCAGCGCGAGGACATCCTCCGGGCCGCCGACATCTTCCTGGAAAACGGCGTGCACATCGAGACCGGGCCACACAAGCACGCGATACAGGGCACGTTTTTCCTTTACGTCTGGGAGCCGGCCGGCAATCGGGTCGAGCTCGCCAATACTGGCGCACGCCTGATCCTGCAGCCCGATTGGCAAACCGTTGTGTGGACCGAGGCGGACCGCAAGAAGGGCCAAGCCTGGGGCCTCAAGACGATCGAAACGTTCCACACCCACGGCACGCCACCGGTGAAAGTCCCGGGGGGCTGAGAACGCACGACGGCATGACGCAGGCCCTCACCATCGTTTCTTCCATGGCGACCCGGCGCAGCCTCGCCGAGATCGCCGCCGACTTCGCGGCGTCGACCGGCTGGGGCGTGGAGGTGACGTCGATCGGCGGTGTGGAGGTGGCAAAGCGCGTCAGAGCCGGCGAGCCCTTCGATGTCGCTGTGCTGGCGAAGGACGCGCTGCTGAAACTGGTCAGAGAAGGCTTTGTGGTTGAAGAAAGCGTCGCCGTTTTCGCCCGCTCGGCCACAGCACTTGCGGTGCGTGCGGGCGCACCGCGGCCGGCTACGTGTGACGAGTTATCGCTCCAGCAGCTTCTTCTAACGGCCCGCGCGGTTGGCGTCTCCAGCGGTCCGAGCGGCTCTCTCATCCGCAAACTCACCGCAACGGGAGAGAGCACTTCGCCAACAACGGTGCGTCTGCAGGAAGCTCCCCCCGGCGTGCCGGTTGCACGGATGATCGCATCCGGCGAGGTCGATGCGGGATTCCAGCAATTGAGCGAACTCCTCAGCGAGCCCGGCATCGACGTGGTCGGATGTTTGCCGCCCTCGCTGGTGCCGTTGACCGAATTCGCGGCTGGTCGGATCGTGTCGTCGATGCGAGCAAATTCTGCTGACGACCTGATCCGCGCGCTGACCTCGGAGCGCTCACGCGCCGCCCTCGCGCGTTACGGTCTAGAGCCAGCCTGATGCCCCGCGCATCTCCTCATCATTCGATCGATCGACAGGCGACTCTCTGGAATTGGTCGTGGCTGAAATGGGGGAGGGAAATGGGGAGACATATCGCGTCACAGAAGCCGCAATCACAGCGTATGCTCCCGATCCGACCCCCATCCAGCGCACGCTTAAACAATCAGTGCGCCGCCGTCGATGTAGACGATGGAGCCAGTGGCAAAACCGTTGGTCATGAACAAGAGGATCTGCTGAGCGATGTCGTCGCCAAGGCCGACACGTCCGACGGGGAGGCCGGAGGCAATTTTGGCAAGCATGTCGAGGCGCTGAGCTTCCGGCATTGCAGCGCGGATCGGTGTATCGATGATGCCCGGCGAGACAGCATTGACGCGCACGGGGGCGAGTTCAAGCGCAAGGCTGCGCGCCAGCGATTCCAATGCTCCGTTTGCTGCGCCTACAATCGCTGCTGCAGGCCTGGGCCGGACACTCAGAAAGCCGGACACGAGTGTCAGCGAGCCGCCCGCATGGATCTCGGCGGCACGGGCGACCCGCCAAGCTCCCCAGAATTTACCTTCCATTGTTGCGCGCACGTCGGCCATCGGCACCGTCTTGAAAGGACCGGTGCGCAACTGCGCGGCAGTTACGACCACGTGATCGATTGGACCGCACGCCTTGAACAAGCCATTTACACTGTCATCGCTCGTGACGTCTGTGGGGATGGCGGTTGCGCCGATCGATTTCGCAGCCGCCGCGAGGCGATCGGGCGCGCGTGCAGCAATGATGACCTCGGCGCCATCGGCCTTCGCCATTGCGGCAGTGGCGAGGCCGATACCCGAGGAACCACCGACGACAACGACTTTCTTGCCTGCAAGCTTCATGGCCTCTCCTCCTCACCATTCATGAATCAAAATCACATGGTTCGTCATATTTACCGATGTCGGGTGTGCTGCGGGCAAGCGCCCCAAACGCAGCGCCGGAAGGGCGCACCGTTGAGCCTGTCGGTGTCGCCATCCGATGCATTGCCCCCAGCAGCCTCGCTTATGAAGCGTGTTGGGGACGAAGCTATTTCTCACAGTTCGGCAGCCAATTTATACTGTGGCATATTTGGCGGCCAACGGAGGGATTGTTCAACCGTCCGTTTCGAGCTGATTCAGGATGTCGCGCAGTTGCAGCAGACCGGCGTTGCGTTTGGCGACAGCTGCTTCATGCGCAGCCACGAGAGGACTTTGAGCTTTGTCAGAGGCTTTCGACTTTCGTTCATCCGCACACATCGACCAGCTTGAAAGTATTGGCGGACGATCGTGAGGGGAAACATGCTCTTGGGGGCAGTTGCCCTGCCTCGCCAGCCGCCGATTTGACGTTGACAGACTGTCAGCGCTAAGAAACTATTCTGCCAAAATAAGAAACCACCTCTCACGATGCTGAATGAGCAAAAAGGGTGGAAGGCGCTCCGCAGAGAGCAGCCCATTGGGAGGATATTTCAACGATGACTCGCGTTGACCGTCGGCAGGTGTTGATGACCGGCGCCGCCTTCGCAGGAGGATCGGTGATCGGATTTCCCGCTATCGGGCGGGCCCAGGCGAACGTCATCAAGATCGGGCACCTCACGCCGCTTACCGGCTTCCTCGGCGCGCTCGGCACCTATGCTCAGCTCGGCATCAAGATGGCGGAGGAGGAGATCAACAAGGCCGGCGGCGTGCTCGGGCGCCCGCTCGAGGTGATGTCGGAGGACTCTGTCAATCCGGCCACGGCGTCTACCAAGGCGCAGCGGATGATCGAGCAGAACGGCGCGGCCATGCTGCTGGGTGAGATCAACTCGGCCTCGGCGAAGACGATCATGCAGGTCGCAGCGCGCAACAAGTGCCTGTTTATGAGCATCGGGGCACGCTCGGATGTGCTGCGCGGCAAGGACTGTAACCGCTACACGTTCCACGTCGACATTCCGGTGACCGTGATGGTCAACGCAGCCGGACAGGCGCTGGCACGCGAGGGTCTTGTCAAAGGCAAACGCATTTTCAGCCTCACGTCCGACTACCTCTTCGGCCATGACCTCGCAAAAGCTGCGAAAAACTTCTTCACCGCTAACGGCGGCACCCAGGTTGGCGACGAGCTCGTCGCAACCGATGCGACGGATTTCAGCCCGTATTTGCTCAAGATCCGGCAGGCGAATCCCGATCTCGTCTCGACCAATCTCGGCGGCAATCAGGTGACGAACTTCGTCAAGCAGTATGCCGAGTTCGGCCTGCCCTTCCCCATTGCGGGCTTCAACCTCAATACGGCGGATGCATGGGCCGCAGGTGAAGGCAACTTGAGCGGCATCTGGCCGACGGTCTGGCACCATGACCTTGACGTGCCGGGTTCAAAGACATTCGTGGCGGACTTCACGAAAAAGCACGGCAAGCCGCCGGAGAACCACGCCTGGATCGAGTACGTGACACTGAAGATCATGGCGCAGGCCATGACCGAGACCAAGTCGACGGAAACCGATGCGCTGATCGCCTATTTCGAAAAGCAGCCGCAGTTCGACCTTCTGAAGGCGCGCAAGGGCTACTTCCGGTCGTGGGATCACCAGTTGATGCAGGAAGCCTATCCCTTCACCGTCAAACAGAAAAATCAGGCGAAAGACAAATGGGACTTCCTGCAGCTCGGCGCCGCCGTGCCTGCAGCGGATCAGTCGCTCGAGGTGCTCGCTCCGACCAAAGAACAGAGCGAATGCAGCATGTAGTCACAGTGGGTGCGGGAAAACCCGCGCTCACTTTTCTGGCATCCACTTGGGCTTTCAGCTCGCACTCCAGCCTCGCGCGGAACTGATCCACCCATGCAATTGATGTTTCTGCTGGAGCAGGTGGTGAACGGCCTAGTGCTCGGAGGCTACTACCTCCTGATTGCGCTTGGTCTGTCACTCATCTTCAGCGTCGGCGGCGTGGTCAATCTCGCACATGGCGCTTTCTACGCGCTCGGCGCCTACATCTCGCTCGAGATCGGCAAACGCCTGGGCTTCGTCTCCGCCGTTGCCCTCTCGCCGATCGTGGTTGGCGCCCTCGGCGTACTCTTTGAGCGCTTTCTGCTACGGAGATTTTATACTGCCGATCCCATTCTGAGCCTTCTCGTGACTTTCGGTCTGGCGATGGTCGCCGAGCAGGCAATCCGCATCGTGTGGGGCGCAGCCCCCCTGCCGGCATCAATTCCTCAGGAACTCAAAGGCGCGATCATCATCGGGGACTTCCTGTTCTCGCGCTATCGGCTGGTGCTGCTCGGCATCGTGGTTCTGGTGCTCGCCGCGATCTGGCTGCTGTTGAATAAGACGTCGTTCGGCCGTGTCGTCCGGGCCGGGATCCAGCGGCCGGACATGGTGGCGGCACTCGGCATCCGCCTGCAACCCTACATGACGACGATCGTCGTGCTGGGTGTCGGCACAGCGGCGCTTGGCGGCGCGCTCTTTGCGCCGATCACCATCGTACATCCCGCCATGGGCGCCGAGATCATCACGGCCGCGTTCGTGGTCGTCGTCATCGGCGGTCTAGGGAGCTTCTGGGGTGTCGTGCTCGCCGCGATCCTCGTGGGCGTTGTGCGTGGCGTGACGATTCACTTCCTGCCGCCGGCTGGTGAAGCCTCGATGTACGTGCTGATGATCCTCGTGCTCCTGCTGCGCCCGCGCGGCCTGCTCGGCGATCGCATAGAGAAGTTCGAATGAGCAGAGCGCTAACCGCACAGAAAAACCGCCCACTGTGGATCGGCGCCGTAGCGTTGCTTGCGCTGCCAAGCGTCATGGCCTCGCTCGGCCTGACAGTGAACACCGCAAGCGTCGTGGTGACGCTGGCGATTGCGGCCATGGGGCTCAACGTGCTCGTTGGCTATACGGGCCTCACCTCGTTCGGTCACGGCGCCTGGTTCGGTTTTTGCGCCTATGCGGCAGGACTGCTGCAAAAGAACATGTTTCCCGGCCAGATCGCATTGCCGATTGTGCTCGCGGTGCTGCTCACCGCGCTTGCCGCCATCATCGTTGGCTTTCTCATTCTGCGTCGCAGAGGTGTCTACTTCGCCCTGCTGACACTGGCGCTTGCAGCACTTTGCTACAACATCGCCTTCCGCTGGAGCGAGGTGACCGGCGGCGAAGATGGACTCGGCGGCCTGACTCGCGGGCGGTTCGGGCCCATCGATCTGGATAACGCCCTCACCTACTACATCTTCATCTCACTCATCGCGTTCGGTGTGCTCTACGGCATGCTGCGCGTCGTAAACTCGCCGTTCGGACATGTGCTCCTCGCCATTCGCGAAAACCAGCTCCGCGCGACTTTCCAGGGCTATCCCATCGAACGCTACAAACTCGCCGCCTTCGTGCTGTCTGCGAGCATAACCGGCCTTGCCGGCGCACTCACGGCGTTCCTGCATTATCTCGTTTCGGCGGAATCTACCTCAGTCCCCTTCTCGGGAGAATTGCTCGCGATGGTCGTCATCGGCGGCATGCATAATATCCTGGGACCTGCGCTAGGAGCGCTTTTCTATATCCTTTTCCGCGAGATCCTTTCGATCTGGACCGGCAACTGGCTTCTGTGGTTCGGACTGATCTTCATCGGGTTTGTCCTATTCTCTCCCAGCGGCCTCGTCGGAATCTGGGCGCGCATTTCAGGCCGCTGGAAACCGAATGAGACGGACGCCGCCGCCATGAGCAAGCGGCGCATCTTCGAAGGCCTGGAATTGCCGCTCTTCCTGCACCCCGAAACCATCGGTGATCAGGCGCTGGAGGTGAAGGGCGCAGCCAAGCAGTTCGGTGGCATCCGCGCGGTCGTGTCCGTGGATCTTGCTGTCGAGAGGGGCACAATTCATGCCCTGATCGGTCCAAACGGTGCTGGCAAAACCACCCTCTTCAATCTCGTGTCCGGCATGTACGCGCCCGATGCGGGAAGCGTGCGCCTACTGGGCCAGGAGATCGCAGGCTTGTCTCCCGACCGAATATGCGCACTGGGCCTGGCTCGCTCATTCCAGATCACCAGCCTTTTCAAGACGCTGTCGATCTACGAAAACATCCGTCTATCGCTACAGGCACGCCATCGCGCGCGGTTCAACGCATGGCGCAATGTCAACGCCTATACCGAGATCGATGCGGAAACCCAGGAACTCATCCGCTTTCTCGGGCTCGAGGGCATAGAGAGCGTGCAGGCGGGAGAACTTTCCTACGGCGGGCAGCGGCTCGTCGATCTTGGAATTGCGCTCGGTTCCAAGCCGCATGTCCTCCTGCTGGATGAGCCGCTGGCGGGCCTCGCCGCGGCAGAGCGTGAGCGTGTCTCAAATCTCGTGGCCTGCATTGCCCGCAACGTGCCGGTGCTGATCGTCGAACACGATATCGAGCGCGTGCTGGGCCTGTCGAACCAAGTCACCGTGATGAACCAGGGCGAAGTACTCATGACTGGATCGCCCCAGGAGGTCCGCACCGATCACCGGGTCCAGCGGGTCTATACCGGCACGGGCGTTCCGCCGGTGGCGAGCGGCACTGTGGATCTCAGCAATGCCGAAGAGGTACTGCGCATCGACGGGGTGAACACCTTCTACGGCAAGAGCCATATCCTGATGGACGTCGCACTCAACGTTCGCAAGGGCGAGATCGTGGCCCTGCTCGGCCGCAACGGCGCAGGCAAGTCGACGCTGTTGAAGACGCTCGCAGCCCTGGTGCCGCCCGCCTCGGGCAGCATCCGTTTCGACGGCCGCGACATTGCCGGTCTGCCGGCACCTGACGTGGCGCGTCTGGGCATCGGTTATGTGCCTCAGGGCCGCGGGCTGTTCGCGGGCATGACAGTCGCTGAAAATCTGGCGCTCGGACGGCTTGCGCGGGCCACTGATGGTGCGACAGGCGTAGTGTGGAACGAGGAGCAGATCTTCGAGTACTTTCCGCGACTGAAGGAGCGGATGCATATTGCCGCCGATTACCTCTCGGGTGGCGAACAGCAGATGGTGGCCGTGGCGCGCACGCTGTCGGGTAACGTCAAAATGCTGCTGCTCGACGAGCCGTTCGAGGGCCTGGCGCCGAGTGTCGTACTTGAACTCTTTGACGTGTTCGACCGGCTGCGCAAGCACGTCTCGATCATCATTGTTGAGCACAACCTGGACCTGGTGCTGGCGCTCGCGGATCGGGTTTTTGCGCTCGAACGCGGTGCAGTCTTCCACGAGGGACCAGCATCGGATTTGCTGAACAATTTCGACCAGCGCAAGCGCGTATTGTGGCTGTGACGCTAACAAAGCATCGCCATTGTCCGCTCACTACCTGTGAAGCGGCAACGTTCGAAGTCCCTTTGCAAGGCCCCTCGAATTGCCGCTTCGGGCCAGTAGCGGTCATCCACATGACCCATTTGAGACTCGGATTTCGGCATCAGCGCCCACCCCGACACGATAGAGCCCGACACTGGCAAAGAGGGCAGCCAGCTCGCGGCCAAATTCTTGGTTCGGCAACGGATCGAGCCCGCGGCATCGACACCATGCCTGATAGGCATCCTTGATGTCGGCGATGGCAATCCGGCCGCACGGCTGCGGGCGGAAGACCTCCCGGGCGAAAGCATCGGCTTCAGCCGCGGCGCTGCGGCGTGCAGCAGGCTCGAAGCTGTCGCTGGACCTTGAGAAGCGGCCGTGCGCCGCAAATGCGAGCAGGAAGGCGCCGAGGCCGTTCGCGGCGAGGCTGGCAAGCACGGCTGCCGCAACATCGATCTGCCAGCCCGCGATCCCCAGCCGATCGGCCAGTGGCGAAACACTGGCCGGTGCCGGGAGCGCCGCGAGCGCGGCCCGCGCGGCCCCGAGCTCCGCCTCGGCGGTTCTGCGCAACGCGGTCAGTTCGGCGCGCGCGGCGGCAATCTCCGCCGCTGCGGTCGCGACCTGCTGCTCGAGCAGAGCCCGGCAATTGCCGGCACAGTCACGCTCGGCCGCCTTGGCGACGACAGCAGCGTCGGCCGCGGCCTTGGCCGCCAGCGCCCGCTTAAGCCGGTCGGAGCTCTGGGCACCAGCCAGGGCCCGCTCAGCCACGGCCAATCTGTCCTCGGACCGAGCCCGCTCCGCAGCCGACGCCCGGAGGGGCGCCTGCCTCTGCTCGCGCGCCTCCAACGTGCGCTCGCTGGTGAGCAGCAGGGCATAGGCCTCGCCGGCGACCAGCTCAAGGCCGATCAGCATCGCAATCACCCAGCGCCGTTCCCGCCGCGCCAGCTCGACGGCCACCGCGCCAACGGCGAGACCGCAGGCGAGCGCGATCAGCAGCGGCGCGCCAGTGGCACCATAGCCACCGCCCGCGACAATCGCCGAATGGGCAACACAGCCGATGATGGCAAGGCCGACCAGCCCGGCACTGACGCGCACGAAGCTATCCATCTCCCCTTTCCGCCTCGCGCTGGTTTGCCCGTTCGATCCTGGCTGCGGCATCCTCCAGCTCGGCGATCGCCGCCTCCATGACGTCGGCAGTGGATTTGTTGAGCCGCCGCGCCAAGCGCGCCGTGCGCTCCTTGAATTCCGGCGAGCACCTGAAATTGAGCTGGGTTGTACGCACCGCTTTGCGGCGGCGCTGCTTTTCGGTGAGCTGCGTGCGCCGCTCCTTCCGCGCCCGCACCTCCCGCGCGGCCCGCCGGTCCTCGCCGGGCGGGCCGGGGAACATCGCGGCAAAGCTGTCGATGTCGTCCATCATGCCCGCGCCCTCCGCTTCGCCGCACGCTGCGCTGCCGCCTTGACCGCGGCCCACAGCGCGTCGATCTCGGCGTCCGCCTTCCTGTCCTTCTCCGGGCCGGTGCGGCCGGTGGTGACGGAATTCACGTACTGCGACCGATAGGCGATGGTCGTTTTGGCGACGGGCAGCTTCCAGGAGGTGAGCAGCGCACGCGCCTCGTCGACCAGCTTGCCGTCGTGCTGCCCCTTGGCGTTTGGTGATGTCTAGGCATTCACATATGCACTGAATATGCCTAAGTGGCTGCCCGCGGTTGCTATATCTATGCCATTCTTCTTCGGTTCAGTCGAAGTTGGCTCGGCAGCCTCTGAAAGCCTGTCGCAGCATCTTCAGCTGAGGAATTCCGTTTGGTCGATCGGATCAGCGAACAGCGAAAGCTACACGTAGACAAAGCCGTTGAGGTATCTTACCGCCTTAGCCACCATTCGAATGCGGTCGGGCTCGGTATGATGGCAAATCATCTCTCCGCCTCTTGGCGATAGCTGGCGTCCGGAGATCGAGGTCTTGCCCAATCGATGTGTCCAGTATGGAACGATTTGCGTGTGCGCGGAGCCGGTCGCGTGATCTTCCGGAATTCCTTTAGCAGGCGCGAAGTAGCGCGTGACGATATCGCAATCGAAACCATCTCCCGGCGCAGTCACGATAAGGCCCGGGAGATCGAGCTTTGCGACCAATCCGAGATCTGGCGTTAGTGCAGCGACCTCTCGCGCCGTCTCCATTACGGCAATGTGATACGCAGACGTGAGATGCTCAGCTGCGCGGCATCCGATTGCGCGGTCGACCTTCTTGGATCGAGAAACTCTGGTGTGCGCACGCGCAGGCAAATCAATCACAAAGCCATTGTCCTCGCGATCCACCGTCAATTGACCAGCGCGCGTTTGAAAAACAGCGCGGGATGTGCCCGGCTTCAGCTCATTCAAAACAACCCACGCAGCTCCAAGGGTGCCATGACCGCATAGTTCTTCTTCCACGACAGGTGTGAACCAACGCAACTGCAGTGGATCACCGTTGGGGATAAGGAACGCCGTTGCGGGCGCAATACTCTCCCCCGCAATCCTCAGCATCACCTGATCGTCCAGCCAATCATCCAAAAGACACACCCCGGCTGGATTGCCTGAAAACGCTCGATCAGTGAACGTGAGAACTGTGTAGTAAGGGAGTGCGCGCATCCAGAAATTTCCTACATCTGTTCAATGCGTTACCCTACCGCTTCCCAATGATCTGCAGGGGTGTGCCGGGCTTCCTTTTGGTAGCAAAGGCACGTGCGTTTCAGCCACGATCATTTTTAAAGCATCGCAAATTTCTCGCTCTTGCGCAGCATCGCGTTCATTTGTATACCGTTATATACATACTTGCCTGTGCCGAAGTGGCGCACGTTGGATGTGAAACGCAGATCAAAGGCAACTCAACGCTATTCTGCCGATCAATTTCGAGGCGAAAGACAGCTCGGGTCGACAGGTCTCAGGTCTGCTGAGTTTTTGCTTGGAGGGTGGTGAATGACTTTGAAATCAAGACCGACGCGACGTGTAGTGCTTGGTGGTACCGCAGCTTTCCTGGCTGCGCCCGCGATTATCGGCCGACCGGCGAGAGCTGCCGGGCAAGTGATAGTTCGGACTTCAGGCGGTGCCTACGCTGACGCCATCACGCCGACCATCTATGAGCCATTCACGCGCGAAACCGGCATTGAAGTTGTCCAGGTAGCGGCCACCATCGGCAAGCTTTTTGCGATGTTCCGTTCGGGTAACATCGAGCTCGACGTCATCAATACCGACGAAGTGGTTCTGCGCGGCCTGGAGCGCGAGGGCGCTCTCGCCGATATCGACTATGCTTCCTGGAAACGCCTGAGCCCGTCGGATGTCGACGAAGCTGTGCGTCTGAAGCAGTACGTCGGCCACCTCTATTTCTCGTGGGTCATGGCCTACAACAAAGAGACGTTTGCCAACGGTGCTCATCCGAAATCCTGGGCCGAGTTCTGGGATGTGAAGCGTTTTCCGGGCGCCCGCACGCTGCCTGACCTCGCCTCCGGCCAGCCGCCGCTCGAGTTTGCCCTCCTCGCCGACGGCGTGCCGAAGGACAAGCTGTACCCGCTGGATCTCGACCGTGCATTCAAGTCTCTCGACAAGATCCGTGGCTCGGTCTCTAAATTCTGGGACACCGGTGCGGTCTCCGCCGAATTGCTCAGCTCCAAGGAAGTCGTTCTCGGCGCTCTTTGGAACGCGCGCGTTCAGCCGCTCGTCGAAGGCAATCAGCCGATTGCCATCGAATGGAACGAGTCCATGTACACGTCGATGGGCTACTCGATCTTCAAGGGCGCCAAGAACGCGGCGAACGCTCAGAAACTCGTCGAATACGCGATGCAGCCGGATAAGCTCGCAGCCTTCCTGTCGAAGTACCCGTACGGCCCGGCAGTTTCCAAGGCATTCGATCTGATGTCCGACTCCGCCAAATCGCGCCTGCCCACCACGCCAGAACGTCGTGCCCAGGCGTTTGCACTCGATATCAACTGGTGGGAAAACAACCGCAAGGAAGTCAGCGACCGTTGGTCGAAGTGGCTTCTAAACCGCGGTTGATTTAAAACGGTGTGCACCCGCCATGATACCGGGTGCACACCCAATTTCCACGCAATGGGTTGGCAGTCCTTTGAACTTCCCGGCCGCGTAAAGGCCGCGTGGCGTCCTGCACCCATAGTCATATAATGCGGAGCCATGGTTTCATCGTTAGACAGCCCAGCAGGCGCTGAAGTTCGCCTACAAAACCTCACCAAATCCTTCGGAGCCGCCAACGCGGTCGACGATATCTCTGTCACCATCGATAGAGGTGAGTTTTTTACGATTCTCGGCCCCAGCGGCTCCGGCAAAACCACGACGATGATGATGGTCGCCGGGTTTGTCTATCCGACATCGGGCTCGATACAGATCGGCGAGAGGAACGTAGCTGACCTGCCGCCGCAAAGGCGCGACCTCGGCATGGTGTTTCAGAACTATGCCGTGTTCCCGCATCTTTCGGTATTTGAAAACGTCGCCTTCCCCCTGCGCGTTCGCAAGACACCTAAGGACGTACTCAAGGCGTCCGTCCAGGAGGCGCTTGACCTGGTCAAACTCGGCGATTTCGCCGAACGGATGCCAAAGCAGCTCTCGGGCGGACAGCAACAACGCGTTGCACTAGCGCGCGCCCTAGTCTTCAAGCCGAGCGTGCTGCTGATGGACGAGCCTCTCGGGGCGCTGGATAAGAAGCTGCGCGATCATATGCAGACGGAGATCCGTCGCATTCACCAGCGTCTCGGCGTGACCGTCATCTATGTCACGCACGATCAGGGCGAAGCGCTGACGATGTCAGACCGCATCGCGATCATGAATGAGGGGCGGATCGAGCAGGTGGGCGCTCCTTCAGACCTTTACGATCGTCCCAATACAAAGTTTGTCGCGGACTTCCTTGGCGATACCAACTTCATCGCAGGCAAGCTCATCGACGTCGCCAACGACCTGGGCACGATCCGGACTGATGACGGCTGGTCATTCACTGGAACGTTGTCAGATCCCAACCTGAAGCCCGGTAGCGCGGTCGTTGCAGGCGTACGCCCAGAAAAAATCCACGTCGCCGATGCCGGAGAAACTCCAACCAATACCTGCACGGCCATGATTGCTGAGGTCGTCTATTCGGGTGACATCACGCGTTATGAGGTCCGCGGACCTGGCGACGTTGCTCTGATTGTCAGCGCACCCAATCGGGCAAACATCGCGCGCTATCAGGAGGGGCAATCAATCCCGCTCGCCTGGGACCGCAGTGAGACGCGCATCTTTCCAGCTTGAGAGAAGGTATGTCAGACACTCCACTCCATCCTCTCGAGCGTGCATCGCGGAATAGATTCCGTTTCATGTTGTTGCCGGCATTGTTGCTGCTGGTTGTATTTTTCGTGTGGCCGCTGATTGGGATGGGCGGCCGCAGCCTCTATACAAATCAGGTCACGCTGAGCAACTACGTCGAGATCTTCACTGATCCGATTTACTTCTACGTCATCGCGCTGACATTCAAAATGGCGGCCACCGTAACGCTGATCTGCGTCATCATCGGGTATCCTGTGGCCTATGCTCTCGCTCACGCGCCGACGCGGCTGCGCAATCTGCTGCTGATTGCGGTGATCCTGCCGTATTTCACCAGCGTGATCGTGCGAACGTACGCCTGGATGGTGCTGCTCGGCCGTGAAGGCCTGATCAATCAATATTTGCAGATGTTTGGGTTTGGCCGCGCCGACCTGCTCTACAATCAGACCGGTGTTCTCATCGGCATGACCTATGTGTTGCTGCCGCTCATGATTCTAACGCTGCTCGCGGTCATGCGGGGGATCGATCAACGCCTGATCAGTGCTGCTTTGAGCCTGGGGGCGGGACAGTGGTATGCGTTCCGCCGTATCTACTTGCCGCTCAGCCTGCCCGGACTTGCCGGAGGAATGCTGCTCGTTTTCATCCTGGCCATCGGCTTCTACATAACTCCAGCTCTCATGGGCGGTACGGGAGATGTCACGATTGCCATGCTGATCCAGCGAGAAGTCGAGATCACGGTGAACTGGTCATTCGCTTCCGCGCTGGCCGTCGTTCTGCTGGCTGTGACATTGATTGCCTTCGCGATCTATGCGCGCTTCATCCGACTCGAACAGCTTTTGAAGAGTGGCAACTGATGGACGGAAACGGACAAAAGCCAGGACTTGGACATTATTCGCTGTGGCTCGGTAGCATACTCGTTCTGCTGTTTCTCGCCGCTCCGGTCCTGATCATTGCAATCATTTCGTTCGATCAGTCGCGGGTTTTGAGCTTTCCGCCCCAGGATGTCGGATTGCGCTGGTATGAGCGGGTACTCGGCGATCCTGGCTGGCGGCGTTCGTTGTGGGTCAGCCTTCAAGTTGCGCTACTGACGACCTTATTCGCGACAACGCTGGGATTTCTGTCGGCATTGGCTCTCGTGCGCTCTGGATTCAAGCGCAAGATGGCCATCTATGGCTTCATCCTAACTCCGATGATCGTGCCAAACGTCATCGTCGCGATCGCATTCTACATGGCTTTTGCACGCATGGGGGCGAGTGGCAGTCTGTTGGCGATGGCAATCGGCCATTCTATTCTCGCTCTACCGCTGACGACGATCATCCTGACTGCAAGTCTGCAGGGCCTTGATGAACGTTACGAACGTGCAGCTTTGAGCCTCGGCGCAAGTCAATGGCAAACGATGCGGATGATCACCCTTCCCCTTTCGTTGCCTGGATTGGTGTCTGCCGCATTATTTGCCTTCCTGACCTCGTTCGACGAGTTGCTGATCAGCCTGTTTCTGTCCGGGATTCAGACACAAACGCTGACAGTTCGTATCTGGAATAGCTTGTCTCTTGAACTTGAGCCTACCATCGCTGCTGTAAGCACATTGCTGATCGTAATGACCGTCGTCATTCTGGCGATCAACGCACTACTGCAGAAGAAGTCCTGAGGCGCCCGACCATGTCGAAAGATACCGTCATGGGGCCCATCGCGATTGTCGGTGGCGATCCCCGCGAGCAAACAATCGCGGCCCTTGCCGTACAGCAGACCACGGACGTTCGGGTCTTCGGCTTTCCGTTGCCCGATGCGGCCATCGACGGCGTCACGATCGCCACATCTGCCAGGGAAGCTGCCCAGAATGCTCGTGCCTTGGTTTTGCCGCTGCCGGGCATGAAAGGCGTGTCGGTATTCGCACCGCAGGCAAAGGAACCGGTCGTCGTAGATCACTCTGTCCTGGAGGTGCTCGCCCCCGGTGCCCGGATCATCTGCGGGCACGCCTCCTCAGAGTTTTCTGCGCTGGCGGCGGAATACGGATTGGCGCTGCTCGAATACGAAGAGGATATGGACGGCCGCGTCGCAAGGGCACCCGCAATAGCTGAAGGCGCTGTCGCGCGAATTGTCACAGAAACCACATCCACTATCCATGGCGCTCGCATTGCCGTTCTCGGCTTCGGCGTCATTGCTGAGCATGTGGCAGCCGCACTTGCCGCCTTGCACGGCGAGGTCACGGTGTTCGCACGCAGCGAGGCACAACAGTCTTCGGCTCGCACTGCGAATCATGCCGTCGAATCGCTTGCCTCTCTTGCCGGAAAGCTCGCTGAATTCGACCTGATTGTCTCGGCGATCCCTGCTCCTGTTTTGTCAGCGGAGTTGCTCAAAGCTGTACCACCCACAACCACGATTTTCGATCTCGCCTCTCCTCCTGGGAGCGTCGACCATGTTGCGGGCGCTGCGCTAGGAAAGAAAGTGGTTTGGGCACGCGGACTTGGCGCCACCTCTCCGGTCAGCGTCGGACGGGCACAATGGACGCTCATAGAGCGGTTGCTGCGATCGTAAGCCGAATGCTTTCACGATCTCAGTCTAGCCGTTAACTTTTCTGGTACATGAAAAAAAAAGCGGGTTCCGAAAGGAGCCCGCTTTTGGTTTTTTGATCAGATCAATTCACTCTGCTTAGGTCGACGGACCAAAGCCGCCACCGCCTGCGGTCTTCATCACCACAACATCACCAGGCTTCAATGTGTGATGAACTGCGGGATCAGCAGCCTTGCCATTCACCGTCGTGACGGCGACTTCACCAGGCTTACCGCCGTTGAGACCGGGAGCTGGAACTGCGAAACGGCTGCTCAGGAATGAACAGGTCGCCGGCTGCGACCCGACAAACTCGAAAGCGAAGTCCAGACCGTCACCACCGCGATGAGCACCATTGCCTCCACTATTCTTGCGAATCGCACGGTGCAGCACGCGGACCGGAGCTTCGGCTTCCATGACCTCGATCGGCGTATTGCCCAAGTTGGACGGGAAGCTGATCGCGGAGAGGCCATGCCGGTCGATGCTGGCGCCTTGACCGGCATTTAGGAAGTTGACGACCGCATAACGGCGCCCGTCGTGCTCTCCGCTCATCGTGAATGATGAATTGGCGCAACCCGGCGCGACCACCTTGTTGGGAAGCACCTCCGACAGGGCCGCGATGAACGCCACCGGCAGAAGATGGCCTACAAGACTGCGTGCCCCCGTCGCTGAAGGATAGACCGGGTTGAGAATTGAGCCCAGGGGCGCCTTTGTTGTGATCGGTAGGAACGCGCCTTCATTGTTCGGAACGTCAGGTGACAGCAACGCTTTCACGCCAAACGACGTGTAAGAGAACGTGTAGATCGGCACGACATTGACCGACCGGCGTAACTGAGGCGAAGATCCTTCGTAATCAATGACGATCTGATCGCCATCAACCGTCACCTTGCTCTGGATGATGATACGCTCTTCGAACCCATCGTGCTCCATGCGGGAAAAGTAATCGCCATCCGGCAGCGCACGGATAGCTGCGCGCATCGCGTTTTCCGAACGGTTGCGAATCTCGGTGCCGAGGACATCTAGATCGATGTTGGTCTCATCGAGAAGGCTTTTAAGGCGCGCCTCGAGCATGCGACACGCGGCAACTTCCCCCCAGATATCACCCATCGTCTGATCGGGGACGCGCACGTTCTGCCGAATGAATGCGACGATCGCTTCATCTGTGACGCCGGCGCGAACCAACTTCAACAAGGGTATTTGCAGGCCTTCTTCGTAAATCTCATGGATGCCCGAGTTCCGCAGGCGTCCTCCGATGTCCGGCACATGACTGGTCGCGGCCGCAAATGCAAGCAATTGGCCACCACGAAAGATCGGCATGACGATCGTAACGTCATGCACGTGGCCCGTCCCCTTCCAAGGGTCGTTGGTGATCAGAACGTCACCGGGCGCCAGACCTTCCGGCGTGAAATGGTCCAGGAAGTGCTTAGTCGAGGCAGGCAACGTACCGATGAACGACGGGATGCTCATGGACGACTGCGCAAGCGAGCGCCCCTTAGCGTCCGTCAACACGACTGCAAAGTCATTGGCCTCGCGGACCAGCGTCGAGAACGACGTGCGCACGAATGCAGCAGCCGCCTCGTCGACCGCACTCACAAGCCGCGTCCAGAGGATTTCCAGAGTGATAGGATCCAGCTTCATGGAGGACATCATTATTCTCCAATCTCGATGCTGACAGTCAGATCTTTCAGGATCGAGACGGTCGCGGGAAAAGGAACAGCAAGCGTGGACTCGCGCTCTTCGAGAATGAGCGGCGCTTTGAGCTCAGTACCTGGCGGCAACGCATAGCGGTCGTAGACATTGACCTCGCCATAGCACTGCTCGATCGGAAGATAGATCTGGCGGCGGCGCGGCTTGCTCGACCCAAGTTCGACCCGCTTCTCGGCCCAAGAAAACGCCTTGGCCACAGTCTTGGCTTTGCCGGTCAGACGCCAGGTAACGAGTTGGATCTTCCCTTCCGAAATGGTCGATCCATAAAGCTTTGCGTAGGCGTCGTTGAATGCCTTTTCAAAGCTGGATCGCAGTGACGCTTCGATCTTGCCATAGGGCACCGCAACACTGACGGTGGCACCCTGCCCGGCGTAGCGCATCTCAAGCAGAAGCGACCATTCGATCGTAGCGAGATCGACGTCGGACGACTTGAGTTCGGTTTCAGCTTCCGCACGCAACGACGCCAGAACGTCTGCTGCTTGCGACCAATCCAGGGAGTCTAGAAGTTGCGGCTTCGACCAAGAGCGGTCGACGCGCGCTGGTGCGGCGAGCAAGCCCAGGCACGATCCGGCACCGGCCGCGATCGCGCACAGAATGCGCTTTACCCCAAGCTTGCGACCAACTTCAGCGACGTGCACCGGCCCGGCGCCACCGGTTGCAATCAGCGTGAATGCACGCGGATCAAGGCCCTTCTCCGCAATGTGAACCCGTGCGGCGGCGGCCATGTTCTCATTTACGATATTGGCGATGCCCCAGGCAGTCTGCGTAACGTTGAGGCCCAGCTTCTCGCCAAGGCGGCCGAGAGCAGCCTCGGCCAGATCCTTGCGCAGCTTCATCTCGCCGCCGAGGAAGTTGTTGGGATCGAGGTAACCCAGAACGAGATCCGCGTCGGTCACGGTAGGCGCGGTACCGCCGAGGCCATAGCACGCAGGTCCGGGGACAGACCCCGCGCTCTGCGGGCCGACCTTCATCAGCCCCAACCCATCGATCGAGGCAAGGCTCCCGCCACCAGCTCCGATTTCGATGAGATCTATGCTCGGAATGAGAATGGGCAAGCCGCTGCCGCGCTTGAAGCGCTTAACGCGTGCTGCCTCGAACGTGTGATCAATATCGGGAACACCATGCGACGACACACAAGCCTTCGCCGTAGTTCCCCCCATATCAAACGCCAAGACATGTTCGACGCCAACCTGCAGTCCAGCGTTTACCGCGCTTAGCACACCCGCAGCCGGGCCGGATTCGAGCAGTTGAATGGGCGTTTCCGCGGCAGCAGACGCCGAGGTAAAACCGCCACTCGACATCATGATGCGGAGCGGACCTGGAATACCGATTTCCCAAATACGCACTTCGAGCAGCGACAGGTAACGCGCCACAATCGGCTGCACATAGGCATTGGCGGCCACGGTAGACATCCGCTCATATTCGCGGATCTCGCGAGCAACCTTCGAAGAAATCGAAATGCTCTTTCCGGGAAGCGCACGGGCGAGGGCGGCAGCGACATGGCGCTCGTGGACGTCATTGACGTAGCCATGCAGCAGACAGATCGCGATGGCATCCACATCCATGTCACGCAGCTTGGCCGCCAGATCATCGAGATCCGCATCGGCAATTGACTTGAGGATCTCACCTGTCCAGCTGATACGCTCATCCAGATCCACACGCTTGTCCGCGGGCACGATCGGTTCTGGGAGCTCAAGCGCGAGATCATAAAGGTCGTAGCGCCACTCCCGACGGATATCGAGCGTGTCGATCGTCCCCTTAGTCGTGACTAGGGCGGTCTCGGCACCTTTGCGCTCGATGAGCGTATTGGTCACCAGGGTCGTGCCATGAACGAATTCTGCAACGGCACCAGCAGGCTTTTCACCGCCGATTTTCGCCAGAAGCTGCGCGACGACAGTCGATACACCTTCGCCAGGATCGCTCGGCGTTGTGAGGCATTTGCCAACCCAAATGCGACCGGTAGCGAGTTCCTCGGCCACGCCGTCGGTGAATGTACCGCCAATATCTACGGCGATACGGATAGCGGAGGTGGTCATGAATTGATGCCTCTTCGCGACAGGAATTGGACTTTGGATACTATTGCATACAATTGTGTCAAGGTGATTTTTGGTGGGATTTGCCTGCGAGCATGCGCAAGGCCGCAAACAAAGGCCCCGATCATTTGAGCGACCGGCGCTGCCCCACGACCGTCGCCCCTTTACCCGGTCAGGTCGACGTGAACATCATGCGGATGCGAACCTGTCCGGATGCCTGAATGTGCTTCCTCGTAAGCTTTTCCGCGAGATCGGCATCGCGCGCGTCAATGGCGGCGAGAATTTCCTTGTGCTCGCGGTTTGCGGCCTCGGAGCGTCCTGGCATCTGAAAAGTGGTTCCTGGCAACAGAGCCAGCGAGTCATCCAACTGCAGCAGCGCTTGTGCCAGATAACGATTATGAGCCGCGTCATGGATCGACTGATGGAACAGGCGGTTTGATTTCGCGATCTCGGCAGGAGACTTGGCATGCTCAACGATATCGAGAAGTTCCCTCATCACCACGATCTCAGCAGGCGACGCATGCTGAGCGGCGAGCCGGGCTGCTGTTCCTTCCAGAGATTCTCTCAGTGCGTAGAGTTCGCGAACTTGTTGTTTGTCGAGTTGGATAAACATCACCCCGCGCGACGGAGCGACTTCGACGAGCCCGTCCGAAGCAAGACGACGAATGGCCTCGCGGATTGGCGTGCGACTGACGTTGAGTTGCGATGCCAGTTCTGCTTCGCGTAGCCGGTCCCCTGGCCGGAACTCTCCTGAGCGAATGCCCAGACGAAGGCGCTGATACACAAAATCTGCGCGGGAAAGATTTCGAGAATCCAAATCGCTGTCAGGCGTCAACAAACCGGCCTCCCGGCTGGATTTCGATCTTCTTCCCGTTACCGCGCCCGCCATCGTCTTTCCTGCCCCGGATTAGCACTCCGCCGCGACAGTCTTCAGCGGTTGAGCGTTATCAATCTCTCTTCAGTCAGCTCTCGAATAGCGTACTTTGGTCCTTCATGTCCAAAGCCGGAATCCTTAACGCCACCAAAAGGCATCCCGTCCGCCCGCGAACTCGAGGTCTCGTTGATATGGATGGCACCAAACCTCAGGCTGCGCGCGGCATCCAAAGCCTTGTTTACATCCTGAGTGAATATTCCCGATGAGAGTCCATAGGGCGTGTTGTTGGCATGCTGAACAGCATCGGATAAATCCGTGAACGGCACAACAGCGATACAAGGGGCGAAGATCTCACGATCCACCACCTTCATGCCCGGCACGACGTTTGTCACAACAGTAGGCGTCAATACGGCACCTTCACGCGTGCCGCCATGCATGACGCGCGCCTGCGATTCCCTGGCTTCAACGATCCATGCTTCGGCGCGCTGCGCCTCCTTCTCTGTGATCATGGGCCCGACTCGCGTATCAGGTGCGCGCGGGTCCCCCGCCTTCATGCCTTCGGCAGCCTTCACCAACTGGCCGACGACACTATCGAAGGCAGATTTTTCCACGTAGAGGCGCTGAACCGATGTGCAAACTTGGCCTGCCTTGCGGAAACCAGCATTGGCAATCCTTGGTATCGCACGCGCAATGTCAGCATCTGCACAAACGATCGTACTGGCAATGGACCCTAGCTCCATTTGCGTGCGGCGCAGGCCAGCGCCCTGCTGGATTACGCGGCCCACTTCCGTACTGCCCGTGAAGTTGTAGAACGCGATGCGTGGATCCGCGACGAGTTGGGCTCCGATTGTGCTTCCCGAACCCTGAAGCAACGACAGGAAACCTTCCGGCACGCCGGCTTCCACCAGGATTTCGCACAATGCCGCAGCTGTAACCGGCGTCAGGTTGGACGGCTTCAATACAACAGGATTACCCGCAGCCAGGGCCGGCGCAATCTTGTGAGCCACCGTATTCAGTGGCGAATTGAAGGGGGTGATCGCACAAACGACACCGAGCGGCACGCGAATCGTAAAACCCAATCGATCGTGCTGTCCGGGCGTCGCAGCGAAGGCCACCGTTTCACCGACGATACGCGTAGCCTCTTCCGCACACAGATTGAGCGTAACAATCGTGCGATTGAGGTCGCCCTCTGAATCGGACGGCGTAAAGCCCGTTTCGGCGACCATGATGTCAATGAGGCGCTGCCTGTTGCGGTCAACCAGCTCCGCAGCCTTGCGCAGGAAACGCGCGCGCTCGACCGGCGGCACAGGTCCGCGCTCGAAAGCGCTGGCAGCAGCCGCAATCGCATGGCCGACGTCGTCGGATGACGCGTGATAGGGCTCAGCAATCGTCGCCTGCGTGTACTTGTCCACCACACTGAAGCGCCGTTCAGCCATCCTCCATTGCCCGCCGATCAAATTTCCAAGTGGCGGCAAACTCAATTCGGGCCGCTGAATCGCTGGTGCCATGATAGGGTTTCCTTGTTCCGCGACCGCCTAGACAGTGTAATTTAAGCCGAAACGACCGCCTTCAACGTAAATGACCTGGCCACTGACATAGGCGGAGTCATCCGTCGCTAGAAACATTGCGACGCCCGCCACATCCTCTGGCTCGCCGACACGCCCGATGGGCGTGCGCGACAGGATCCTGCTGCGTGTTGCCGGATCATTGAGAAGTGACTCGCGTGTCAATTCAGTAGCAATAGTGCCCGGACCAATTGCGTTGACGCGCACGCCACGTGGCGACAGGCTAAGCGACATGGCGTTGGTCAGGGCTGCAATACCACCCTTGGACGCTGCGTAAGCCGAAATAGTCGGCATGGTCATCTTCACGCTCGAAGATGCCATATTGATGATCGAGCCTTTGATTTTGTTGTCGACCATGTGCCGGCCGACTGCCTGACCGCACAGGAAAACAGATTTCAAATTCGTCTGAATGACCTGATCCCAATCGCTTTCGGAGAGGTCGAGAAAATCGGCCCGGCGATTGATGCCGGCATTGCTCAGCAGAACATCGATTGCGCCGTATTGCCTGATCGCCGCCTGAACCATGTTGTCGACGGCGGCTTTGTGGCCAACGTCACACTGCTCAAACGAAACAGAGTGACCCGAAGCTTTCAGCGTTTCGGTTGCCTTTGTTCCAACCTCGCCGTTGTAGTCGACGAGGACGACGTTAGCCCCTTCTTCCGCGAACCGTTTGGCGCATCCCAGGCCGATGCCCTGCGCAGCCCCGGTTACAATCGCTGTTTTGCCTTTCAACCTCATGGGCCTTGCCTTCCTTATGCTTTCACATCGCGGACGCCACGATCGTCGCGCGCATCGAGCAAGCGATAAAGCGTCATCAAACTGCTGACCAACGGGCGCGCGACGCCGCGCCAGTAAATCGGCTCCGGCTGCGTCAGCGGCAACACCAGATCGTCCGGATGATTGCCCGTTAGGTGCCGAGCGAGTTCCCGCCCGAGAAGCGTGCCCAGCGCGAGACCACGACCGCTGTATCCAAATGCTCCGAAGCGCCCGTCCTCCATATCGAGCAGGCGCGGGTATTCGTTGACCGTAACACCGACCCAGCCCCGCCATAACTCGTCCCATTCGAACGCGCCGATCTGGGGGAAGAGCTTACGTACGCGCTCAGTCGCAGCGTCGGTAGAGGCGCGGCCAACAACATTGAATGCCGGACCATCCAGGCTGACGTGCAGCCTGCCGCTGGGATGAACACGGATACCGGAGAACAGCCGGCGCGTATCGGTCATCGACTGCCTCTCGGGGAGAATGGTCTCCAGCACCGACGCCGGCAGCGGCTTCGTCACTATCTGATAGGCGCGTAGCATGATGAGACCGCGCTGCATCTCGGGAACCGCGCTACCGCTATACGAATCCGTGGCGAGAATGACTTTGTCCGCAATCACGCTTCCTTGACCGGTCGAGATGCGCCAGCGCGTGCCTTCCCGAACGCTGGACTGCATCGGCGAACCGACATAGATCCGCGCACCTGCCGCAATAGCCGCCTTGGCCAAGCCCCGCGCATAGGCATAGGGGTTAAGCGTGCCGCCACGCTTGTCGAACAGCGCATACTGATAAAATGGCGACCCGATCATCCGCGCGGTTTCAGCCGGGCCGACAACCGACACCGGCGCGCCTTTACCTTGCCAATATGCGGCTCGCTTTTCGAGGCCGCGCAGACCATCCTGTGAATGAGCAGCAAACAGCAAACCCGCCTTGACCGCCTCACACTGAATGCTGTGCTTTTCGATGAGGTCATAGACCAGATCGGGTGCCGCAGCGGTGGCGTCGATCAGGCGCTGACCCCGATCGGCGCCAAAGTGCTTGAGAACCAGCTCCTCGGAGTGCTTGGTATAAGGCACGATCTGCCCGAAGGCCCGACCGCTCCCGCCCCAGCCGATTTCATTGGCTTCGAGAACGACGACCGCACAGCCCCGCTCAGCCAGATGCAATGCAGCCGAGCTTCCCGTCACCCCGCCGCCAATCACGACAACGTCGGCTTTGACTTCTCCTGACAACACGTGCAGCGACGGTATCGCAGGCGCTGTGTGTGTATAGGCATTCGGCGGCGTGTTAGGCTCGTACTGAAGATTTGTCATGACCTGAGACATCACACTTGGATGATTGCGTTCAAAGGCATACAAATGCGCGCAGAGATTGGCAAGTGGCACTAGATGACATTCCGCTGTCGCAGAAATCTCGGTTGGGCAAGGCACCCGTTCAAAAGAGCACGGTATCGATGAGCTTCATCTCACGCGCAGTTTCTCGCATCAAACCCTCCGCAACCATCGCGATCTCCCAGAAAGCGCGCGATTTGATTGCCCAAGGACGCCAGGTGATCGCGCTAAGTTCCGGACAACCGGATTTTGATACACCTGATAACATCAAGCGCGCAGCTTGGGCCGCCATCCAGCGCGGCGAAACGAACTATACTGCGGTGGCGGGCATCCCCGAGCTAAGGCGGGCGATCTCAAACAAGTTTAAGCGCGAAAACGGTCTGGACTACGCGCCGTCGCAGGTGATCGTTTCAACAGGCGGTAAACAGGTTATTGCAAACGCCATGCTTGCGACGCTGGATGAGGGCGACGAAGTCATCATTCCAACCCCCTACTGGGTATCGTATCCGGAGATGGTCGGACTGTGTGGCGGTACACCGGTCCCGATCGCGACATCCGGCGATAGCGGCTTCAAATTGACACCCGAGGCGCTGGAAAAAGCCATTACGCCGCGCACGAAATGGCTGGTCCTCAACTCACCCTCAAATCCATCGGGTGCTGCCTATACTCAAGCTGAACTCAAAGCTCTCGCTGAAGTCCTGCTTCGCCATGATCATGTGTGGGCATTCGTCGACGACATCTATGAGCATCTGGTCTATGGCGACTTCAAGTTCTCCAGCCTCGCCGCAGTAGAGCCGAAACTCTACGAGCGCACCTTGACAATGAACGGCGTCTCAAAAGCCTATGCTATGACCGGCTGGCGGATCGGCTACGGTGCGGGGCCGGAGAAGTTGATCAAAGCAATGGAGAAAGTGCAAAGTCAGATAACATCGGGCACCTGCTCGATTGCACAGTGGGCTGCTGTCGAAGCACTCGAAGGATCGCAGGACTATATCGCGACCTCCCGCAAAGCTTTTGAACAGCGTCGCGATCTGGTGGTCTCAATGCTCAATCAGGCTAACGGTCTGCATTGCCACAAGCCGGAAGGGGCATTCTATGTCTTCCCCTCCTGCGCCAAACTGATTGGCAAGATCGCCCCGAGCGGACGCATCATCAAAACGGACGAAGATTTCGTTGCCGAATTACTAGAGGCTGAGAACGTTGCCGTTGTACATGGTTCGGCATTCGGCGCTGGCCCCAACTTCAGGATTTCCTACGCCGCCGCAACAGAACAACTGGAGGAAGCGTGCACGCGGATTCAGCGTTTCTGCGGCGCACTGCGCGATCCCGACTAGGGGAAGTAGATATGGCTTCACAGGAAACCGTCGTTGTCACGACATCTTCCCTCGCCGCACCCGCAATGGAAGTGCTCGAAAAACGCGGCGTACGACTGATCTTCTTACCTATCTCCACGTCACCCGACGAACTAACGGAGGTGCTGGCGCGGGAGAATCCCGATGGCATCATATCGCGGGCGATCGGCCTGGATGCGGCAGCCATTTCCGCCGCACCGGCGCTGAAGGTGATCTCAAAATACGGCGTCGGGTACGACAACGTCGACATCGCCGCTGCACGTGGACGCAATGTACCGGTGTTGATTACCCGCGGCGCCAACAGCCAATCCGTTGCGGAAATGGCGATCGGCCACATGATCGGGCTGGCGCGCAATTTCCGCATCCTCGACCGCGAGGTTCGGGGCGGCCAATGGATCCGAACCATCGACCGCGGCATGGAACTGTCCGGCCAGACGTTGGGCATCATCGGCTATGGTGCGATCGGACGTAGGGTTGCCAACATTGCTCTGGCAATCGGGATGAGGGTTCTCGTCTACGACCCCTACGTCACTGCGGCGAAAGTGCCCGATACTGTCTCGCGCGCCTCCTCGCTTGAGCAGGTACTACAGACCGCTGATGTACTCAGCCTGCACTGCCCGCTCAACGACGATACGCGCGACTTGCTGAATGCAAGCCGCCTGGCACTGCTGAAACGCAGCGCCCTGGTCGTCAACACCGCCCGCGGTGAAGTTGTCGATGAACATGCAATGGCCGCCGCTCTGCGTCGCGGCGACCTCTGGGGCTACGCAACCGACACCTTCTCCGTCGAGCCGCCCGATCCGGACAATCCCCTCATCGGCCTCGACAATACGGTGCTGACCTCGCACTGCGGCGCAGCGACCAAAGCGGCTGCAGATCGAGTCGCGAAGGCTGTCGCGCACAACCTGATCCTCGGTCTCGACGGTAAAGGCTGGGACAGCGAGGACGTGGTCAATCGCTTGGAATAGGCACCGGCGAGGACTACATCTTGTCAATTGCATTCAATCGTATACAAGTGGCCGAAAGCTGGCTGGCAGGGAGACGAAAGTGTCGTCCACGAAGACTTGGCAAGAACAGCTATATGATTTGATCCGCCAGGAAGGCATATCGATCATCAGCTTTGTTCCGGATGGGGGCCACAAATACCTCATCGAGACTGCGGTGAAAGATCCGGACGTCAAAGCGGTGACGCTGACCACGGAAGAGGAAGGCGTTGCGCTCGCAGTTGGCGCACATCTCGGTGGCGCAAAGGCTGCGCTGCTGATGCAGTCCAGCGGCGTCGGAAACTGCATCAACATGCTGTCCCTGGTTCAAACCGGACGCTTCCCCTTCTTCGCCATCGTCACCATGCGTGGCGAGTATGGTGAGGGCAATCCGTGGCAGGTCGCCATGGGCCAGGGCACTGTGCCGGCTCTGGAAGCCATGGGCGTAACCTGCATTCGCGCCAATCGCCCGGACGAGGTCATGCAAGCCGCCACCGCCGCCATGACCATGGCGTTCAATGCCGGCATGCCCGTCGCACTGCTGCTGTCACAGCAATTGCTCGGCGCCAAGAAGTTCTGACACGGGAGACTTGTCATGGGTTCGCAGACTGGCGTTCAAGCGACGCTCGACCGACGCGATGCTGTTCCCGTTGTTCTCGGGCAGCATGAAGACTTTCTCATCATTACCGGCCTGGCGGGCATCGCCCAGGATATCGCGGAGCTGACACAAGAAGCTCCGAGCACCTTCATGTTCGGTGGCGCCATGGGTGGTGCCACGATGGCAGGGTATGGATTGGCGTTGGCTCAACCGGAGCGCAAGATCCTTGTCGCGACCGGCGACGGAGATCTGCTGATGAGCCTCGGCTCATTGGCAACCATCGCAGCCAAGAAGCCTGCCAATCTGTCCATCCTGTGCGTAGACAACGCGCACTACGGAGAGACCGGCAACCAGGAAACCCACACCGCGATGGGCGTTGATCTCGCGGGCGTTGCGCAGGCCTGCGGCTTTGTCAACGTATTGGACGTATCGAGCAGCAACCAGCTCGCCGAGGCTTCAGAAGTTTTGCGCAAGCCCGGACCGAACTTCGTCCTGCTGCGAGTCACGGATGGCCCCTCTCGCCGTTACCGGCGGAATTGGGATGCGGTGGAGCGCAAGATCATATTCCGCAGGGCCTTGCTCGGCTAACCGGCCCACAATCAAGTCGCTTGCGGCCAATAAGAAGAAAGGGGAGACCGATATCATGATCGGTCCCCCTTTTTTTTCTTTTCAGAATTGCGCCGCATACTGCTCGGGATCGATTTGTGCGCCGATAACCAGCGGCTTCGTCGAGCCCGGATTGCGCGAAGCCAGCGCGCTCTCAAGGCCCGCCACGCTATCCACCATGATGCCGTCGCAAGCCATGCTCTCGGCGGCAAGAGCAACATTCGTGGGATCAATGCGCGTCCCGGTGCTGGGAAACTGCTTGGCCATCTGCTTCAATTCAATTCGATTGAGGCTGTTGTCACAGAAGACCACAACGGTAATTCCCAGGCCCAGCGTGGATGCTGCGCGCAGTTCGCCCTGCACCATCGCCAAGCCACCATCACCAGTGAAGCAGACCACATCGCGGCTCGGATCGTGGAGTTTAGCCGCAATCGCTGCCGGCAGCGAGTATCCCATCGACGAGAGCCCATTGGTCATCATCACGCCGCGCGGCACGTGCGTCGTCCAGCCCTGCCCCACCAGCAGCTTGTGAGAGCCGACATCTGTGGTCGCAATAGCGTCATTCGGGCTCGCCGCGCGCATAGTCTCCACAACATCCGTTGGATTGAGTTTGCCGGCCACGCGGCCCGAGAAGTACCGCTCGCGCAAAACTGACCGGTGCTCTGCGATTGCGGCCATGGTCCAACGCTCGGAACTGGACGGCAGAGACTCTGCGAGGAATCGGACAGCAGAGCGGATGTTTCCGACGATCTCGGTTTCCGCAAAATAAATCTGATCAGTGTTCGGCGTGGAATCGATATGGATGACCGGAGCTTTCACCGACCACGGCTTGATGAGTTCCACCGCATCAAACCCGATATTCAACAATAGATCCGCGCGGCGCAGAAAGTCCCAGACCACTTCGTTGCAGGCCATATCGAGCGTACCGGCGAATAACGAATGGGTTTCGGGCACCACTCCCTTTGCCATGGGCGCGACGATGATTGGGCAGCCTAGGCGCTCGGCCAGCGCTACGATCGAATCTCCAGCACCCGCCCGCTGGGCAGAGATCCCAGCCAGGATGATCGGGCTCCGGCTTTCGGCAATCCGTTTCACGGGGTCTGCAGCATCGGCCGTCCTGAAAACTCGGATACCGTCGTCCGTCTCCGTCATGGGGGGGAGGACGATATCGCTATCGGTCGCGACAGCACCAACGTAGTCAGCCGGCGTCGAAATATGAACAGGCCCCGGCCGGTCGGCCATTGCAACACGCAGTCCGCGCCGCACGATGCTACCAACGGTATGCGGCGCGATGGTCGCCGTCCATTTCGAGATAGGCCCGAATAGTTTGCTGTGATCCAGCACCTGGTGTGTGAAGAGCTGCTCGCGCTTCGTTTCGATCTGCCCCGACAGGGCGATCATGGGAACGCGATCGAGCAGAGCATTTGCAACTGCATTGACAAGATTGGACGATCCAGGACCGAGAGTGGACAGGCACACACCGGGGCGACCGCTGATGAAGCCATCCGCCTCCGCCATCAGGCCCGCCGTACCCTCGCGGGTTGCAAGCACGAACTCCATATCCTCGCGCCGCATGGCCTCCAGAAACGGAACGCTCGGGTCACCTGGATAACCAAAGACGCGCTGGACTCCCGCCGCTTTGAGATACCGGACGATGACAGTTGAGCAATCCATAGGCCTTCTCCGCGCGTTTCCGGCCAGCTCGCAAACAAACCCGAAGAGGGGCCTTGACGAGGGCCTGCATAGATTTGTATGCGGTTGTATACCTAAAACATTCCAAGCCGCAACAACTCACCTGCGGCCGGAATCAAAGGAGCTGTTCCGCCCATGGAGGCCTTTTCCAGCGACGTGATCGTCGTCGGCGCCGGTAATGCCGCGCTGTGCGCAGCATTATCTGCGCAAGAATCCGGTGCCCGCGTAATCGTGATTGATTGCGCGCCCGAAAGTGAGAGTGGCGGCAACAGCCGTTTCACCGCCGGCGCCATCCGCTTTGCCTATGCTTCTGTTGACGATCTGCGGCAGGTCGTGACGGATCTTACCGAAGAAGAACTCGCGATTACGGACTTCGGCTCGTACAGCGAAGATCAGTTTTTCGATGATATGGCCCGTGTCACTCAGTTCCGGACTGATCCGGACATGGTTGAGTTGCTTGTGCGACGCAGTTTCGACACGATGAAGTGGATGCGCTCCAAGGGCGTTCGCTTCGTGCCGATCTATGGCCGGCAGGCTTTCAAAGTCGATGGCCGCTTCAAGTTTTGGGGTGGCCTCACGGTCGAGTCAACGGGCGGTGGTCCGGGCTTGGTCGACTCGCTGACCGCCAGCGCCCGCGAAAAAGGAGTGGAGATCTTTTATGATACCCGCGCCCTCAGCCTGATTTATGAAGACTTCACGGTGAAGGGCGTGCGCGCCAAGCAGAATGGCAAGGCCGTCGAATTCCGCGCCAAATCCGTCGTGCTGGCTTCGGGTGGCTTTGAAGCCAACTCTGAATGGCGTTCGCGCTATCTCGGCCCGAATTGGGAAATGGCCAAGGTGCGCGGTTCGCGGTTCAACAACGGCGACGGTATCCGCATGGCGCTCGATATCGGCGCGTCTCCTTACGGCAATTGGTCTGGCTGCCATGCCGTCGGCTGGGAACGTAATGCTCCGGAATTCGGCGACCTTGACGTCGGCGATCAGTTCCAGAAGCACTCGTATCCGTTCGGCCTGATGATCAATGCCAAAGGCGAACGCTTCGTCGACGAAGGTGCTGATTTTCGCAACTACACCTACGCGAAGTACGGTCGCGCAGTACTCGAACAGCCAGGCCAGTTCGCTTGGCAAATCTTCGACTCCAAGGTGAAGCACCTGTTGCGCGATGAATATCGCATCCGACAGATCACCAAGGTCGAAGCCAATACCGTCGAAGAACTGGCAACGAAGCTCGAAGGCGTTGATCCAGAAGGTTTCTTGAAGACGATCCGCGAGTACAACGCGGCTGTCGATCAATCGGTCACATTCAATCCGAATGTCAAAGACGGACGCAGAACCAAGGGACTGGCGATACCGAAGTCGAACTGGGCCAACACCATCGGCGACGGTCCGATCGAGGCTTACGCGATCACCTGCGGGATCACATTCACGTTTGGCGGTTTGCGCGTAAATACCGACGCTAATGTGCTTGATACGGACCTGCAGCCAATTCCGGGCCTGTATGCAGCGGGCGAATTAGTCGGCGGATTGTTCTATTTCAACTATCCCGGTGGCACCGGCCTCATGGCCGGCGCTGTGTTCGGAAAGATCGCCGGACGCTCGGCTGCAACGAACGTGGCCTGATCGCGGGTCAGTCCAAACTAAAAAGGAGCCGGTATTGAACCGGCTCCTTTTTTATCATGGCCATTTCATCTAAGCGCCAGACGCGACGCTCATCGCGAACTCATAGAGGTCGTCCGGAATTTCGACTCCTTCCGTGACTGCACTCGAGCGTGCGTTCCAGCGGCGTTCCCCAGGAATACGTGCATCTCCGTTACCCACGACAGCTTCCGACAATTGATCGATGCGATCGAAAAACGCCTGCCCGGCGCTCGCCATCGGATCGATTGCGATAATTGTCTCGCCTGCATTCGATGTTTGTGCGCCGGGATACGCAGCTGATCCATCTTCCATTCCAAAACGTCCGCCGGTCAGCGCGGCGGCGAGGATCTCGACCATCAACGCAATCATCGAGCCCTTGTGGCCACCGAATGGAAGCTGGGCGCCACCCTGCAGAATGGCCTTCGGATCGGTGGTCGGGCGGCCGTCCTTATCTATCCCTATACCTTCTGCCACCACCTTCCCATCGCGCGCCTTCATCAAAAGTTCACCGCTAGACACGACTGACGAGGCCTGATCCCATACGATCGGCGGCTTTCCAGCGCGCGGACAGGCAAATGCCATCGGATTTGTGCCGAACAGTTTCGAGTGCCCACCCCATGGCGCGACCCGGCTACGGCTGTTCACAAATGCCAGAGCTATCAGCCCCTCCGCCGCCAGAGGTTCGACATCCGGCCAAAGCGCCGCGAAATGATGACTATTGCGGATCGTGAGGAAGGCGATCCCGTTCGCGCGACATTTCTCAATCAAGGCTTGACGAGCAAAAGCAAGAGCCGGTTGTGCGAATCCATTTCGCGCATCGACTTTCACTAGCCCGGCGATAGATGTATCAATTTCGGGAACGGCCCTGCCGTCAACCCAGCCACTGCGCAGTGTCTCTACATATCCGCGCAACCGAAACACGCCGTGATGATGCGCTCCATCTCGCTCGGCTGCCGACACGACACCAGCGATGATGGACGCATTGGCCTCGGACATCCCCGACGCGCACAGCGCCCGCGTCAACAAAGTCTGCAATGCGTCGAGTGAAATCTTCATAGCATTTATCCCACATCATTATTCCCACAATCGCTTCAACCGCCGTTCTGTCGCCGGTCCTCATCAAAACCTACTTAAGCGAAAAGGCTCCAATTCCGCCTTGTTTTGAGTACCCGTCACCAAGCCTGCCAGAAACCGACCAGTCGTCGCTGCCCAGCTTAAACCCATATGGCCATGTCCGAAGGCGTAATACACGTTGGCGAATCTGCTGGAGCGATCGATGATTGGAAGTGCATCCGGCAACGAGGGCCGATGTCCCATCCAGAATTCAGCTCCGGAGGTACGCAGACCGGGCAAGACGACCCTCGCCGCCTCAATCAGTTTTTCGGCGCGCGCAGAATTGGGAGGCGCATCGAGCCCGGCAAATTCAACTGTGCCAGCGAGCCGCAATCCCTCCTGCATCGGAATCACGACAAGCCCCCGCGACACGTAAGATATGGTGCGATCAGGACTTACGCCTGGATCCGGCAGCATGACATGGTAGCCACGTTCAGACTCAAGTGGCACTTGATCGCCGAGTTTTGATGTCAACCTTCCCGACCACGCACCTGCTGCGACGATCGCGTGGCTGACGGGAGCACGGCGCCCGCTTTCAAGCAAAACTGCAGATACTTTGTTTTCGCTGGTTTCAAACCCCCTGACCTCATCGGAAATGACGGTGCCGCCGCGCGCACGAAAGAGATCCTGAAGAGCCTTGTGCAGTCTAGGCAAACTGGAAATGAATTTTCGCCCCTTCATTGTGACGCCAAACGAAAACTGCGGAGCGATATATGGAGCGTACGCGCGCAATTGATCGTCACGCCAGACATCAAATTTTAGACCGGCTTTTTCGCGGAGTGCCCAGCGATAACCCTCAGAACGCCACTCATCTTCATTCCGGTAAAGGCGCAGATAGTCCTTGTTGACGATTAGATTTTCAGCACCGGCTGCATGTAGCAACGGCGGGTAATCCTGATCGATGAGATCACACAGAAGCGCCATGTGGCGAGATATCTGCTCAACACGCGACATGCGACCTTCTCGTATGAACCGCAAAAACCACGGCACCGCGTACGGAAAATACTGCCAGCGTATTGCCAGGGGACCTAACGGATCAGCCATCCATTTGGGGAGCGATCGCAGGACGTCTGGTCCCGCAAGCGGGACGACCTCACCGACTGCCAATTGACCGGCATTTCCGTAGGTCGCCGCTCGTTTCAAATCGCCAGGATCACAAATGGTGACCTGTCTGAAGCGTGATTGAAGTTGCAGCGCGCAGCACAAGCCGACAATGCCGCCGCCAATGACGATGAAGGGCTCTGCTACGGCTTGATCCATGGCTCGGCATCCGATAGCGGTTGACAACAGAAGGTCATTGTATACCGTCGCACACACATCTCAAGCACAGGCAATAACAACCTAGGGTGTTTTAGTTCGGCTAACGGAGGGAACTTTGAAGACCTTACTCGAGAAGATGGCAGTGGCTGTCTGCCTTTGCCTATTGATGATTGGAACTTCTTCGCAAACGGCTGTCGCACAGGCACCGCAGTCGACCTGGGAGCAAATTCAGAAGACCAAGAAGCTGCGCCTTGGCGTTGCTCCGACTGAGCCTTGGTATTTCAAGGACACGTCAGGTAAAGAAGGCCCCGGCGCCGTCAAGTCTGGCGATGCTGTATGGCGCGGCGTCGGCACAATGCTGGCCAAAGAAATTGCTGATGCGCTCGGGGTCGAACTGGTCGTCGTCGAAACGACTTGGGGCAACGCTGTTGCCGGACTGCAGGCCAACCAGTTTGACCTGATGTTCATGCTGGACCCCAATCCAGTGCGCGCTATGGCAATCGACTTCGCTGGTCCGGTCCTCTGGTATCCTTTCGGACTTATCGTCAAGGATGAACTTGCCGGAAAATCCTGGGCTGAGCTCAGCGATCCGAAATACAAGCTGGGCGGTGTTACCGGTTCGTCCACCGCAGCCACCATGGCGCGCATGGCTCCAAACGCAACGATTTCCTACTTCCCGTCCCATGGAGAATTGCTTGCCGCATTTCAGTCTGGTCGCATCGACGGTGCGATGACGACTGCACCGACCGCAGATCTGACGCGTGCCAAGATTAAAATGGGCAAGACTCTCGTCCCGGCTCCTGCTGTCACCACTCCGACTGGTGCTGGTATTCGAATTGAAACCGACGCGCGCTGGAGAAATTACCTCACGACCGTGACACAGTTTCTCTATAATACTGGCAAAAGCCAGGAACTCTACGAGCAGTTTCTCACATATCGAGGTCTGGACGCCAAGGAAGTGACGCCGATCACGGCCCGCTGACTCCACGCGTCAACCCAAACGAGGAACTAACACGACATGCAATATGAGTGGGATTTCACCGTCGTTTGGCGATATCACCACATTCTTATTGCAGGCGCAGAGGGAACGCTGTGGCTGTTTGTTTCGGCAATGGCCATTGCGGTTCCCCTCGGCCTCGTCCTCTGCGTTGTCCGGCTAAGCCGCCTACCAGTCGCATCACAAATTGCGACCGGTTACACTGAGCTGTTCCGCGCCTTCCCTGCGCTGGTACTTATCATCTGGTTTTACTACGCGCTCCCAGTACTAGTGCAGATAAATTTCAGCGCCTATGTCGCCGGAACCCTGGCTCTTGGCCTGCAATCTGCAGCCTATATGGCAGAAGTATTTCGCGGGGGCATCGAGTCGATCAGCAAAGGACAGCGGGAGGCGGCCAAATCAATCGGACTGTCTCAGTCCGATGCATTCCGATTTGTAATATTCCCTCAAGCAATCAAGAGAGTGCTGCCTATATTCTTCACTCGCGTGATCGAGTTATTCAAGACAACGGCACTGACCGCGCCAATCACCTACCTTGAGCTTTTCAACGCCGGCACGCAGGTTTCGGCGCAGACATTCCGACCGATCGAAACCTATACCGTAATCGCTTTGATGTATTTCGTAGCGATTTTCATGGCCAGTCTGCTAACCCGCCGCATCGAGCGTCGCTTGGCCAGCTCGGATTGATCACATATGAACGCTTATCAATGGGACTACGGCTTCCTCACCAACAACTATCATCTCTTTCTGAATGGCCTGCTGGCAACGTTTCAGCTGGCTTTCGTAATCGCTTTCTTCGCGCTTATCATTGGCATCGTCGTCGGCGCGGCGAGAAGCTCGCGTTACCTCGCATTGAGCTTACCGGCGACCTGCTATGTCGAGTTTTTCCGTAATATTCCAGCTCTGGTGCAGGTTTTCTGGTTCTATTACGCGCTGCCGATCCTTACCAATATTCAGAGCAGCGCATTCGTGGCCTCAGCTTTGGCACTCACGCTTTATAACGGCGCCTACCTGGCGGAAATATTCCGCAGCGGCATTCAGTCGATGGAGCGGGGTCAGTGGGAAGCCGGCAAGGCGATCGGCCTGAGCTACACTGACCAGATGCGCTTTATCATCCTGCCGCAGGCAGTCCGGCGGATCGTCCCATCCCTGACGAACCAGGGAATTGAGATCATCAAACTGACGACGGTCGCGTCGACGATCGCATTTGGAGAAACGCTGTATTACGCCAAACTTCTTGCCGAGCAGGAGTTTCGGCCGCTGGAAGCTTACACCACCGCCGCCGCGCTGTTGGTTACGATCATTCTCGCAATGAGTTATCTGGTCCGCAGACTGGAGTTCCGACTGAAGCAGTCCGATTAAACGTGAGGGTCGACAAATGGCAGACGAAATTCTCAGAATCACCGACCTTCACAAGTCTTTCGGACCGATCGAAGTCTTGAAGGGCATCGACCTTAAGGTCTCCAAGGGCGACGCAGTCGTAATTCTGGGGGCAAGTGGCTCCGGCAAGAGTACGCTGCTGCGTTGTGTAAATTTTCTCGAAATTCCCACGCAGGGCAGCATTCATTTGAATGGCGAACTAGTTGGGCGTCCGGCAGCAAACAACGGCAATATCGTTTATCGTGAGCGCGATCTGGGCGCCGTCCGCGCTCAGATCGGAATGGTCTTTCAGCAATTCAATTTATTTCCGCATTTGACCGTAGTACGCAATGTCATGCTCGGCCAAATGCGCGTATTGGGACGCAGTGAGAAGGAAGCACGTGAAAAGGCGCTTTTGAATCTCGATAAAGTTGGTATACTGCATAAATCCGATGAATACCCGACACGTCTCTCGGGCGGGCAACAGCAGCGTGTTGCAATTGCGCGCTCATTGGCGATGGATCCTCAGCTGATGCTGTTCGATGAGGCTACATCCGCGCTCGATCCAGAGCTAGTCGGCGAGGTTCTTCTGACCATGCGCAAGCTCGCCGAGGACGGCATGACCATGCTCATCGTTACCCACGAGCTGGGCTTTGCCTATAACGTCGCAGATCGCGTCGTGTATCTACACGATGGGCTGGTACATGAAGAAGGTGCCCCCGCTGATGTTCTTGGCAGGCCAACTCAGGAACGCACTCGCGATTTTCTTCGCAGTCATACGCTATTTCGCATGCCAGATTACGCCGCGTAGTCTCACTATCATTATGACTTTGGCAAGATAAGGCGCGAAGCTGCCTTAAAAGGCAGAGCAGTACTACGATGCGAAATCTTCGCAGTGGGGCTGCTCATAGGCCCATCACTCAGCTTCCAGGGCTTGGTCGAGCCCTCAGTTGAGATTGCATCGAAGTTTGTTCGATTGAAGCCATCCAACGGATGCATCGGCAATCAATTTTAGTGGGAAAGCTGCGATGGTCTAGCTCTTGCCGGTTCCCGGCGGTCCTTCCAGCAGGAGCCCCAGTGCAGTGCGCGCTGCGAACACCGCCGCCTCTTGCGACGGATCGCTTGCCGCGCGGAAGAATCGATCGATCTCGCGCGGTGGCGGGGGCCGTCAACGTCCAGGCTCACGATGCTACGAAGGGAGGCCAGGGCAGTGCTATCTGGCGCCCTTGCCTTTGGCGCCATGGTTGTACCGGCTGAGCCCGCGCCAGCCGGCCTCCTGGTTCAGGACAGCGCTTCTGCGATCACCTGACTGAATGCAGTCGTGCCCAAGGTGCCGCCAAGATCGCGGGTGCGCGAGCTTGGCTTGGCAATCGCGTCATCGATCGCTTTTTCGATCGCGTCCGCCGCGCTGATGTACGTCGCCGGAGCGCCCTTCTTCTCTGACAGCCAACGCAGCAGCATGGCGGCGGAGAGAATGAGCGAGGTCGGATTGGCGATGCCCTGCCCGGCGATATCGGGCGCGGAGCCGTGCTGGGCCTGCGCGGCGCATAGCGTGTCGCCGGCATTAATCGATCCCGCGAGACCGAGGCTTCCGGACAGTTCGGACGCCAGATCGGAGAGAATATCGCAATAGAAATTGGTCGAGACGATCACGTCAAAGCGTGACGCATCGCGCACCAGATGCGCGCACATAGCGTCGATGATGTATTCCGTCAGCTCGACATCGGGATATTCCGCAGCAACTTTTCTCACTTCACGCAGGAAAAGGCCGTCGGTCAGGATGAAATTGTTGGCCTTATGAATGGCCGCGACTTTCTTGCGCCGCTTGCGCGCAAGAGCGAACGCTTCGCGCGCAATGCGGTTTGAGGCAAAGGCAGTGATTTTGCGCACCGAAAGCGCAATATCTTCTGTCGGCATGAACTCACCCGTACCGTGCACCATATTGCGATCGGGATACATGCCTTCGGTGGCTTCTCGCATGATCACGAGGTCCATGTCGCTGCCGCGATGTGGAACGCCCGCGCGCGTGCGTGCCGGCCGCACATTGGCGTACAGGTCGAGCTTTACCCTCACGGCCGCTGAAATGTTCACTCCGCCTTTGTCCCGCGGCGGATAATCGAGATGCGAAATCGGGCCGAGGAGAATACCGTCGGCCTCTCTGGCACGCGCCATCACATCGTCGGGCAGCGTCGTGCCGTGCTGGCTCAACGCCGCAAAGCCAATATCGCGTGTCTCGAACTGGATACCGAGATTGTATTTGCGGTCGGCCGCTTTCAGCACTTCCAGTGTGCCATCGGTGATTTCCGGACCGATGCCGTCACCCGGCATAACGAGAATTTTCATGACAGCTACGAATTTGTAATTATGCCGCGTATGCCATTTGGGAAAACCAACCGTCACAAACCGGCGGCGGCGTATCCAAGCAGTCGAGGCAGCATCAGCGTGAGATCGGGGAAAATAATGAGAACGATCGTCAGTCCCACAAGCATAAGGCAATAAGGGAACGAAGCCCGGACGAGTTCGTCAAAGGAGAGACCAGTTACGCGCACAAGTGCGTAGAGAACCATCCCGACAGGTGGGGTCAGAAGGCCGAGCGTCAGAGCCAGCGTCATGATGATTCCGAAGTGGATCTCGTTGATGCCGAACTGCTGCACGATGGGCATGAGAATAGGGGTCAGGATCAGCACCGCCGGCGTTTGTGCCATGAAACATCCAACGATCAGCCAGAGCACCAGCAGCAGGAGAAGAAGGACAGTCTTGCTGTCAGTCAGGCCGGCCAGGAAAGACGCAAGTTGTGTCGGCAGGCCGCTGCGGATCAGCACCACGCCAAGCGTCGACGTGAAGGCAATGATCAGCATGATCACGGCGGTGTCGATAAAGGTTCCGCGAAATTCAGCCAGGACCCGTCCCCAGCTCACCTCACGATAGACGAAGCGGGTGATGACGAGCGCATAGAGGGCCGCCACCGCGGCCGCCTCAGTCGGAGTAAACA
>JAEZBZ010000353.1 GCA_023412745.1 Pseudomonadota bacterium | reverse complement strand
GCCATTGATCGTGATGTGAAGGGGGACGCGGATCGATACGTCTCTGGGGGCTTCGATATCCACCAGGACGCCGTTTTGAGTCGTGATGCTCAAAGCCAATCTCCATGCGCGTGGACTGCAACCAGACGAAAGGTTGTTGCTACCGCAACGGCAGCACTTGCAAATGGTTCCATGGCGGCTGACAGCCCCACGGGGCATTCGGCAGCCACGCAAAGCCACGCTGCCGGCAGGCTTGACGCCTTGGGCGCAAAGCCTCGACGGCCTGCCGCCAATCTCGATTGGCGCACAACTTGGAATCTCAACTACAATCCCTCTTGACTACCGGCCTGCGCCTGGTCCTAACTAACTAACCAGTTGGTTAGAACATCGAGGCAGCATGAGCCGGGCAGATTCCACGGTGCGCGTCGCAGTCGATGTCGGTGGCACGTTCACCGACATCGTGGTCATGACGGCAGGCTGCATCCTGCACGAAAGCAAGGTCTCAACGACGCCGGACGATCCGAGCCGCGCGGTCGTGGAAGGCCTCGCCGCCATCCTCGCCGAAATGAAGATCCCGCCGTCGAGCGTCGCCGAGGTGCTGCACGGCACGACGGTCGGATCCAACACAATCCTGCAACGCCAGGGTGCCCGCACCGGCCTGATCACCACGCGCGGCTTCCGGGACGTGCTGGAAATCGGCCGCATCCGCATGCCGGATATGTTCGACCTGACCTGGGATAAGCCCAAGCCCCTGGTACCGCGCCGTCATCGCCTGGAAGTCAATGAGCGCTTGGCCGCCGATGGTTCGGTGATCACGCCGCTGGCGGAAGCCGAAGTCATCTCCGCCGCGGAAGAGCTGCTGGCCGACGGCGTCGAGTCGATCGCGATCTGCTTCATCAACAGCTATCGCAATGCCGCGCACGAACAACGCGCCGAAACCATACTGCGTGAACGATTCCCCGATCTGCCGGTCACCGCGTCCTACGCCGTACTACCGGAAATGAAGGAATACGAGCGAACCAGCACCACCGTCGTCAACGCCTACCTGCTCACCGCCATGCGCACATATCTGCGCAAGCTAGAGCAGCAGCTCGCAGCGGTCGGCATCACAGCGCCGATCCTGGTGATGACATCGAATGGCGGCATGCTGGCAGCGCGCGCCGCGTGCGAACTGCCGGTCATGGTGGTGGCCTCCGGTCCTGCGGGCGGGGTCATCGGCGCGGCACGCCTCGGCGACACGCGAAGCGACAAGGACATCATCGTGTTCGACATGGGCGGCACTACCGCCAAGGCTGTCATCATCGAAGACGGCCGGCCGAGCATGACCTCGGAATATGAGTTCCGCGACGGCATGTCGACGTCAAGCCGTTTCATCAAGGCCGGCGGCTACATGCTCAAGGTTCCGGCGATCGATATTGCCGAAGTCGGCGCGGGTGGCGGATCGCTGGCCGGGATCGATGCGGGCGGCCTGCTGAAGGTTGGTCCGGAATCTGCGGGCGCGATGCCCGGACCGGCCTGCTATGGCCTCGGCAACGACCGCCCGACAGTGACGGATTCCAACGTCGTTCTCGGCATCCTCAACCCGAAGTTCCTGGCCGGTGGCCGGCTGAAAATTGATCGCGGCCTAGCGGAATCCGCGATCGAGAAGCACGTGGCCAAGCCGCTCGGCCTTTCGCTCGAGGATGCTGCGCACGGCATTCGCGCGGTCGCCAACGCGGCAATGGCGCGCGCGATCCGCGCCGTTACGGTCGAACGTGGCCGCGATCCGCGCGATCTGACCATGATGGCGTTCGGCGGCAATGGCGGCATCCACTCAGTTGACGTCGCGAGACAACTCGGCGTGCGCACGGTAATCATCCCGCCGCTCGCGGGCGTGTTCAGCGCCGCCGGCATGCTGACCGCCGATGTCGAGCACACCACCCTCTTCACCGTGATGCGCCTGCTCGACGACATCACACCCGACGAGCTGCAGGCGATCATGGATCGCATCGGCGCAGACGTGAAGGCCAAGCTCTCGGCTGAGGGATATGGCGACGACCGGATCGAACTGGTCTGGCAGGCCGAGTTGCGCCACGAAGGCCAGGCGACCGAACTGCCCGCACCGTTTACCGCGGACGGCGATATCATGGCGCAGATGCGCGAGCGCTTCGTCGAGGAATACTTCAAGACTTACGGCTACAAGGACCAGACGCCACTGGAACTGGTCAAGCTGACCGTCACTGGCCGCGGCCTGCGCGAAAGCCGCCTCGACTTCAAGGCGATGCAGATCGAGCATCGCGCGGCAGCTGCGCAATCGGGCGCGCGCATGGTGTCATTTACCCGCGGCGAGCCCGCTGTCGAAACGGAAATCGTGTCGCGAGCGGCCATTACCGCGACGCCACGGCAAGGGCCGCTCATCGTCGAGGAGTTCGACGCCACGATCGTCGTTCCACCAGACGCCAGGATCAGCCAGGATGCAATTGGCAATCTCGTTCTCGAGATTGGAGGCAGCGCATGAACGTCGATCCGATTACATTTGCGGTCATTAAGAGCGGGCTCGACTCGATCGCCGACGACATGGCCTACACGGTCGTGCGCATCGCCCGTTCCGAGATCGTCAAGGACGTGATGGACTTCTCGGCGGCAATTTGTGCGGCCGACGGGCAGATGGTGGCGCAGGCTAAGACTATTGCCCAGCACCTCGGCGCCATTCCGGAAGCCATGGACTCCGTGCTCACGAAGTACGGCGACGACTTGCATGACGGCGATGTCGTCATCATGAACGACCCGTATCACGGTGGTATGCACCTGCCGGACATCTTCATGTTCGTGCCGTTGTTCTACGAGGGCAAACGCCGCGCCTTCGCGGTTGTCATCTGCCATCATACGGATGTCGGCGGCCGCGTGCCGGGCTCCAATGCATCGGATTCCACCGAGATCTATCAGGAAGGCCTGCGCCTTCCGCCGTTGAAGCTCTACGACAAAGGCAAGCTGAACGAGACGCTTGAAACGCTGATCAAGATCAACGTCCGCGTTCCCGATCGGGTATGGGGTGATTTGTCGGCGCAGTTTGCAGCCGCCCAGGTCGGCAAG
>JAEZBZ010000324.1 GCA_023412745.1 Pseudomonadota bacterium | reverse complement strand
CTCGCGCTGTTCATATTGCTGATTTTGGCGATGGATATGCTGGGCTACACCAAAATTGCGCCGAGTGAACTTTCAGTAGTTAGATCTATCTACGCGCAGGCTACCTGACGGCAGATCCATCCATGCGGCAGACGTGTTCTGCCACCTTCCACGGTTTTCCCGAACGCAATGGGGGAAATTGTGGGGGAAGTGGACTCGCTAAGCTCTGCAAAACATCAGAATTTCAGAGCGTTACCTGGATCGACTGGCGGAGACGGGGGGATTCGAACCCCCGATACATGTTTCCACGTATGACGATTTAGCAAACCGTTGCCTTCAGCCACTCGGCCACGTCTCCTGCAGGCGGATGAGGGCCTTAGCATGGCCTTCCGACTCGGTAAACCTTTAATCAGCGCCTGCCCGCGGCAATCTGGACGCAGCCGCTGATTTGGCTGTCCGTGGCGGTTGGGGCTGCGAAACGGGGTAAGGCGGCGCGGACTGCCGCGCGCCAGATGCGACCGACCGCTGGGTCAGGGTGCCATTCGGGGACGGCCCAGGTTGCAGGCACCTTTGTCCCGTGATGAAAAGCGAACCAGCCAGCCATTAACCCCACGCCGCGATCCCTTACAACATGCGCTGTCCCGTCAACGGATTATTCGGTGTTCGGGTGGCTGATTGAAGCCGCGGCCCATCACGTTTCATGGGGTCGGGGAGCGGAGATTGGTTATGCGTAAACTGTTGGTGGGGCTGGCTGCCCTGAGCTTCACAGTTGTGGGTGTCGCGGACGCGTCGGCGGGGCGGGACTGCAGGCTGAAGCGCCACTACAAGCCAAAGCCGAGCTATTCGTATCACAAGCCACGGCCGCGGGCTTACTATCGCCCGGCGCCGGTCTATGTGGTGCGGCCGCAGGTTTGGGTCGTGCCGCAGCCGATCGCGGTTTATGTGCCGCCGCCGATGTACTACGCAGCTCCGGGCTATTACGGCAGCGCCGCCGGCCGCATGCTCGTTCTGTACTAAGCCAGCCCGAACTGGATTGAAATCTTCCAGTCTCGTCCTCGATGCCCTATTCACGGTGGCAAGGGGCGGGGCTAGCTGTACGGTGCGCCCTACACCGAGGCAACGGACGTGTTTCGGTGCGCGGGCACGCCGCCGCGCGGGCCACGCTGGGGCGCCGTTGGTGGCCACCGCGCCATTTGATCTCGCCGGTGGTGCGGGTAGGCGGCGCTGCTCGTGACTGGTGGCGTGCCGGGGGGCGATGCGGGGCGGCCAACCGGCGCACTTCATGGGTATGCGTCGGCCTGATCTATGCGGCTAGCGGGTTCCACCGCCAGGCATCGCCGTGTGCAAAGATGCGTTTCCAGGCCTCCGCATGCGCTGGTCGAGCGCAGCGGAAGTTTTGGCACGTGAGGCGAAGTCGGAACGTGGCCCGGGCGTCAGTCGACGTTGGTGTGCTTGTACTTGTCGAGCATCCGCTTCGGCTTCTTGAGGGCATCGCGGCGGAATGGATCGCCCAGTTCCTGCGTCACCATCATCTCGATGACGGTGGTCTTGCCGTGTTTCATCTGCGCATCGACGGCCTTGTCGAGCGCTTCGCCAACGCCGCCCAGATCGCGCACGGTGACGGCTTCGGCGCCGAGTGACTTGGCAACATCGGCCCAGCACGGGTTCTTCAGGTTCACGCCTTCGAAGCGGTTGTCGTAGAAGTCGACCTGGTTTTTCTTCTCCGCGCCCCACTGCTCGTTATGGAAGACCACGGCGGTGACGGGAATGTCCTCGCGGACGCAGGTGAGGATCTCGCCGAAACTCATGCCCCAGGCGCCGTCGCCGACATAAGCGACAGCCGGGCGCTTCGGCTCGGCAACCTTGGTGCCGATGATGGTCGGCAGCGCGTAGCCGCAATTGCCAAAGCTCATGGCTGCAAACATGCTCGGCGACTGGTTGAAGCGCAGGTAGCTGTTCGACACCGAGCTGATGTTGCCGATGTCGGTCGAGACCATGGCGTTCTTCGGCATGGCCTTCTCGAGTTCGCGTAGCATCTGGCGCGGATGCATGTTCTTGGAGTTCTTGGAGACTTCGACGCTCCAAGGATCGCGCTCGTGCTTCCATTCGGTGAGCTCGGCCTCCCAGGCGTCCTTCTCCGACTTGATCTTCTTCATGCGCTCGGCCGCATTCTTGCGCGCGACCGGATCGCGATTGGCGAGGCGGTGATGCAGCGACTTGGCCGCGGCCTTGGCATCGCCGACGACGCCGACCGAGATCTGCTTCACGAGGCCGAGCATACGGTGATCGGTATCGACCTGGATGATCTTGGCGTTCTTCGGCCAGTAGTCGAGGCCGTGCTGCGGCAGCGTGCCGAACGGCCCGAGGCGCGTGCCGAGCGCAAGCACCACGTCGGCCTCGGCGATGATCTTCATGCCGGCCTTCGAGCCCTGGTAGCCGAGCGGCCCGCACCACAGCGGATGGTCGGCCGGGAAGCTGTCGTTGTGCAGGTAGCTGTTGACCACCGGCATCTGCAGGTATTCCGCCAGCGCCTTGGCCTCGTCTGTGCCGCCGGAGAAGATGACGCCACCGCCAGCCACCATGACGGGGAACTTGGCATTGGCGAGAAGGGCGGCAGCTTCATCGAGTGCTTCGTCGTCGCCGGGGCCGCGCGCGATCTTCTTCGGCTGCAGGATGGTGTAGTCAGCCTCGCCGTAGAAGATGTCGCGCGGGATGTTGAGCTGCGCCGGCCCGCGCTCGCTCATCGCCATGTCGAAGCAGCGGGCGGTCAGTTCCGCCATGCGCTCCTGACGCGCCACATGCGCCTGATACTTGGTGATCTTGGAGAAGATCGGAAGCTGCTCGGTTTCCTGGAAGCCCCCGAGGCCAATGGTACCCGATCCGGTTTCCGGCGTGATCACCACGACCGGCGAGTGCGCCCAGTAGGCGGCAGCGGTGGAAGTGACGAAGTTAGTGATGCCGGGGCCGTTCTGCGCGATGCAGACGCCGTGGCGGCCGGAGACGCGGCTGTAGCCGTCGGCCATGTGGCCGGCGCCCTGTTCGTGGACCGTCGGGATGAAGCGGATGCCGGCGGTCGGGAACAGATCCAGCGCGTCCATGAACGCGGACCCGACGATGCCGAAGACGTTTGTAACGCCATTGGCAACCAGGGTTTCGACGAAGGCCTCGCTCGGGGTCATTCTGGTCATGGATGTCTCCTCGCAAACGCGGATTTCGCTGCCGCTGCCGTCTCGTTATTCAAGACAACGTGTCTCATTCAGTGGCATGCGACGACGTCTGAAGTCAATCGGTCGCCTTCAGGTGCGTGGGCGCGCGATCGTTTCGTCGTCTGTGGCGCCAGGTATTGCCTCCCACGCGCGGGCCAGAATGGTGGCCGCCTGCCGCAGTTTAGGAACCAGGGCGGTCGCGCGCTCCAGTGTCAGGCGTGGCGACGGGCCATGCACGGCGAGCGCGGCCAGCATGCGGCCATCCTTGTTCAGCACGGGCACCGCGGCGCCGATGACGCCCACGGTGAATTCTTGGTTGTTGACAGCGTAGCCACGGGCGCGGGTTTCCTCCAGGTCGCGTTCGAGGTCGGCGATCCTGGTTAGGGTGTGATCGGTGTAGGCCTTGAGCTTGACGTTGCGGAACATGGACGCGCGCACGCGCTCGTCCAGATACGCCAGCATGACTTTGCCGCCGGAGGTGCAGTGCGCCGGTACGCGGCTGCCCGCGACCAGATGCACGCGCAGCGACCAGTGGCACTCGACGCGCTCCAGATAGACGAACTGCGCGCCGTCGAGGACGCCGATGTTGCAGGTCTCCTCGATCTCGGAGACCAGCGCCTGCAGGATGGCGCGCGTCGGCGCCGACTGGTTCTGCGTCTGCAGCGCGGCGAGCGCCAGGCTGGACAGCCGCGGCCCGACGGAGAAGCGATCCCGCGAGGGGTCGCGCACGATGAGGCCAGCGGTTTCAAGCTGCACCAGAATGCGATGCACCGTCTGGCGCGGCAGCCCGAGCCGCTGGCTGAGATCGGGAAGGCCGATCGGCTGCGCCTGCGCCGTCAGCGCTTCGAGGACGGCGAGGGCCTTTTCCAGGGCCGATCCGCGTTCCTGGGTTGCTTCGCGCGCACGCATTCGGTCGGGCACTCCATTGGCTGTTTCCATGCTCCGCGACATGCGTATCGGCGGATCTCGGTTTTCGGGCGAAACAGCCGTGCCACGATGAAGCGGGAGTAACGCTGGTCTAGTGCGTTATCGGCAGTTTGGAAAGGAACGGTTGACCTGTTCCAACGCGCCATGCAAAATGGGACATAGCGTCCCGTTTATAACGAGAGAGCGCATGATGCAGGATACGCCCGCTAGAAACAAGACTGCCGCCACCGGCGGTGAAGATCCGGTGCCCGCGCTGATTGCGCGCGCCCGCGCTGCCATGGCGACCTACGCCCATGAGATCGCGCATGGCGGTCAAGCCCGTATAGACGAGGCGGTGATCGCGCTCGCCTGGTCGCTCTACAAGCCGGACAACGCGCGGCGGCTGGCCGAGATTGCTGTCGAAGTCACCGGCATCGGCGAGGTCGAAAGCAAGGTCATCAAGAACACGCGCAAGACCTTCGGAACGCTGCGCGATCTGCTGCGGGCCAAGTCGACCGGCATCATTGAGGAGATCCCGGAGAAGGGGCTCGTCAAGTACGCCAAGCCGGTCGGCGTCGTGGCGGCCATCACGCCGTCGACCAATCCGTCGGCGACGCCGGTCAACAAGGCCATGATGGCGCTGAAGGGTGGCAATGCGATCATCATCGCGCCGCCGCCGACTGCCTGGGCCGCGTCTTCGCCGACCGTCGATGGCATGCGGGCAGAGCTGAAGAAAATCGGCCTGCCGGAGGATCTGGTGCAGATCCTGCCGCATCCGGTGACGCGCGATGCGACGACGCGGTTGATGGAGCTGTCGGATCTCGTCGTATGCACCGGCAGTCAGGTGAACGTGCGGCAGTCCTATAAGTCCGGCAAACCGGCGCTGGGTGTCGGGCTCGGCAACGTGCCGGTGATTATCGACGCCACGGCCGATCTCGACGA
>JAEZBZ010000212.1 GCA_023412745.1 Pseudomonadota bacterium | reverse complement strand
GCACGCCACGTTCGCGGATTTGATGATCTTCATGAGGTCGGGATCGTTGCCGATGGTATAGGCGCCCCAGCTCTCGGCGATATCGGCGTTGAGATTGATCTTTTTCGTCATTCGCAAGCCTTCCCGGTGACAACCCTCTTGCCACGTACAGTCGGGTATGTGACGCCTCAGGACCGTTGCGTGCCCACAAGCACGACAGCCATATGGTACTATTTATAGAACAACAGTACAATCAAATCGTGAGCGTTTTCCAGTTTTACGTCCAAGCCCAGTGAATCCAGCATCGTGACGACAGCCACAGCCAACACATCCACCCCCATCGCTCCCCGCTTTCTGCCGAGCGGCGATACCGCTCTCGTCGTGGAATTCGGGCAGACCATCGACCGCCACATCAGTGCGCTGGTACTGGCGCTGGCCCAGCGCATCGACGACGCGAAACTGGACGGCGTCGTGGAAACGGTGCCGACGTTCCGCTCGCTGATGGTGCACTACGATCCACTGCGACTGCCGCAAGCGAAGCTCAAGGCACATCTTGCCAAGTTCCTTGACGGGCTGAAGCCGGCGAGTGCTGCGGCACGGCTGTGGCGCATTCCGGCCTGCTATGATCTCAGCGTCGCGCCGGATCTCGAAGAGGTCTCCGAACGCACCGGCGTGCCGATCGAGGAAGTGGTCAAAATCCACACGTCGATCCTGTTCCACGTCTATATGATCGGCTTCCTGCCGGGATATGGCTATCTCGGCGATCTGCCGGAGAAACTGGCCCTGCCGCGCCGTCAGAGTCCGCGGGTCAAGGTGCCGATGGGGTCGGTCGCTATCGCCATGACCATGTCGCAGGTCTACGCGCTGGAAAGCCCCGGCGGCTGGAATTTGATCGGGCGAACCCCAGTGCCGTTCTGGGATCAGCGCCGTGAGGAACCGGTGCTGTTGCGCCCCGGCGATAAGATCAAGTTCGAGCCCATGTCGCTCGCTGAATACGAGCGATTGAAAGCCAAGGTCGAGGCAGGACCGCTGGATATGCAGCCCGAACCCGTTCCGGCGGAGGCTCGATCATGACCGCAGCAATCCGCGTCCTTTCTCCGGGCCTGCTGACCTCGATCCAGGACATCGGCCGCATCGGCAATCAGCGTTTCGGCATCTCCGTATCGGGCGCCTGCGACCGCGTCAGCCTCGCCGCCGCCAACGTTCTCGTCGGCAACGCGCCCGGCGCCGCGGCACTCGAGATCGCCTATCAGGGGCCGACGTTCGAAGTTCAGGCCGACAGCATGCGTGTGGCCTTCGCCGGCGGCAACGCCCCAATCGACATTATCCCAGCCAATGGCGGCACGCCGACGCGACTGCCGATTCTGGAAAGCCGCCGCTTGGTGCGCGGCGAGACGCTACGCATCGGCGCTCTGTCTGGCAGCGCCGTGGGGTATCTCGCCATCGAGGGCGGCTTCGATATCGCGCCGTTCGCGGGTAGCCTGTCGACGTTCAGCAGAGCCTCGTTCGGTGGCTGGAAAGGCCGCGCACTGATGGCCGGCGATGAAGTTCCGCTCAAGCTGCAAGCCGTCGACGAGCGCGAGGAATACAAGCTACCGCCGATAGACCTGACGCCGCCGCCGCGCATTCGCGTCGTGCTCGGCCCGCAGGACGACTATTTCACCGAGACCGGCATCAAAACTTTCCTCAGCGCGACCTACATCGTAACGCAAGCCTCCGACCGCATGGGCATGCGGCTCGACGGGCCAACCATCGAGGATGCAAAGGGGTTCAACATCGTGTCGGACGGCATCGCCGCCGGCTCGATCCAGGTGCCCGGCACCAGTCTGCCAATCATCCTTTTGTCCGACCGCCAGACCACCGGCGGTTACCCGAAGATCGCGACGGTCTTCTCCGCCGATCTGCCGGCACTCGGCCGCCTTTCCCCCGGCGCGCAGATCTGCTTTGAAGCCGTTGACATCGAAAAGGCCGAAGCGCTGCGCGGCGAGATGATCGCGATGATCAACGGCTTCGCGTCACGCATGATGCCGATCACGCCGGCCGCGCTCATCGACGAAGGCAAGCTGCTGACCTGCAATCTCATCAGTGGCGTCGTCAACGGCGATCCATTGCCGGAAAACGACATATCTCTCGGGCACGATCAGTACGAGACGGCGTTGTAATAAATCAGGCGATCATGGCAAACCGCACCAGAAAACTCTTCGCACTTCACGACGCAGACAGCCGCGTACCGCGCTATCTGCAGGTCGCGTCAGTGCTGCGCCGTCGCATCAAGGACGGCCACTGGGGCGTTGGCGACAAGATCGCGACGCTTGAGGAACTGGAAAAGGAGTTCGGCGTCGCGCGAGTCACCGTACGGCAGGCCATCGACCTTCTGCATGGCGAAGGGTTGGTTAAATCCTTCCAGGGTCGGGGCACGTTCGTCACCAAGTCGCCCGGCAACGACCGCTGGTTGCAACTGGCCTCCGATTGGGAAAGCCTCGTCTCGCCAATCCGCTGGAACATTCCAGAATTCATCCAGATCGAGCGCCCCAAGGAGCTGCGCATCGATCCGGAGGATGGGGATCCGGCACCTGCCTATCATTTCCTGTCCAGCATCCAGCGCCGCAACGGCGAGCCTTACGCCTTCGCTCGCGTGCATATCGCCAAACACATATACGACAAGACGCCCAAGCTGTTCGGCTCGCGCGTGGCTCTCGTCGTGCTCGGCGAACGCGACGACATCGAAATATCGCGCGCCCATCAGACTTTCACGATCGGCGCGGCCGACGTCGAAACCGCGCGCCGCCTCGATGTACCGCTCAATGCGCCGACCGCCGAAGCACGCTGCGTCGTCACCGGCGCCGACGGCGTCGTGATTTATATAGGCGAGATCACCTATCGGGGCGACTGCGTGGGGCGGAATATCGAGCTGATCGGTGAACAGCGCGAGTAAGCCGGCAAAACAAACATCGTTTCTATTGACGGCGCCCCGAACACGGCTAGGATCAACTTGTTCTATTATTAGTACCAGTTGAGGGCACGGCTGGGGCGGAATGTGACAGAACAAGGCATCGGTGCGCGTCTGCTGCGCAAGGAAGACGACCGCTACATGCGCGGTCGCGGGCAATATGTCGGCGACATTCGTCTGCCGGGAATGCTTGAAGTCGCGTTCGTCCGAAGTCCCATCGCCCACGGGCGCATCCGAAAAATTACAATTCCACCAGCACTGCGCGATCGCGTTTTCATCGCCGAGGATCTGACCGGCGTTTCACCGATCCGCGCCGACACCGCGCTTCCTGGTTTCAAATCGTCCGTCCAGCCCGTATTGGCCACCGGCAAGGTCCGTCATGTCGGCGAGCTGGTGGCCATGTGCATTGCGCCAACGCGAGCCGAAGCGGAAGATATCGCGGGCGAGATCGAACTCGACCTGGAAGAGCTGCCCGCCCTGCATGACATGCTGGCCGCCCGCAAGCCGGATGCCGCGTTGGTGCACGAGCACTGGAGCGACAACCTTTTTCTGACCACCAGCACTGACGTCGATTTTGAAGCCGCGATCGCCAAGGCCGCCTATTCCGTCACGCGCGAACTGCGCACCGCGCGCCAGGCGATGAGTCCGCTGGAAGGCCGTGGCGTCATCGCGCACTGGGATAATCGCCTCGGCCAGCTCCTGGTCTACAGCTCGACGCAGCAATCGCACATCGTGCGTACCGGACTTGCGGAGTGCCTCGGCATCGATGAGGCCGAGGTGCGCGTGGTGGCGCCCGATGTCGGCGGCGGATTCGGCTACAAGGGCATTCTGCTGCCGGAAGAAGTCGCGTTGTCGTGGGGCACGCGCAAAATCGGCCGGCCGCTGAAATGGCTGGAAGACCGCCGCGAAAACCTGATCAACGGCGCCGACTGCCGCGAACACCACTACCTGCTGACCGCCTATGCCGATGCCAACGGCCGGCTGCTGGCGCTCGATTGCGAAGCGACCGTCGATTCCGGTGCCTATTCGGCGTATCCGTTTTCGGCCTGCCTCGAAGCCGGGCAGATCGGCAGCATTCTGCCTGGACTATACGATTTCCCGCATTACCGCTGCCGTACGTATTCGGTGGCGACCAACAAGCCGCCCATCCTGCCCTATCGCGGTGTTGCCCGGACCGGTGTGTGCTTCGCGCTGGAAGTGACACTCGATGCGCTGGCCCGCGAAGCCGGGACCGAGCCAACCGCGCTGCGCTTCGCCAGTCTCGTCCAGCCCGAGCAGATGCCGTTCGACAACATCTCCAAGCGGCATTTCGACTCCGGCGATTATCCGGAAGCGTTGCGCCGTGCGGTAGCGGCGATCGATCTGGAGAAAATCCGCGCGCGTCAGAAATCGCCCGAGCCTGATGGCCGCCGCATCGGCATCGGTTTCGCCATGTATTCCGAGCAGGCTGGCCACGGCACCAGCGTCTACGCTTCGTGGGGCATTCCGTTCGTGCCCGGCCACGAACAGTGCCAGGCCCGCTTCACGCCGGATGGCGGCCTGGAACTCAGGGTCGGTTCGCACAGTCACGGCCAAGGCCACGAGACGACGCTGTCGCAGGTCGCCCACTCGATTCTCGGCGTGCCGCACGAACGCATCAAGCTCGTGCACGGCGACACCGCCAACACGCCCTACTCTACAGGCACCTGGGGTTCACGCTGCATGATCGTGGCGGGGGGCGCGGTGGCCGCCGCCTGCGATCAGCTCGCCGACCGTCTCAAGCGCATCGGCGCGAAGCTTATCCAGTCTCGTCTGGAAGATGTACGCCTGGAGGACGGCTTCGTTGCCGGCCCGTCAGGCCGCATCTCGGTCGCGGACATCGCCCGCACCTGGTATCGGCGGCCGCAGGATTTGCCCGCCGATGTGGATGCCGGCGGCCTGGAAGTAACGGCCGGATACAAGGCCAAGCGCGACACCGGCACCTTCAGCTACGCGGCGCATGCCGCCGTCGTCGCTGTCGATACCGAAACCGGCGAGACCGAAATCCTCGACTATGTGATCTGCGAGGACGGTGGTGTGCTGGTCAATCCGATGATCGTCGACGGCCAGATCTGGGGCGGCGCCGCGCAAGGCATCGGCACCGCGCTGTACGAGGAAATGCCCTACGACGGCCGCGGACAGCCACTCGCCTCCACGCTATCGGATTACCTGCTGCCCGGCCCGACTGAGGTGCCCGAAATCCGCATCCTGCATATGGAAACGCCATCTCCGTACACGCGCTTCGGACAGAAGGGGCTCGCCGAGGGCGGCGCCATCGCGCCGCCGGCCGCCATTACCAACGCCATCAACGATGCCCTGAAGGGCGTCGGCGCGTCCGAGTTGCTCGTCTCCCCGGTCACGCCGCGGCGGATCGTGGAAGCCATCGCGGCACAAAGTGGAGCAGGCGCATGAAGGCCGTCGCATTCGATTACGCACGGCCGCGCAGCGTTGACGAGGCCGTCGGGCTGCTCGCTGCCACGCCCGGCGCGAAGATCATGGCGGGCGGCCAGACGCTCGGGCCGATGCTCAACCTGCGGCTGGCGCAACCCGATCTCCTCGTCGATATCACGCGCATCGTCGAACTCGCAGAAGTGCAGAGCAGCGGCGATGCGGTTACGTACGGGGGCACGGTCACGCATGCGGCGATCGAGGATGGCCGCGTCGCTGCCGATCCTTCGAACGGCTTCGTGCCGCGCGTGGCCAAGGGCATCGCCTACCGCGCGGTACGCACGCGCGGCACCGTCGGCGGAAGTCTCGCCCACGCCGATCCGGCCGCGGACTGGCTGTCCTGCTTCACCGCACTCGGCGCAGATCTTGTCATCGCACGACCCGGTGGACGCCGCACCGTCGCGCTTGCGAATTTCATGCGCGCCGCCCTCGATACCGACCTCGGCCACGATGAACTGGTGGCCGGCGTGCGTATCCAGAAACTGTCGCGCAATGCCCGCTGCGGCTATCACAAGATCTGCCGCAAGACCGGAGAATTCGCGGAAGCCATCGGCGTCGCGGTTCATGACCCCGATCGCGGTGTGCTGCGCCTCGTGTCCAGCTCGACGCAAGGCCGACCGGTTGCCATCGACGGCGGCAACGTCGGCATCTCGGCGTTCGAACCCGCAGCCGCTGAACGTCCCGAAGTTGCTGATGCCTTGCGCGCGGCAGGCATGGACGACGCCTACGAACTGAAAATCCACGTCGTCGCGATCCGGCGCGCAATCGAGGAGGCGCTGGCGGTATGACCAGGATCGCGATGACCGTCAACGGGCAGTTCGTGTCCGCCGAAGTAACGCCGCGTACCCACCTCGCCGATTTCCTGCGCGAACACCTGATGCTCACCGGCACGCATCTGGGCTGTGAGCACGGTATCTGCGGCGCCTGCACTGTCGAAATCGACGGCGAGATTTCACGCTCCTGCATCACCTACGCGGTGGCCTGTGACGGCGCCAGCATCCGCACCATCGAAGGCTTCGACGACGACGCGCTGATGGGGCGGCTGCGCACGGCCTTCACGGAAGAACATGCGCTGCAGTGCGGCTTCTGCACGCCCGGCATGCTGGTCGCCGCGCGCGATCTGGTTCGTCGCAAGGCGGGCCTCAGCAGGCAGGACATCCGCGTCGAGATGAGTGGCAATCTGTGCCGCTGCACAGGCTATATGGGCATCGTTAACGCCATCGACCGCGTCATGAAGGAAACCGCCGCCGAAACGCGGCCGCTGGCATCCTCCGCGACGGCTTGGCTGGGCCCGGCGCCGGGCCCTCAAGCCGCCATCACCGAACCGACCAAAACACCACCCATCGTCAAGCGCGCCGCTGCTCCCGCGCCAGTCGTCGCTCCGGCGAAGCCCATAGCCGCCTCATCGCGGCCGCCGATCAAGGTCACCGTCGGCGCTATCGAAACCGTCGACGGCGAAACGCGGCTGAGCCAGAGTTTCATGCTGCTGCATCCGCGCGCCGAGGTCTGGCGCATCCTGTCCGATCCCGAAGAAGTCGCCCGCTGCATGCAGGGCATGGTGCTGGACGGCCCGCCGCAGAACGGCCGTGCCTCCGGCCGCATGGAGGTCAAGCTCGGCCCGATCACCGCGAGCTTCGCCGGCGAAGGGCACTTTGAGCGTTTTGACGCCGATTACCGCCAGGTCATCGTCGGCCAGGGAGGCGACCGCAAAAGCGGATCGCGGGCCACGGGGCGCGTCGAATACCGGCTGCTCCCCGCCGCATGCGACGGCCGCGAGGCAACCGAAGTGCACGCCACCATCGCATATGCGCTGACCGGCCCGCTGGCGCAGTTCAGCCGCTCCGGACTGGTGCGCGATCTGGTCGGCCGTATCGGCGAGGTGTTCGCGCATGGCGTCGACGCCCGGCTCAGCGGCGTCGAGACCGACCCCACCGCCTCGACCGGGCTAGGCGGCCTCTCACTCATCCTCCAGGTCATTTCCGGACGTTTGAGAGCGCTCTTGGGCCGCTTTTTCGGCCATCCCAAGCCCTGACCTTGAAGAAAATTCGGTTAACGGACGAATAGGAGCCGGCCCGGGAACCTGCTGTTAGGCGTAGCGTTGCTAGGATGCACATAGGATCAATGAGTTGCAGGCTCATCCGTGCATCAGAAATTCGCCCGTTGCCGTCCGTTGCCGCTGCTGTGCGCTTGCCTGTTTCTGGCCATGCACGTCCTTGCGCTGTCGGCTGTCAGCGCCAACTCCGCGCACGCGACTGGACCTGCTGCAGTCCAGTCCAAGCCCAAGACGGCACAGACCCCGCCACCGCCTGAGCATCTGACACCTGAAGCCGCTCGCGACTACGTCTCCAAGCTCAGCGACGAGCAGGCGCGCAAGCTGCTGCTTCAGAAACTCGACACGGAAGTTCCTCACAGTCCTGCAGGACCGGCTGAATCCTGGCTTCACGTCGCCAGTCGGACGGTTCTGGCTCTCGTTGGAGAAATCCGGGAGAACGTGCAACGTCTGCCAGAAATTCCGTCGGTTCTCGCCACCAGCACGGAGAACTTCCTAGCAGGCCGACCGGCCAGCGCCGCAGCCTCACTCCTGCTGTATCTCGCGGCCGCCATGGGCACCGGCCTCATCGCTGCAGCCACCATCAACACACTTGTGGGCGACGCCAACACGCGCATCGCCGCGACGCACCCGACCAGCCTGAAGCAATCCATCAGCTTCCTGGCTTACCGGCTGGCGCTGGAACTCGCCGGACTTGCAGCATTCCTCTGTACGGCCTTGCTGTTCTCCCTGTTCGCATTCGGACATGAAACCAACGAGCTTTTCACCGCGACGCTGGTGATTTTTGCCACGGCCGTCGTCTGGCTCGTTTGGCTCGTAGCGCGCTTCCTGTTCGCGCCTAAGCGCGCCGATTTGCGGCTGTGCCCACTCACCGACAGCGTCGCGAGCCTGCTCGTGCGGCGCAGCCTCATGGTCGCGACCATCCTGGCGATCGGCGACATTCTGTTCCGCTGGACGTCGGAATTCGGCTTTGCCGGCGAACGCACCGGCCTAGCCTTCTGGTCGGTCACGATCGCCTATGCCCTGGCAGCGATAACGATCTGGAACGCGCGTCACGCGTTATCGCAGATGTTGATCAACACGCGCGGCAATGGCGAGACGCCGAACTGGATCAATATCGCGGGTCTGTGGCCGGGCCTCGCCGTCATCATGATCGTGGCACAATGGCTGGTCGCCGCTCTGCTCGTCGCCACCGGACATGTCGACAAGGTCTCCTTGCCGGCGCTGCATATCACGCTTGGTCTGGTTGCGTTCCTGCCGATCATCGAGCTGGCCATCCGGCCGCTGGTCAGCGGGCTGTTTCCTACCAATCCTGCACAAAATCCGATGCTGCAGGCCGCTCACGTCCAAACCCAGCGCGGCCTTGTCCGCATATCGCGCACCGTCGCGGCGCTGGTGATTTTCTTCATCCTGCTGCGGCTGTGGAATGTCGACGTGCTGAGCATCGCCCAAAGGGGAGTCGGTGAACGCATGGCTGGCGCGTTGTTCGAAATCGTCCTGCTGGTGCTCGTCGCCTACGGCGCCTGGGAAGCCGTCCGCATCTGGACAGAACGGCAACTGGCCATCGAGCACGCGAGATTGCGCGCGGAGCAAGCTGACGACGGCCACGGTGATACACTGGAAGGCGGGCGCGAGGGCTCGCGCATCCTGACACTGTATCCGCTACTGCGCTGGACCGCCCAGATTTTCATTCTCGTGTTCGCAGCCCTTGCGATCCTCGGCGCCCTCGGCATCAATACCGGTCCCTTGCTGGCCGGTGCGGGTATCGTCGGTGTCGCCGTCGGCTTCGGCTCTCAGGCGCTGGTCCGCGATATCATCTCCGGCATCTTCTTTCTGGCCGATGATGCCTTCCGCCGTGGCGAGTATGTCGAGGTCGGTCCGGTCAAAGGCACGGTGGAGAACATTTCAATACGCTCGATGCAATTGCGCCATCAGAACGGGCCTCTGAACACCATCCCGTTCGGCGAGATCAAGCACCTCAAGAACTACTCGCGCGACTGGGTGATCATGAAGCTGCCGATGCGGCTGACCTTCGACACCGACGTCGACAAGGTGCGCAAGCTGATCAAGCAATTGGGCAAGACGATGCTGGAAGATCCGGAGATCGGACCTAAGTTCATCCAGCCGCTGAAATCGCAGGGTGTCATCGAGATGGATGATTCCGCGATGATCATCCGCGTCAAGTTCATGACCCGACCGGGCGACCAGTGGCCCATCCGCAGCAAGGTTTACGCTGAAATTCGCTCTCTTTTCGAGCGCGAAGGTATCCGCTTCGCAAGCCGGGAAGTGCGGGTTCGCGTCTCCGACCAGGATCCCGAGGCACCGCACAACGATCGCACAGCGGCGATCGGGGCGGCGGCCGCACGCGCGGTAATCGCCGCACAGCAGCAGCCTCAGAAGGTTAACGGCGACACCCTATAGGATGTTATCCGATGATCTACGCTTTCGATGCTGACATCTGGCACCATACCGACGTCCCCGCGGGCCAGGCATGTGCGTGCCCGCATGATTGATGCCGAGGTTCTGAACGACGTCTTCGCATTCGTCAGGGCAAGCAGCGAGGCCAGTACGCCGACTGAGCTTCTGGCCGGGCTGGAAACCGCTGTTCATCAAGGAGCGGTGCCGGTGTCGGGGCTCGGCATCGCGCGACTCCCCATTCTGTCGCGGGACTGGAGCAGCACCCGTCTCGGCTTCTCGGCGTTTCTCGGGCCGACCGCTCCCGCGGGCTGGTGGGACGAATATATATCGGTATCGCGCATGCGGCTGGACCAGGATCTGATGATGGCGCGGACAAGTCTCGCACCGTTCACCTGGACTGAAAGCCGAAAGATGCTGGAGCCTATCGGTGTAGACCGCTGGCCGTACGACCTGGCGCTGCAGTTCGGGATGCGCGACGGCCTGTCGTGTCCGATTGGCAACCGCTGGCTTGTTGTCTACTGGTCGAAGAGGGTGCTGAACGGCGTTCTGAGCGACGCCCAGCGCGCTCTGCTGTTCATGGCGGCCAACTGCACTGCAATCCGCCTGGAACAGATCGCCCCCGGCGATCCGAACAGACTGCCGCAGATTGCACGCCTAACGGCGCGCGAGGTGTCGGTATTGCGCTACGCAGCGATGGGCAAGCCGGCAGCCGAAATCGCGGAACTGCTGGAAATCGGCGAAGAGACCGTACGCAGCCACTTCAAGAAGGCCCAGGACAAGCTGGGCGCACGCAATCGCACACAGGCGACCGCCGAGGCGATCCGACGGAACCTGATCCCTTAGAAGGGTCTCCCCCCTTTTGGGGATATTCCTCGACATTGCACCGAGTAGGTTCGCGCCCTTCGCAAAGAAGACGAGGGGGCGAACTTTTCAAGGAAAGCGGTGCATGTCGATCAACAAGGACACTCGCCCAATTCTGGTCGTCGAAGACGATCCGCTGATCGGATTGTCACTCATCGATCATCTGGTCATGGCGGGAGCCGAGGTAGTCGGGCCTGTCGGAACTCTTGCCAGAGCTATGGAGATCGCCGGTCAGTCGGACTTGGCCGGAGCGGTGCTCGACGTCCACATTGGCAACGAACAGGTCTGGCCCGTCGCGGTGACGCTCAAGGCAAGAGGCATTCCGTTCGTTTTCGCCAGCGCAACCCACGAACGCGAGTTTGCCGCGTACGGGCTGGCGGACAGTCCGCGATTCCCAAAGCCGTATGCGCTGCAGGATGTCACCGATGCCCTGCTCGCCCTGATCGAAGCGTCACGTCGCAAAAGCCCCACAGGCTGCAACGCGCATTCTCTTTGCAGTGGATAGCTGAGCCAACCTGGTCGAACGCCTGGAACCAAAAGCTCAGGCCGGCTGTTAGCACTCCGCTGCTGTTGCAGCGTAGTTGATCGTCGGAGACCGCCGCTATGGCTGACAAAGCGACCTTTACCCCGGACGAATGGCGAACTGTCATGGAAAGCGTCATGGCCACTGGCATGGCTGTGTCTGCCGCCGAACCCAGCGGGCTTTGGGGTATGCTGAAGGAAGGCTTTGCGAGCGCATCAGCGATGAGCGAGGTGAACCAGGATGGGCACGCCAACCAGCTCGTCCGTGCCGTGGTCGCTGATTTCACGACGTCGGAAGGCCGCAAAGCGGTGCAGGACGATCTGCGCGAACGCCTGAAAGGTGCCAAGTCGAGCGACATCAAGGATCGCTCCATCGCAATGCTGCATGAAGCCTCCCTGATCATCGATGCCAAGGCGCCGGAGGATGCCGCCGCATTCAAGGCCTGGCTTCAGAAGATCGGCCAGCAGGTCGCCGATGCAGCCAGCGAAGGCGGCTTCCTCGGATTCGGCGGCGTGCAGGTCACCGACTCCGAAAAGGCGACCCTCGCCGATATCTCAAAAGCCCTCGACAAAACCACGGTGTGATCAGAGCCAAGGTCCCACAATTCAGGAACACCGTCCGCCGCTGTTGCGCGCGTGGCGGACGTTGGACGCGCCGGCCTAGTCTTTGTCGCCGCGCATGTTGTCGTGCTCAGCGGCGTGATGCTGCTAGTGATCGTCGGTTAGTCCAATCGCAGATACTCCGTCATCCCGGGCATAAGACCCCAGGATGACATAGAGCTGATACCAACTGCCGGAGCGTTTCCGACAGACGCGGAGCGGCTCTCGCCACACGTTACCAGCGCGGCCCGACGTAGGGTGGCCTATAGCGCGCGTCCGCGCAGTAATCGCCATTCCAATATCGGAACTTGCCGCAGCTCGACGGACGTGGCGGCGGCAAAAGCTCCACGATCGGCGCCGGTTCGCGATAGAACACGGGCGGTGGCGGCGCGTAGCCATAAGTGGGATAGCGCGGCGGCACATAGTAGCCATACGCCGGACGATCCTCGTAGATCACGACATCATCATCGAGATAGCGGCGATATCTAACCTGCGTAGGAACTTCCGACCTGTCCGGCACAGCGATGGGCGGTGCCGCCACAACCAAGGGTGCGGCCTGGACGGGTTCGGCCAGCCAGGAGACGCCGAAAACCGCGAGCCCGCCAAGAAGCGTTGAGACCAGCAATGCCCGAACCAAGAGAAAGCGACGCAAGCGTGTGCGCATGGTGTACTCCCAAATCTCCCGGCACCTCATTATAGCGCCGGACGCCTGTGAGTGTCTCGGATAAGATGCGGAGCATGGATCGCGCGACCGCAAACGTGGCGCGTGCTTGAGAATGCGTTATCCAGCGCGGTGGCATTTGCGCGGCCCCATCGTCGGGCGGCTCCCGACATGGCATGACATCCGCGTGCCGCCCTTTTCCCGCCATCTCGGCGGCACAGGCGCTCTTTAGGCCCTCCGGCTACTGCGGATGCTGCGCCACCTCGCCTGCGCGCGCCGCCTCCTCACGGGAACGATAAGGGCAGCCCAAACCGACCCGGCGACCGCGCATGCACGGGTTACCCTCCAAAACAAAAAAACCGCCGGCAGGACCGACGGTTGTAATCATCCTTCAGTGTGCAACGCGGGCAGCGGGGCAGCGGGATTGTCCCGCTGCTCCGCACCGCGGTCAGTTCAGCTTGCTCTTGAGATCGGCAATGCTCTGATTGACCAAGCCGGAGTCGACATTTGCCGTCACCTTGCTGCGCAGTATCCGCTCAGCTGCGGAAACGGCGCTATCAACCGCAGCAGCGCGAACCTCACCGAGAGCTTGCGCCTCAGCACGGGCGATCTTGTCTTCGGCGAGCTTGGTGCGACGCTCCAGCGATTCCGCGAGGCTCTTTCGCGTTTCGGCTGCCAGAGACTCCGCTTCGCGCTTCGCCTGTGAAACGATGGCCTCGGCTTCCTTCTCGGCTTCACGGCTCTTGCGCTGATAGTCGGCAAGAAGCTGCTGAGCCTCCTCGCGCAAGCGACGCGCCTCGTCCAGTTCCTGACGGATCGCATCGGCGCGATCGTCGAGCGCCTTGGTGATCATGCCCGGCACTTTGTAGTAGACGAGCAGGCCGATGAACGCGACGAACGCGACCAGCACCCAGAAATCAGGCGTACCGAAAACTGACATCGCACTTACTCCCCTGCGACGGGCTCGAGCGCGCGGCGTGCTTCATCCGCGCTCACTTCCGTCCCAATCAATTTCACGACAACCGCAGCGGCGGTTTCGCTGGCGATATCATTGACCTGCGCCAGAGCCTTCGACTTCATGTCGAAGATGCGCTTCTCGGCGTCGGCCAACTTGGCGTTGACCTGATTGTCAACGCGCGTGCGCTCGACGTCCACTTCGCTGGCGAGCTTCTCACGCGTTTCACGCGCGATGGTGCCTGCACGGCCACGCGCCGCGGCAAGTTCCTGCTCGTAAGCAGCCAGCGCCTTTTCCGTCTCGACCTTGAGCCGCTCGGCCTCGTCGAGATCGCGCTGAATGCGGTCCCGACGCTCCTCGATGACCTCCGCAACGCGCGGCAGAGACCAACGCGACAGGATGAAATAGAGCGCGGCAAAAGTGATCGCGAGCCAGATCAACTGCGGCGCGAAATCAGGCAGATGCAGCTGAGGCAATCCACCTGACTTTTGCGCGGCATCCCCGGCTGCCGCAGCAAACACGACGAGGCTAGCGAGCATAATTGTCTCCAGTCACCGGGTGGACCGATGGTGTCGGCCGCAGACGACAGCGGCCGCGCCAGTCGATCCCCATCGATCAGCCGAACAGGATGATGAGTGCGATGAGCAGGCCGAACAGGCCGGTCGCTTCAGCTAGCGCGAAGCCGATCAGCAGGTTGGTGAACTGACCCGGCGCAGCCGACGGATTGCGCAGAGCGCCCGACAGGTAGTTACCGAAGATGTTGCCGATACCAATGCCCGCGCCGATGAGCGCGAAGCAAGCGAGGCCGGCGCCGATGAACTTGGCGGCTTCTGCTTCCATGGAAGTCTCCTTCAGAGGTTTGGATAGGTTGAAGCGATCACGAACTGCCCGATGATCCGGACGGCTCAGGATTAGTGGTGCATGTTCACTGCATCGTTGAGGTAGATGCAGGTCAGCACGGTGAAGATGAAGGCCTGCAGGAACGATACGACGAACTCGAGACCGGTGAATGCAACCGTGAAGGCCAGCGGCGCGATACCGAAAGCGCCAAGGCTGACCACGAAGCCCGCGAACACTTTGAGCATCGTGTGACCGGCCATCATGTTGGCGAACAGACGGACCGACAGGCTGATCGGACGGATTAGGTAAGAGATGAGCTCGATCGGCACGATCAGCGGCATCAGCCAGAGCGGCACGCCTTCCGGCACGAACAGCTTCATGTAGCCCATGCCGTGCCGGGCGAAGCCGATGGCAGTAACGACCACGAACACCAGCGCGGCAAGCGCGAAGGTTACGATGATGTGGCTCGTCACGGTGAAGGAATAGGGAACCATCCCAAGCATGTTCAGCGTCAGGATGAAGACGAACAGCGTGAAAACGAATGGGAAGTACTTCATGCCGGCCTGGCCGACGTTCTCGCGCACCATATTGGCGACGAATTCGTAGCATAGCTCAGCAAGAGACTGCATGCGGGTCGGCACCAGCGAGCGGCCGCTCATCGCCACCGCAAAGAACGTCGTGATCAGCACGACGGCCAGCACCATGAACATGGATGAATTCGTGAAGGAAGCATCCTGGCCGAGAATGTCGAGCTCGGTCAGCCGCTTGACTTCGAACTGATACATGGGGCCGTGTGCCCCATCCGCTCCAGTCGCCACCCTCGAAGCCCCCTACCTGTCGTTCTCGTCGTCCCGGACGGACGGCGCCGACCGCTGAAGCGGTTCAGC
>JAEZBZ010000172.1 GCA_023412745.1 Pseudomonadota bacterium | reverse complement strand
GTCGTGCTTGGCTTCTGCGTCGCTGCCGTGACCATTGCGATGGCGGTCCCAAACTCAGAGTTTATGGCAGTTTTGTCTAAAGGCGAAAGTGGTAAGTTTACTCCGTTTCAGGATCTGGTGTTTGTTTTTTCTTGGACGTGTTTGTTTCACGTGTTGGGGTTTATTCTGTGTTTTGTCGTAATGTGTCTGCCTGACGGCGTGACCTTTGGTGATTATGGCTCGTCATGGGGGTTTTTGTTTAGATGGAGTGTTTTATGGGTTCACTTTTATTGTGTTCTTCAGTTCGGAATGGCTGCGTCGACAGTATTTCAATTTGCTGAGCTCTATGGAGTTTATCTTAGGGTAAAAGCAGAAGAGAAGGAGAAGCAGACTAATAGGCGAACTGCGCATGAGGAATGAGTTTGTTTTGGTAGTGGAGGGCGATCTTTATAATTGCTTTAGTGACGCGTTGGCGAAGAATCGCTCCGATGGGTCCAGAGACTTATCCCCGCCCCACATTCCTCCCCTTACGCTCCCACTCATCCCGCCCATCCCGGGGGCCGGCGCGAGCTGGGCGGCCGCGGGCGGGAGCTGCGCCTTCCCTCAAGACCGGTACCCATCAGCTGGACTGGAAAGGTGCGAAGCGGCATTCGGTTGATGGACCGGATAGCCAACACGTGCACGGTGGATGTTCGGGCACGTGGCTTCGTACTGGTGGGGGTTTGCGTCTCGATGTGTCCGGGTCATGCCGGACACAGTGCATCATGACGTCAGCAGCGGTGGGGCGGATTCGGTCCGCATCCCTCCAAGATCACGGACCGCCGCCCCGCTTCCCGGGATTTCCGGCTGCCTCCTGAACCCCCGACATCCTCGGTGACACCGAGGTAAGCGGCCGATCGCGCGTGGGCTGTTGTCCTCACCGCAAGACGCAGCGCTGCGTCGACACCGTGGATCTGGATATCAACATCCACGTACGTCGGCTGAGACAATGAAGGCGCGGATGCCGTATCATCCGGGGTGGAACAGGAGGGGGACCATGAAGAAGTCACTGATTTTGCTGAGTCTGATCGCGGGCCTGGCTGCCACTGGCGCGCAGGCGCAGACGCCGGCCTATGTCGGCAAGTGGGCCTCGAACCCGCTGCAGTGCCTGGTCGATCAGAGCCTGCCGGCCGCACCGCTGATCCTGGGCGCCAAGCGCTATGATCAGCACGAGGCGCATTGCCGATTCACCACGGTCAACCGTACGGGCGCCAGCGCCTGGCGGGTGCGGGCGGTGTGCAGCGTCGAGGGCGATCGCCAGCGCCACACGATAACGCTCGCGGTGCGCGGCAACAACCTGACGATTCGTGAGGGCAAAGGCGCCCGCAACGTGGTCCGTTGCTAGGGCCGCTGCGAGCGGCGAGGGCGCTGCGTGACGCCGCTGCGTGCCGCTGCTATGACAGGCTCGGGGGGAACTGAGCTTGATATATCGCAGAGAGATTGACGGCCTCCGGGCCGTCGCCGTGGTGCCCGTCGTGCTGTGTCACGCGGGCGTCGGCGCCTTCAGCGGCGGCTTCGTCGGCGTGGACGTGTTCTTCGTGATCAGCGGATTTCTGATCACCTCGCTCATATTGCGGGATATCGAGGCGGGTGAGTTCTCGCTGCGCTCTTTCTACGAGCGTCGGGCGAGACGCATCCTCCCGGCACTGTTCCTGGTTATTCTGGCGTGCCTTCCGTTCGCCTACCTCTGGATGATGCCCGAGGATATGAAGGCGTTCGCCACCAGCGTGCTGACCACGCTGCTGTTTTCCTCGAACGTGCAGTTCTATCTCGAGAGCGGCTACTTTGATCGCGCTGCCGAGTTGAAGCCGCTGCTGCATACCTGGAGCCTGGCGGTCGAGGAGCAATTCTACATTCTGTTCCCGCTGCTGCTTATGCTGCTCTACGCCGTGGCGCGGCGGTACGTGGTGCTGGCGCTTGGCATGCTGGTGATCACCAGTTTCATGCTGGCGTTCGTGGGCGGTAATTTCGAGGTGGAGGCGGGCACCGAGCCGTTGCCGTGGGCTTGGAATGCGCCGCCGACGTGGGGCTTCTTCCTCCTGCCTGCGCGCGCATGGGAATTGCTCATCGGTGCGCTGGTCGCGTACTGGATGGAGCATGGCGAGAGGACTGCGATCATCCGGCATAGGCTGATTGCGGAGTTTGGCAGCCTGACCGGGCTCGGGCTCATCCTCGTCTCGATCTTCGCCTACGATTCCCTTACGCCTTATCCGAGTAGCTATACGCTGCTGCCGGTGCTGGGGGCGGCGATGGTCATCGCGTTTGCCACGCAGGGAACCGTCGTCAATGTGTTACTGTCGCGTCCGGTTTTTGTCGGTATCGGGCTGATCAGCTACAGCGTCTACCTGTGGCATTATCCGCTGCTGGTATTCGCGCGGATCAGAAGTCTTTCCGATCCCGGCGCCGGACTGATCGCTGTTCTCGTCATCGCGACGTTTGTGCTGGCTTACCTGTCATGGCGGTTCGTCGAACAGCCGTTTCGCAATCGCCAGACGGTGCGCCTGCCTGCGTTAACGACTTGGGGGACTGTTGCGGCGGTTGTGTTGATCGGGTTTTTCGCTGCCGGTCGTTTGACGAAGGGATTCGAGGGTAGGTTCTCGACAGAACAGTTCCTGGCGATCAATGCGGACGACGCGCGGATTGAGCGCGAAATGCAATGCAAGAGCCGCCGCTCGGGACCATTGGAAAACGCCTGCGTTTACGGTGATGGCGATGCTTCCATAGCAATTATTGGAGATTCACACGCCCGCGCGCTCGTGCGGCCGCTGGGACGGGCACTCGGCGAGAAGGGGTTGGGTGTCGCCGACCTGCACGTCGCGGGGTGTCCTCCCGTCAGACACTTCAAGCGCGTTGGCGCTGCGGATCGTTGTGAACGACAGGACGCGGTCTTCGATTATCTCATCCGAAGTCCGCATTTGCGCCACGTGGTCATTGCGGCGCGTTGGGCTCCGAAGTTTGAAGCTAACCGGTTCGATAACGAAGAAGGTGGCATCGAATATGGCATGCCAACTGTGTTTGTGTCGGACAAGGTTCGCAATGGGCAGCCGTTGAGCTTGGCTGAGGCGATACAGGATGGCGTACGTGAGCTTCTCGATGCTGGAAAGATTGTCATCCTAGTCTACCCAATTCCTGAGGCTGGATGGGACGTACCAAATTTCATGGCAAAGCTGGATATGATCGGCGCGTTAACTCAAGACGTTAGCACCAGCCATGACGTTTTTACGCGGCGGAATCGGAGTGCTATCGCGGCATTGGACGGGGTAGGAGAAGCTGACCGCTTACGCCGCGTCTATCCGGAACGCATGTTCTGCAGCACTTGGCGTCAGGGTCGATGTATGGCGTCGCTGAATTTGCAGGCGCTGTACTACGACGACAATCATCTGAGTGCGCTCGGTGCCGGATTTGTCGTAAAGGATATTGTGTCGCGCATTGAGGAGACGCGGCTTAGTCATTGATGCGCGCGAAAGGATCCGGCGGCAGGTACCTGAGCGGACTGGCGTCGGGATGACCCGCTGGACATGATCGTCGTTAGGGTCCAAACAGGACGCGGCGTGGCCCATTGGTTGGGAAAACACCGCTTTCGTTCTGAGCAATTTATCGGACAATACGCATGGCTGACACATCGTCGAAGGTCGTTATTTGCGGTGGAGGGATCGCGGGTGTAGCGGCCGCCTATTTTCTCGCCGTTAAGCGCGGCCACACCGACGTCGCGATCGTCGAGCGGGACAACCCGCTGTCGCTGACGTCCGATAAATCGACTGAGGCCTATCGCAACTGGTGGCCCGGCCCTGATTGGCAGATGACCGCCTACATGAACCGCAGCATCGACCTCCTTGAGGAGATTGCGCGCGAGACCGACAATCGCATCCACCTCAACCGTCGCGGCTACCTGTTTGCCACCGCCGACGTGGGCAAGGTCGAGTGGCTGCGCGAAATGGCGGTCAGCGCCGAGAAGCGTGGCGGTGGTCCGGTGCGCGTGCATGACGAGCCCGACAGCGACTATCTGCCGTCGCCCGAAAGTGGCTTCGAATTCCCTCTCGCGGGCGCCGATTTCATCACCGACAAATCGCTCATACAGAAGTATTTCCCGTATCTCAGCCCCGAGACGCTGGCTGTGGCGCATGTCCGCCGCGCCGGCTGGATGAGCGCACAACAACTCGGCATGGCGATGCTGGAGGCCGCGCGCGAGAAGGGCGTGCAGTTGATTCGCGGCGAGGTCGTCGGCGTCGATGCCAGTGGCGGGCGTGTCAGCGGGGTAGAGATCGAGCAGGGCGGCGAGCGTCGCGCCATTGCAGCAGACAAGGTGGTGATCGCTGCGGGGCCGCTGCTGCCGAAAATGCTGGACATGCTTGGCGTCAAGCTGCCGGTGTTCGCCGAGCTGCATCACAAGATCAGCATTAGCGATGTCTCGGGCTCGATACCCCGCCATGCGCCGATGATGATCTGGCTCGACGAGCAGAAGTTGCCGTGGAGCGCGGAGGAGCGCGAGGCGCTTGCGGAGGATGAGAGCACGCGCTGGCTGCTGGGCACGTTCCCTTCCGGCGTGCATGGGCGGCCTGACGGCACGGGCGCCAGTGCAACGTTCTTGGGGCTTTATACCTACGACAACGCTCCCGCGGAGGTGATTTTCCCGCTGCCCGATGATCCCAACTACAGCGATATCGTTCTGCGGGGGCTGACGACCATGCTGCCTGGGATGCAGAGCGCGATCGACAAGGGCGTGCGCCCGTTCGTCGATGGTGGCTACTACCTGAAGACCCGCGAGAACCGTCCGCTGATCGGGCCGTTGCCGGTCGAGGGGCTGTTCGTCTCCGGCGCGTTCTCGGGCTTCGGCGTCATGGCGTCGTGCGCGGGCGGCGATCTCATCGCGCGCTATCTGACCGACGGCGAACTGCCGGACTATGCGCCCGCGTTCCATCCTGGGCGCTACGAGGATCCGGAGTATGTCGCGCGGCTCGACAACTGGGGCGACGCGGGCCAGCTTTAGTCCGGCGTCATTTGCGCTCGAAAGTGCCGAGACCGTTTTCGTCTAGATATTCGATCGTCAGCGCCTGCGCTGGCGATCCACTCGTCACCGCAAAGCTGACGCGCGAGATCGAGCCGGGTAATTCGTTTTCGCTGACCGGGGCGATCGTGAAGTCGTTGCCGTCCCAGTGGGTGAGCGGCAGTGCGATGCGGGCAGGGCCGACAGTCAGGGTCAGCTTGCCGTCGTGTTCGCTGATCTCGGCATCGCCGTAGTAGGCGTTGGTGTAGGTGCCGGTGAGGGCCGACCCGATGGCGGCCGGTGATGGTGACGTCGGTCGCGATTTGCCGACCCATGCGCCGATTGGGGCCGACAGTTTCGCAAACGGGACGGCAAATGCGTCCAACCAATCGCGTGTGATTGTGCCGAACTGAACGAGATCGCCAAAGCTCATGCTGAGCGCTTCCGGTGCGCCGCTCGGCGCCGCATTGGTCAGCACGACGATGCCGACGTGGGCCTGTGGCCACATGCGGAACGTGGTCCCGGCGCCGAGCGCGAAGGCGCCGGAGTGGCTGAGCTCCATGCGCCCGGATGCCGTCACGCCGACGTTGAATCCGTAACCGTACAGGCCGGGACGCGCGTCGACCGCGAACGAGGGGCCGGAAATCATCTGCGCGGTGATGGCCGGCAGCAGGGCGTCGGAGGGGATGATCTGTCGGCCCTCGAAAGCGCCGCTCTGCATCACCATGGCCATCCAGCGGGCGAGATCGCGAACGGACGAGCTGACGCCACCGGCCGGCGATTGGGCGTCGGGCTGGCGTTGGAACTTGGCTACGTAGCGATCGCCGGCTTTGACATGCGGAGCGGCGCGATTGGGTCGATTTGCGAAGTCGGCGAACCGTGAACTCGTTGCCATCATGCCAAGCGGTTTGTAGATCGTTTCGTCGGCCAGCGTCGCCCAGTCCTTGCCCGATGCGACCGCGACGGCTTCGGCCGCGGCGGTCAGCCCGAAGTTCGTGTAGGTGTAGCTGATGCGGAAGGGCGACAAGGGCAGCAGACGCAATCGTTCGAGGATTTGCGCGCGATCGTAGCCGAGGTCCTCCAGGTCATCGCCTGCGTGATCAGGTAGGCCTGAGCGATGCGCGAACAGATCGCCGATGGTGACGTGCCGTGTGACGTAAGGATCGCGGAGCTGAAAGCCGGGCAGGTGGCGGATCAGTGGCGTGTCCCACCGAACGATGCCTTTTCCGACCTGATGCGCGATCACCGTGGCGCTGACGGATTTCGAGACGGACGCGATCTGAAACACCGTGTCGGCATCGACGGCGGCAGTACTGTCGCCGACCTTCCGGACGCCGAAGCCTTTCGCGTAAGCCACCTGGCCGTCATGAACAACTGCGACCGCCATGCCGGGAATACCGGTGCGCCTCATGATGTCGTTGGCCAGCTCGTCAAGCTCCGCGATGGCGTCCTCTATCTGGCCTGCCGCAACCGCGACACCCGGGATCTGTGGCGGCGACAGGTTGTCCGCAGTGGATTTGTTCGCGCTGCTTATGCTGAGTATTGCCGCGACGGCCAGCGATGCCAGGATCGTGACGGTGTGGGGCAGCTTCAAGCTTGGCATGGATGGCTCTCCGATCATCCCGGCAGCGACCGCGAATTGCATGGCCGGTCAACGCCCGCGTGCTATCGTGACCACCAAATCGTTAAGACCGAACGACGCGCGTCGCACACAACAACGTACGCAGAGCAAACCGGATCTCATGAGCGAATAATGATCAATCTTTCACAATTGACGGCGGGACTGAGCGGCTCCTCCGAGCTCATCGTGGCAGTCGAGCACACGGCGCCGCGCGTCGGCTCGGGGCGTATTGCCGTGCTAGCCACGCCGGTGATGATCAACGTGATTGAGGCGGCGGCCCTGGCCGCTATCGAGCACCTGCTGCCGGAAGGGCACCAGAGCCTCGGCATCCATCTTGATGTCCGCCATTTCGCCGCGACGCCGGTCGGTCTGACCGTGACGGCCAGGGCCGAGGTGACGGCTGTCGAGGGGCGGACGGTGACGTTCCGTGTGGAGGCGCGCGATGACCGCGAAGTCATAGGCGACGGCACGCATCAGCGTGTGGTGGTTAACGTCGCGCGTTTCGACCAGCGGGTGCAGCGCAAGATCGGTGGGCCGGGAACATGATCCGTGTCATGCGGGTTTCATATCGGCTAGGCTGCGCTGGACTATGACATCAGCAGGAGAATCCTACCATGTCCATTCTCAAGAAGGGCCTTTCCGGTGAGCCGGTGCGCCGGCTTCAGGCCAAACTTGGTGTTCCCGTTGACGGTGAGTTCGGGCCGAAGACCGAAACGGCGCTGAAGGAGTGGCAGACCAAGAACGGGCTGGCCGCAGATGGTGTCGCTGGCCCGGATACGTTCATGTCGATGGGACTGTATGAGCTGGTACTGCTCAAGCAGGGCACCAAGGGCAACGCGGTCAAGGCCCTGCAGGAAAAGCTCGGCATCACCGCGGATGGCCAGTTTGGCGCGGGCACGGCCAAGGCGGTTTCAGCCTATCAGTCGAGCAACGGGCTGAAGGCCGATGGACTGGCGGGACCGGCGACCCTGGCACAGATGAAGCTGTTCAAGGAAGTCACGCAGGACACAGTGCGTCTGTCGCAGGTGTCGGCCGGATCGGCACCGGCCGCGGCGGCGGGCGACGCGCCCGCGCAGGCCTCGGCGGGTGGCGGCAGCATCTGGGATACGATCAAAAACATCTTCAAATAGCGGCCACCTGGCGCCACTGCTCTAGTCGGCAACCGACGGATTGGCTCCAGTGGTCCGTGTTGCGGCGCAGGTTGTCTGCGCGCCGCAGCCCAGGCAGAAGGCGATCGCTTCAGCTCTGGAAGACGTCATTCCATTCCGGATGTTTCTGCCATTGGGCCTTTACATAGGGGCACAGCGCGAAGATCTTGAAGCCTTGTTCGCGCGCGTCGGCGATCATCCGCTCAACCAGCTTCAGGCCGACACCCTGACCACGAAACGCGTCGGGGACTCCGGTATGATCGGCGATGATCAGTTTCGGGCTTGAACGGCTGTAGGTAAGTTCTGCTTCGGCGTCCACGCCGGCGACACGCCCAACGTACCGGCCGCGTGTCGGGCCGTCTTCCTGCGTGATCGCGACATCCGCCATGGTCATCTCCCTGCGTTTCTTAAGTCAGCGCGAAGATCGAATGCGCGCTAGCGTGCCATCAAGCAGCGCAGCAGGCAACGACTCTCACCCCTTAGCCGCCCGCTGCCTTTGCAACTCGGCATCCCTGCCGGCGGCGCGTTGCCAGGCGGGACGCTGGGTAACGCGGTCGATGTAGGCTGTGAACTCAGGTCGTTTGGGGAGAAGATTGAAGCTGGTGCCCCACCAGAGGCCGGACCCGATCACGACATCGGCTGCCGTAAACTGCTCGCCCATCAAGTAAGGCTTCGACGCGCCTGTCGCGTTCGCGAGAATGCCGAGGACGGCTTCGTAGCTGCCGGATCCCAGGGCGCTGGACGGCGGCGGATCTTTGCGTGGGAAAGCGTGGTCCATGATCGCCGGTTCGAGGCAGCTCGGCCCGAAGAACATCCATTTGAAGTAGACGCCGCGCTTGGGTGTGCCGACCGGAATGTTCAGCTTCGCGTCGGGGAATTCATCGGCCAGGTAGGCGCAGATCGCGGCCGCCTCCGTAATCACTGTATCGCCGTGCACCAGGGTCGGCACTTTGCCCATCGGATTGAGGGCGAGGTATTCAGGCGTGCGGCCTTCGCCTTTGCTCAGGTCGAGCACGCGCAAATCGTAGGGCTGGCCGATTTCCTCCAGCATCCAGTGGACGATCGCCGATCGTGACGGCGCCATGTGATAGAGCGTGAGCTTCGCCATTGTCGGATCATGCCTCCGTGTAAAGATTGACCAGCACTAGCGCGCGAGTACGGCAAATGCGTGAGACGGCCAGATCTTCAACAGCTATCGCGTTGCGCTACACACGGCCTTTCCACGGCACTAGCGCGCGTTCAAGCCAGCGCATGAGCATTTCGAAGATGTAGGCGACGAAGCCGATCGCCACGATCCCGAGGATAACGACGTCCGTGCGCAGGAAGTTGGAGGCGTTGTAGACCATCTTGCCCAGTCCCGCATCAGCCGCCACCATTTCGGCTGCCACCAGCGTAGTCCAGCCAACGCCCATGCCGATACGCAGGCCGACCAGGATTTCCGGCATCGCGCCGGGCAGGATGACATGGCGCACGACCTGTGCGCGGCTGGCCCCCATGGACAGCGCAGCCTGGATTTGTTCCTGGCTGACAGAGCGGACACCGGCCCGTGCCGACAGCGCGACCGGCGCAAAGATGGCGAGAAACAGCAGCATGATCTTCGACTGTTCACCGATGCCGAACCAGATGATCATCAAAGGCAGGTAGGCGAGGGGCGGCAGCGGGCGGTAGAACTCGATCGGCGGATCGAAGATGCCGCGGGCGATGCGCGACACGCCCATCGCGATGCCGACCGGAATCCCGATGATGACGGCCAGCGCGAACGCCGAGAACACGCGGTACATGCTCCACATGAAGTGGACCCAAAGCGTGTGATTGTCGAGATCGCCGGCCGCCGCCTGCTGGAAGGCCAGCCAGATGGCTTCGGGCTTGGGCAGGAACAGCGGACGTACCCACTGCAGGTGCGTGGCGAGCCACCACAGAGACAGCATGGCGATGATGCTGACGATGCTGAGCCAGAAGGTCGATCCTTCGCCCATCACGCGATAACGGCTGGTGCGCTGGCGGCCGGCGGTGTTGGTGCCGTTTGGTTTGGCCGTCTCGCGTTCGATCTCTGTGGCGTCTGTCATTGGAAGGTGTCCATGCTCGAACTCGACCGGGTCAGCCTGCCGCGACGCTGGCCTCGCGGCGCTGGATGTCGCTCAGCACGTCTTCGCGCAGCTTGATGAAATCCGGGTTCGATTTCACAGCGCGGGCGTCCCTGGTTTCGATGTAGCGCCTGCAGAAATCGAGTTCGTAGACTTTCTCGATCTTGCCGGGTCGTGGCGTCATAACAACCAGGCGGGTGGCCAGGAACAGCGCCTCTTCGACGGAGTGTGTGATGAAGAAGATCATCTTGCCAGTACGATGCCAAACGTCGAGGATCAGCTCCTGCACCTGCTCGCGGGTCAACGCGTCGAGGGCGCCGAGCGGCTCGTCCATCAGCAGAACCTCCGGATCCGACGCCAGCGCACGCGCGATGCCGACCCGTTGCTGCATGCCGCCGGACAGCTCGTAGATCATCTTGCTTTCGAAATCGGCGAGGCCGACCAGGGCCAGCTTTTCGCGGGCGACGGCGAAACGTTCCTCGCGCGACTGACCACGCATTTTCAGGCCGAAGGCGACGTTGTCGATCACGCTCAGCCAGGGCATCAGCGCATGACGCTGGAACACCACACCGCGATCCGCGCCAGGCCCCATGACCTGCGCGCCATCGAGCAGAATCTCGCCTTCCGATGGTTCGAGGAAGCCGGCGATCACCGAGAGCAGAGTGGTCTTGCCACATCCGGATGCGCCAATGGCTACGATGAATTCCCGATCCTTGACGGCCAGGTTGACGTGCGACAACGCCTCGACGGCTCCGGATGTGGTCGCATAGCGCACGGAGAGGTCACGCACCTCCAGCTTTGCCACTGAGATCTTCCTCGCGGTTGTCGTGCATCAAATGAACAGGGCCCGGATTGCGATCCGGGCCCTTGCAGCGAGCCTTATTTCGCCGCTGCCTTGACGTATTCGTCGGTGACGAACTTGGAGAAGTCGGCCGGCACCTCGGTGATGCGGCCCTGCTCCTTGAGGAACAGCGCCGTGTCGGCCAGCGCCTTGGCGACGCCGCTGTCCTTGCCGCCGCCCAGCCATGTGGTGGAGGCCTGTTCCTGTAATGACGGGAAGGCATAGGCCGCCATGGCGTTCGGAATGTCCTCCGGCTTGGCGCCGACGATCTTCGAGACCGCCTTGACTTGGTCGGAGTTGGCCGTCCATTTGGCTTGGTCGGCCTTATACGCGGCATCCTGCTTGGCCATCATGCCGATCAGTTTGACCAGGAAATCCTTGTTTTTCTCGGCCCAGGCCCGGTTGACCATCAAGGCGTCGAAGGTCGGCTTGCCCTTCTTGGCGATGTCGCCCGACGACAGGATGACCTTGCCGTTGGTTTTCACCTTGTCGAGTACCGGGTTCCAGATGAAGGTGGCGTCGATGTCGCCGCGTTCCCAGGCGGCGGCGATCTCCGGCGGCCGCATGTTAAGGATCTGGACGTCGCGAGGATTGATGCCGTCATCCTTCAGTGCGGCCAGAAGCTGATAGTGCGCCGTCGACACGAACGGTACGGCGAGCTTCTTACCCTTGAGGTCCTTCAGGCTGTTGACGCCCGAGCCGTTGCGGACGACGAGCTGTTCGGCATTGCCGATGTCTTCCAGGATATAGACGACTTGCAGGTCGAGCCCCTGGGCGAGCGCGGCAGTGGCAGGACTGGAGCCAGCCTCGCCGATTGCGACCTCGCCGGAAGCCATGGCCTTGATGACGTCGCCGCCACCGCCGAACATCTTCCAGTTGACCTTGTAACCCGTGCTTTTCTCGATATCGCCGGATGCCTGCAGCACGCGGAAGGGAATGATCATGTCCTGGTGCGCGTAGGTGACTTCCTTGGTCTGAGCAGATGCACTTGTCATGCTCAACCCGAGGGCGACGGGAAGCGCAAATAACCAACGATATTTCATGTTCTTATCCTCCAAGCGCCCGACGATCCCGTCGGGATACGGTCTTGATTTGACTGGAACGGAATATTGTCATCGTTTCATTATTTGAGACCGGAAGTCCCGATTAGTGCAACGCCTCGATCCTAGTGCACTCTGTCACGGCGAAACAAGGGGTCTGACTGCATACTGAATGCTCTGAAGGTGAGCATTCGTTGGGCAGTGCCGATTTCACCTGACAATCGCGGCAGCACAAACAATATTCCCGGGAATGGAAATCACGAGAGGTCTGGAAGTGGGAATAACGTTGCCGCTGCTGCGGAATCTGCGGGTGCTTGAGCTTGGCCATTACATCGCGGCACCCTTTGCGACGCGCGCTCTGGCGGATCTGGGCGCGGACGTGATCAAGGTCGAGCCGCCCGGCGGCGATCCGGTGCGCGGCTGGGGACTGCAGTCAGGCGGGCGGTCTGTGTGGTGGAGCGTGCATGGCCGCAACAAGCGCTGCGTGACGCTGAACATGCGTGATCCGGAGGGCATCAGGATTGCACTTGATCTGGCGGCGCAGTGCGACGTGGTCGTTGAGAATTTCCGTCCGGGACAGCTCGAAAAATGGGGGCTCGGTCCTGCCGAGCTGGCCAGGCATCGTCCCGGCGTCGTGGTGGTGCGGATATCCGGCTACGGGCAGGATGGACCGCACGCCGAGCGCGCCGGCTTCGGAGTCGTCGGCGAGGCGAAGGGTGGGCTGCGGTATCTGGGCGGTTATCCCCGTGAGGTCAGTGACCTGCCTCCGCCGCGCGCCGGCGTCAGCCTTGGTGACAGTGTTGCGGGGCTGTACGGTGCGCTGGGCGCGCTAGCCGCCGTCATCGACCAGCGCAGCACCGGTGCCAGCGAGGCGCGGATCATCGACGTTGCGCTGGGGGAAGCGGTGCTGACGCTGCTGGAAGGCGCACTGCCTGAGTATAGCTTGCTCGGGAAGGTTCGCCAGCCGATGGGCAGCGCCATCAGTTCCGCGGCGCCGACCAACGCCTATCCCTGCAAGGACGGTACCTGGCTGCTGATCGCCGCCAATTCCGATCCGCTCTATTCAACGCTATGTAGGTTGATGGAGCGACCTGATCTCGCCACTGACCCGCGCTTCATCGATAATCAGGCCCGCGTCGAGAATTCGGCGATGCTCGACGCCATCATCGGCGACTGGACCATGACCCTTGACAGCACCGCGGCGCTGGAG
>JAEZBZ010000101.1 GCA_023412745.1 Pseudomonadota bacterium | reverse complement strand
TTGACGGTCTTGTATCGGTTTGGCAACCTTCCGGAAACTGATTGATTATATTCGGTTTTCGTTTGTTGGAGCGCGTCGTGATCAAGTCCGAACTGATCCAGAAGATTGCGGCTGCGAATCCGCACCTGTACCATCGTGACGTCGAGCGGATCGTCAACGTGATCTTTGAGGAGATCGTCAACGCGCTGGCTCGCGGGGACCGGGTGGAATTGCGCGGTTTCGGAGCCTTTACGGTGAAGTATCGGGCGCCGCGCCAGGGTCGTAATCCGCGCACCGGCACGGCAGTGCCTGTTGAGGAGAAGTTCGTGCCGTTCTTCAAGACCGGCAAGGAACTGCGCGAGCGGCTCAATGAAGCTGTGGCGAGCTGAATTCAGCCGCTGCTGCAAATGATTGTATGAAAGCCTGCCCGGCCGCCAATGAGGCGGCTGGTGTTGTGTTTTGAGGAGTGACAAGCGTGGTCGGCCGAGTGCTCGGATTGCTGTTGGGCTTTATCGCGGCCGTGTTCCTGGTGACGCTCGCGGTCGCCAATCGCCACGCTGTGCGCCTCAACCTCGATCCGTTCAATCCGGCCGATCCGATCCTCGTCGCCCAGCTTCCCTTCTATGCCTACCTGTTTGGCATGCTCATCATCGGCGTTGTGATGGGTGGTCTTGCAACTTGGATCACGCAGCGCCGTTGGCGTCGCATTGCGCGGGTTCGCGCACAGGATGCGGCGCGCTGGCGTGCCGAGGCCGATCGCCTGAGCCGCGAACGTGATGCCAATCGCGCGGCGGCCGCGCGCAGGTCTTCGGATGCCGCGGCAAACGCTAAGCAGCTCGCGCTGACCGACCACTGACAAGGGCTTTTCGATGCGGTTTATCGACGGAGCGGCGGTGAGCGCCGCGCTCGGCTATCCGGAACTGGTCGACGTCCTGGAAGATACATTCCGGCTGGGGGCGATCGCGCCGCCGCGCCATCATCATCCGATCAAGCTCGATGGCCGCCCCGACGCGACGCTGTTGCTCATGCCGGCGTGGACGAGTTCGGCGCCGGGCGCTGAAACCGCCGGCAAATACATTGGCATCAAGTCGGTCACGGTGTTTCCGGACAATGCGCGGCTCGGCAAGCCGGCGATCCATGGCGTCTATCTCCTGCTGTCCAGCGAGACCGGCGAAACCATCGCGGTACTCGATGCCACGACGCTGACGGTATGGCGCACGGCGGCTGCGTCGGCTCTCGCCGCTCGCTTCCTGGCGCGCGCTGAAACGCATCGCATGCTCATGGTCGGCGCAGGCGCGCTGGCGCCATATCTGATCCGCGCGCATGCCTCGGTGCGGCCGATCCGCGAGGTGCAGGTGTGGAACCGCTCGGCTGAGAGGGCGGAGCAGGTTTGCAAGGGCTTGGCTGACAGTGGGCTGCAGGTGTCGGTGGCGACCGATCTCGAAGCCGCAGCGCGGGACGCCGACCTGATTTCAACCGCCACGATTTCCTCCACGCCGCTGGTGAAGGGCGCCTGGCTGAAGCCCGGATGCCATGTCGATTGTGTCGGCGCGTTCACATCGACGATGCGCGAAACGGATGACGAGGTGGTACGCCGCGCCCGTATCTGGGTGGATACGATGGCGGGTGCCATGCACGAGGCCGGCGACCTGCTGATCCCAATGAAGGCCGGGGTGATCAAGGAGGCCGATATCCAGGGCGATCTGTTCGCGCTGGCGCAGGGCGCTGCACCACGCCGCGGTTCGGCCGACGAGATCACTATGTTCAAGTCGGTCGGAGCGTCCATCGAGGATCTGGCCGCGGCGGTCGCGGTCTATGAAAGCAGCCCCTGATACGGTGCGCGGTCTGTCGTTGGCGGGTGGTGACGGCAGGCATGCATTGCGTTTGCCGGCGTCCCGGGGCACATAGCAGGGGGCTTGGGCCGGCGCCGTGCCGGTTCATCGCATATGGGAGCCAATCAGGCGCCGACGATGACTGTTGAGGTCAAAATTTGCGGGTTGAACAGCGACGCCGGATTGGCGGCGGCGCTGGATGCTGGCGCAGATTTCGTCGGCTTCGTATTCTATCCGCCGAGCCCGCGCAGTTTGTCGCCGCAGGAGGCGGGCCGGCTGGCGCAGCAGGTGGCGGGACGCGCGCGCATCGTGGCGCTGTTCGTCGATCCCAGTGACGATCTGATCGGTGATGTCATCGCCGCGATCAAGCCGGACATTCTCCAGCTTCACGGCAAGGAAACGCCAGAGCGTGTCGCTGAAATCAAAAAGCGCTGGGGCTTGCCGGTGATGAAGGCGGTCAGCGTCGAAACCGCAGCGGATGCCGATGCCGCGCTGGCTTACGCTGGTGCCGTCGATCTGTTCCTCTTCGACGCCAAGCCGCCGCGCGATCTTGCCAATGCGCTGCCAGGCGGAAACGGCGTGACGTTCGATTGGCGCGCGCTCGCAGGCGTCAGGGACAAGGTCCGCTACATGCTGTCGGGGGGGCTCAATCCCGACAATGTCGGCGACGCCATCCGATTGACCGGCGCGACCATTGTCGATGTGTCGTCCGGCGTGGAGGTGCGGCCGGGGCAGAAGGATCCCGACCTCATCCGTCGATTTTTGGCCGCAGCCAAGCAGGGCGCAGCGCCCGCGCGCGCGGCAAGCAGGAGTGCATGATCATGCCGACCAGGACAGCAACCTCCGCCAACAGTTTGCGCATGGGGCCGGATGAACTTGGCTTCTTCGGCATCTACGGTGGCCGCTACGTCGCCGAGACGCTGATGCCGCTGATCCTGGAACTGGAGAAGGCCTACAACGAAGCCAAGGCCGACCCCGCGTTTCAGGCGGAGCTGAAGTCGCTCGGCACGCATTATACCGGCCGCCCCTCGCCGCTGTATCACGCCGAGCGTCTGACTGAGCATTACCGCGAGGCTGCCAAGGCGGCGGGCAAGACGGGCGGCGCGAAGGTCTACTTCACGCGCGACGAACTCAATCACACGGGCAGCCACAAGATCAACAACTGCCTCGGCCAGATCCTGCTGGCGATGCGCATGGGCAAGACCCGCATCATTGCCGAGACCGGCGCCGGCCAGCACGGCGTTGCGGTTGCCACTGTGTGCGCACGCTTCAATCTGCCGTGCGAAATCTACATGGGCGCGCCCGATGTCGAGCGCCAGAAACCCAACGTGTTTCGCATGAGGCTGCTGGGCGCCAAGGTCAACGCGGTAACGGCTGGTTCAGGCACGCTCAAGGATTCGATGAACGAG
>JAEZBZ010000092.1 GCA_023412745.1 Pseudomonadota bacterium | reverse complement strand
CCCGCTGAATGACAAGCTGGAAGCCGGCGCGGGCGTACGCGGAGGGCAGGCATAATGGTCGCTACTGCCCGTCCCGCCGCTGAGTGGGAACTCGCCAGCCTGATCGTAAACGCGGCCGAACGCGGCCGCCCGGTCGAGATTGCCGGCGCCGGCACCAAGCGCGGCGTCGGCCGCGCGGTGGATGCCTCCATCATCATCTCGACCACCGGCATGAACGGCGTCACGCTGTATGAGCCAACCGAACTCGTCATGTCGGCGCTGGCCGGTACGCCGGTCGCCAAGGTCGAGGCGGAGTTGGCCGCGCGCGGACAGATGCTGCCGTTCGAGCCGATCGACCTCGGCCCGGTGATGGGCAAGGAAGCTGGGCGCGGCACCATCGGCGCGGTTTTTGCCACCAATCTGTCCGGCGGGCGCCGTGTCGCGACGGGTGCGGCGCGTGACCATCTGCTCGGTGTGCGTGCCATCAACGGCCGTGGCGAGACGTTCAAATCCGGCGGCCGCGTGCTGAAGAACGTTACCGGCTATGACGTCGCGCGTGGCCTCGCGGGAAGCTGGGGTACGCTGGCGGTGATGACCGAAGTCACCTTCAAGGTGGTGCCGCGGCCGGAACGGACTGCGACGCTGATTTTTTCCGGCCTGACCGATGAGATCGCCGCCGAAGTGATGTGCAAGGCGATGGCGACGTCTTATGAAGTGTCCGGCGCGGTGCACCTGCCGGCTGGCATGGCGGCGCGGCTCAGGACGGCCGATGTCGCCGCGCCCGATACAGCGATCACCGCGCTACGCATCGAAAACCTCGCCACGTTCGTCGGCCATCGCTGCGGTAAGCTGATCGAGAGCCTGGCGGTGTACGGTATCGCCAGCCTGATCGACGAGGCGACGTCGCTGTCGTTGTGGGAAGAGCTGCGTCAGCTCTCGGTGCTGCAAGGCAATACCAAACCGCTGTGGCGCATCTCGACCACGCCGCTGGCCGGCCCCAAGGTGGTGACCGCGATCAGCCGCTATATGAAGGTCGAGGCGTTCTACGACTGGGCTGGCGGTCTGATCTGGCTGCAGGTGCCGGAGTCGGCGGATGCTGGCGCCACCGATATCCGTCGCGTGATCGCGCAGCACGGCGGCCACGCCACGCTGATCCGCGCCGATGAGAAAGTGCGTGCATCCGTGGGTGTTTTCCAGCCGCTCGAGCCAGGCATCGACCGTCTGAGCCGCAGATTGAAGGCGACGTTCGACCCGTCCGGTGTGCTGAACCCGGGCCGTATGTACGACGCAGTTTGAGCCTGTCCCGAGCGGGACGCGAGGAACGATGCAGACGAATTTCACACCACAGCAGCTCGCCGATCCGAATATCGCGGAGGTCGACTCCATTCTCCGGCGCTGCGTGCACTGCGGCTTCTGTACCGCCGTGTGCTCGACCTATGTCCTGCTCGGAGACGAGCGCGATTCCCCGCGCGGCCGCATCTACATGATGAAGGACATGTTCGAGCAGGAGGCCGACGCCAGCCCTGAGATCGTACATCACGTGGATCGCTGCCTGTCGTGCCTGTCATGCATGACGACGTGCCCCGGCGGCGTGGACTACATGCATCTGGTCGATCGCGCGCGCGTGCATATCGAGGAAACCGGCCAGCGCTCGTTCAAGAGCCGGCTGGTGCGCCGGATGCTGGCCGAAGTCGTGCCGTATCCGAACCGCTTTCGCATGGCGCTGAAGGCCGCGCCGCTCGGTGCGCCGTTCACCGGAGTGATGCGCCGTGTTGGCCTGAAAGAGCTGGCGGCGATGATCGAGCTGGCGCCGAAGAAGGCCGTTGGAACGCCGAAATACAATGGGCCCGGTACGGCGGCGACGCATGCCGAGCGTAAGGGGCGGGTGATCATGCTGGCCGGATGCGCGCAGCAGGTGCTGCGTCCGGAGATCAACGACGCAACCATCCGCCTGCTGGCGCGGCGCGGCGTCGATGTCGAGGTGGCGGCGGGGGCTGGCTGCTGCGGTGCTCTAGTGCATCACATGGGCCGCGAGGCCGAGGCGATCGAGTTCGCCAAGCGCAATGTCGATGCCTGGTCGAAGCTGATCAGCCGTGGCCAGGTCGATGCCATCATCATCAACGCCTCGGGCTGCGGCACGACGGTGAAGGACTACGGCCACATGCTGGCCGGTGTCAAAGGCTATGCCGAACGCGCCAGGCAGATCGCCGATCTCACCAAGGACGTGACCGAGTTCCTGTCGGAATACGACCTGGGGCCGCCTAAGCGTTGGTCATCGCTGCGGGTGGCCTATCACTCGGCCTGCTCCATGCAGCACGGCCAGCGCATTACCGAGGAGCCGAAGCAGCTTTTGCGTGATGCCGGTTTCACCGTGATGGACGTTCCGGAGGGGCACATCTGCTGCGGATCGGCTGGAACCTACAACATCCTGCAGCCGGATCTGGCGCGTGAGCTTCGAGATCGCAAGGTCAACAACATCATGTCGACCAAGCCGGATCTGGTGGCAGCCGGAAACATCGGCTGCATTTCCCAGCTCGGGCCGGGCATGGACGCACCGATCGTGCATACCATCGAGCTGTTGGATTGGGCTTATGGCGGGCCTGTGCCGCGCGGGCTGGAGGCGTTCGAGGCGTTCGTCAGCGACGTACCGGAGCCGCAGAAGCCGAAGCGCACGGTGCAGGACTACCTGCGGGCCTGACGGTTGGACGCGCTTTCCTGATCACGTCGCGGCGCCTATCTTTTCGTCAGCCCTGGATCGGAGTCGTCTGATCCAGATGCCCTAACGTCAGAGATAGCCCGCGCCGTGGACCTCACCATTCCCGATTTCTGTCTCGTTGCCGTCGTGGCGCTGCACGAGGCGGAGGCGGAGGATTTCCTGCGGCAGCATTTCACCCCGGACGAGGTCGTGCGTGCACCATCTCCGGACTGGCCGGAGGTTGTTTCCCAGAAGCTTGCCTGCCGCGAATTGGTGGCCATCGACGCCAGCCGGATGTCTTCGGCGGACCGCACCGATCTGCTGCGTTGCGCGAAAAAGGCATACGCTCGCGGCGTGGCCATCGTGATTGCGGATCGAGGCAAGTTCGGAGCACAGGCGACGCGCGGACTGGAGCGGCTGGGGGTGCGCACGGTGCACGCGGTGCGGCTGGAGGACGTGCTCCAGGTCCGCATGGCTCGGGAGAGATTGCCGGTCGACTTGCGGCACGAGCATGGGCCGTTCGACATCATTGGCGACGTGCATGGCTGTGCCGACGAGTTGGAGTTACTGCTGGCGCGGCTGGGTTACCGTGTTGTGTTCGAAGGAGAGGGCGCAAGCCGGGTGGCGCACGTCGAAGCGCCGGCCGGGCGCCGTGCGATCTTCGTTGGCGACTTCATCGATCGCGGGCCGCGTTCGCCCGATGTCATGCGGATCGTCATGGCCCTGACGGAGCGCGGCGCGGCGCTCAGCGTTCCAGGCAACCACGACGCGAAGTTCCTGCGCTGGCTGTACGGGAACAACGTTCAGCTAACCCATGGGCTCGACCGCACGGTGCGGCAGTTCCTGGCGGAAGGAGTTCCATTCCGGCACCAGGTGCGGGACTTCTTAACACGATTGCCCAACCATCTTTGGCTGGAGGGCGGGCGGCTGGTGGTGGCGCACGCGGGCATCAAGGAGAACATGATCGGCCACAATGCCCATGGGGTGCGGGAGTTCTGTCTGTATGGCGATACCGACGGCGACAAGGACGATGCCGGTCTGGCGATCCGCTATCACTGGGCGGCGGATTATAGCGGCGAGACCACCGTCGTTTATGGCCACACGCCGCTGGCCAAGGTGGCGTGGGTCAACAACACGCTGTGCGTCGATACCGGCTGCTGCTTCGGCGGCGCGCTGACGGCCCTGAGATGGCCGGAACGAGAGGCGGTGTCCGTTCCAGCGAAAGAAGCTTACGCAACTCGTGGTCGACCCTTCGGTCATCCCGCTCTACGGCCACGGGAAAGTGATCAATAGCTCATTTCAGGACTGATTGACCAATATTCAGGCGCGTGACTAGGTGTTCGCGCGAAAAAACACACCATAACTGGGGGTTCATGATGCAATCAGGATCGCAGGATCTAGTCGCTCTGATCGGGCGCATCCTCGTCGTCGGCCTGTTCCTTGTCGGCGGTTGGGGCAAAATCAACGGCCTGGACGGCACCGCCGCCTACATCGCCTCGAAGAACCTGCCCATGCCGCAGCTTCTGGCCATCGGCGCAGCCGTCGTCGAACTGGTCGCGCCTGTTCTCATCATCATCGGTTTCAAGACGCGCCTGGCGGCCCTTGTGTTGGCTGCCTTCACGCTGGCTGCGAGCGTGCTGTTCCATGACTTCTGGAACATCGCAGAGGCTGGTCCGCGCATGCAGCAGTACATGATGTTCTCCAAGAATACGGCAATCCTCGGCGGTCTGCTGATGATCGTCGCTTTCGGTGCTGGCCGCTTCAGCATCGACGGCCGCAAGTCCTGACGCTTTCGGCGGGAACGGGCCCGGTTGCCCGTTCCTGTCCCTTGCCGGACCGCGGGGCGCGGGGCCCGATGCTCTCCGGTGGCGTGACCGATTAACAATTGCTGCGCCTGCCCTTTGCCCTTGCCGCGCTGTTCGCTATAAGGCCGCCAGCACAAACGCTTCGGCCTTTTGAGGCAGCTCAACGCGACATGGCGAAACCGCAGAAAGACCAGCGGCCCGAGGCAGCTCTGCCCAAGGGCTTCCGCGATATTGAGGCGGGCGAAATCCGCGCCACGGCTGACATGCTGGGCCGTATTCGCGAGGTCTATGAAACTTATGGCTTCGAGCCGCTTGAAACGCCCGCGATCGAATACACCGACGCGCTGGGCAAGTTCCTGCCCGACCAGGACCGGCCGAACGAGGGCGTATTTTCCTTCACCGACGAGGACGAGCGCTGGCTGTCGCTGCGCTACGACCTGACCGCGCCGCTGGCGCGCTTCGTCGCCGGAAACTTCAACAAGCTGCCGAAACCGTTCCGCCGCTATGCTTTCGGGCCAGTGTGGCGCAACGAGAAGCCGGGTCCGGGCCGCTTCCGGCAGTTCATGCAGTTCGACGCCGATACCGTCGGCACCGACAATATCGCGGCCGACGCCGAGATCTGCATGCTGGCCGCCGACACCATGGAAGCGCTCGGCTTCCAGCGCGGCGAGTACGTCATCAAAATCAATAACCGCAAGGTTCTCGACGGCGTTCTCGAGGCGGCTGGCCTCGGCGGCGACGAGAATGCTGGTCGTCGGCTGATCGTTCTGCGCGCCATCGACAAGCTCGACCGGCTGGGCATCGAGGGCGTTACCGCACTGCTCGGCAAGGGTCGCAAGGATGAAAGCGGCGACTTCACCAAAGGCGCCGAGCTTGCCGATGAGCAGATCGCGAAAGTGGTCCGCTACGTCGAGATCGGTGCTGGAAATCTGAATAGTCACCCAGTCTCTGCACTCAAGACGCTGTTCAGCGATACCGAAATCGGCAAGGCGGGTCTCGCCGAGCTCGATGACATCGCGAAGCTGATCGAGGCGGCTGGCTATGGCAGCGATCGCATTCGTATCGATCCCTCCGTCGTCCGTGGCCTGGAGTATTACACCGGCCCGGTCTTCGAGGCGGAGCTGACCTTCGAGGTCAAGAACGACGAGGGGCAGACGGTGCGCTTCGGCTCGGTCGGCGGCGGTGGCCGCTATGACGGGCTGGTCGAGCGCTTCCTTGGCCAGAAGGTGCCGGCTACAGGGTTTTCCATCGGCGTGTCGCGGTTGCAGGCGGCGCTTGCCACGCTGGGGCGCACGCCTGATGCCGCCGGACGCGGACCGGTCGTGGTGCTCGTCATGGATCGCAACGAACTGCCGCGCTACCAGCGATTGGCCCAGCAGCTCAGGGCGGCGAAGATCCCAGCCGAGATGTACCTCGGAACCTCCGGCATGAAGGCGCAGATGAAGTACGCGGACCGCCGCGGCAGTCCGTGCGTTGTCATCCAGGGAGGTGACGAGATCGCCGCCGGCCAGGTGCAGATCAAGGATCTGATCGAAGGCAGCCGGCTGTCGGCGACGATCAGTGATGCCAAGGAATGGCGCGAGGGGCGTCCGGCGCAGTTCTCGGTTCCGGAAGCTGAGTTCGTTGCAGCGGTGCAATCCGTCCTCGCCCGTCACGAGCGGACATAAAGGCAGGATCGCGAGCCCGTCATGGTCGCAGAAACCGCGCGAATGTTTCAGGCGCTGGAGGCACAGGCCCAGCGGCTCATGGAGGTCTTGACCAAGGCCGGCTATGAGGCCGTGGCGCCCGCCATCATCCAGCCGGCGGATGTGTTTCTCGACGTGATCGGCGAGAACATCCGTGCCCGGACGTACGTGTTCACCGATCCGGACGGCGATGAGCTGTGCCTGCGTCCGGATCTCACGGTGCCGACCTGCCGGCTGCATCTGGAACGCCACCCCGAAGGCAGCGTCAAGGCGCGCTACTGCTATAACGGCTCGACGTTCCGTTTCCAGCCGGCGGGCGTTTCGGCGGCGCATCCGCGCGAATTTCGCCAGGCTGGTATCGAATACTTCGGCGAAAGCCGCCGCGAGGAAGCCGAAGCGGAAGTCGTCGAGCTGACGCTGGAAGCTGTGACCACGGCAGGGTTGAAGGGTTCGGCGCTGCGCATCGGCGATCTTGGCCTGTTCCACGCCTTGCTCGACGCCATCGAGATGCCGGAGCGCTGGCGCGCACGCCTGCGCCAGCAGTTCTGGCGCCCGGACGCGTTTCGCGCCGAACTGAACCGGCTGGTCCGCGATCCCGCCGAACTCGTGCAGGAGTTGCCGGCCGATCTGGTGTCCGCCTTGGATCCCGATGATATCGGCCGCTCGGAGAATGCCGTCAGCCAGTATCTGGATCGTCATAATCTCGATCTGATCGGTGCGCGCGGCGTGGCGGAGATTACGCAGGGTCTGCTGTCGATGGCTGCCGACGCCGCCGCCGATCCGCTGTCGCAAGACGCCGCCGGATTGATCGAAGCCTATCTCAAGGTGCGTGCCCCGGCCCGCGCGGCGGGCGCCAGGCTCGCCGACCTCATGCACGCCAAGGGCATTGCCATCGAAGAGGCGCTCGACGCCTATCAAAGCCGCTTGCAGCTTCTTATCGACGCCGGCATCGACCCCGCCCGGGTGGAGTTTTCGGCGGAATTCGGCCGTAGCCTGGAATATTACACGGGTTTCGTATTCGAAGTCGTCGTGCCGGACCTTGGGCCGCTGAGCCCGGTTGCGGGCGGCGGCCGCTACGATGGGCTACTGAAAGCCGTCGGCGCGCCGAACTCGGTGCCCGCTGTCGGTTCGGCCATCCACACTGAACGTCTGCTGTCGGCTGTGAACGGAGGTGGGCAATGAGCGCGCCCCTAATCCTGGCCGTGCCGTCCAAAGGGCGGCTGATGGAGCAATGCGCCGAAGCGCTGGGCAAGGCCGGGCTCATCCTGCGCAAGACGGGCAGCGAACGTGGCTATCGCGGCGAGGTCGAGGGCCTCGATAATGTCGAGGTTGCCTTCGTGTCGTCGTCGGAGATCGCGCACTATCTGAAGTCGGGGCAGGCGCATCTCGGCATCACCGGCGAAGATCTGATCCGGGAATATATCATCAACGCCGAGGAGCGGGTCGAACTGGTGCATCCGCTGGGCTTCGGATTCGCTGATGTCATCGTCGCGGTCCCGAACTGCTGGATCGATATCCGCACCATGGCGCAGTTGCAGGCGATGGCGATGAGCTTCCGCCGGACGCATCAGCGTCGGCTGCGCGTAGCGACCAAGTACATGAATCTCACACGGCGCTTCTTCCAGTCGAAGGGCGTCAGCGACTACCGCATCGTCGAAAGCCTGGGTGCCACTGAAGGCACGCCAGCCTCCGGTGCGGCTGACTTGATCGTAGACATCACGACGACAGGCGCCACGCTGACGGCCAACGGGCTGAAGATTCTCGATGATGGTGTCATCCTGAAGTCACAGGCAAATCTGATTGCTTCCCGCAAGGCGGATTGGTCGCCTGAAGCGCGCGCCGCTCGTCACGAGATTGTGAAGCGCCTGCGCCACAAGCGTTCCGACAACGCATAGTCCCCATTCGGCGGTCGGCTGCGGTCCCTCGCATGGTCAGTGCACAGTGCGATTCGTCCCATTTTACGGGCCATGCGGGCTGGACGGACAAATGCGTCCGGGAACGCCATAAGCTTATGATTTGTTAAGCCGGGACTGAGAACTTGTGTCTGCGGGGGCACGCGCGATCTCAAGCGGATGCCAGACGGGTCGATTGTTGAAACAAATAGTGATAGACGCCGTCTTGTTGGATTTGATCAGGCAGGTACCCGGGGCGGGATGTCCAACCACAGACCAGCTTTGTGTACAAAGCTAGCGGGCATCGATGCTTTCGGGGCCGTGGCTTTGCTTTTTGCTGCCGTCGTCGCGCTCGGTTGGCTGGCTTCGAGCGCCGAGGCGCGGGTGCGTGCTGCAAATTCCGCCATCGCACCGACAATCGATTGCATCGACTGCAAGAGCCGCGCTGACCTGAATGTGCCGGGGCATCACCGCTGCTCTCTGGCGTATCGCCCGAGCATCGTAACCATGGCCCCGCGCTACTCGTCGTTGACGGTCGGCGGGGGGGCGCAGGGCGGTCTGCTTCCATTTGAAATGCGCCGGCAGCTGGCCGATGCGTGGGCACCCTCGGTGCCTCCCGTGGTGCCGTCCTCCGTTGCGTTTGAAACGTTCAAATCCGTCTACGGCAAAACGCGGCGCATGCACGCGTGAGGGCAATTCCGGTTCGGCTTCGTCGTCGCTGATCCGTGTGATCAGGCACCGGCAAGCCACGCATTGATTTATCACTCCACACAATTTGCGCTCGACCATCGCGACACGGATCGCAAGGATTACGGATCATGTTGAAATTGAAGTCACTTTCTTACTGCCTGCCGCTCGCCGGCCTCGCCCTTTCCGCAACGCTCATCCAGGCGCCGCTTCAGCCCGCCCACGCGCAGTTCGCAAGCTGGTTTGGCGGTGGCGCGAATTCCGCCTCCGATCGCCGTGAGGTATCGTTCAACACCAACTACGCGCCGGGCCAGATCATCGTCAGCTTTGGCGATCGTCGCCTGTATCATGTGGTCGCGCGCGGCCGCGCCATCAGCTATCCGATCGCCGTGCCGCGCGCCGAGAGCCGCTGGCAGGGTGTGCAGATCGTGACGCAGAAGCGCGCCAACCCGACCTGGACGCCGACGGCACAGATGCGCCAGGAAAATCCGAAGCTGCCGCCAGTCGTTCAGGGCGGTGATCCGCGCAATCCGCTGGGCGTGCGCGCGCTGTATCTGGGCAGCACGCTGTATCGCATCCACGGCACCGATGCCCCGTGGACGATCGGCCAGAACGTGTCACGCGGCTGCATCCGCATGCACAACGAGCATGTCGTTGAGCTGTACAACAAGGTCGGCGTTGGCACGAAAGTAACGGCGACCTGGCAGAAGTTCAGCACGTCTCAGGTTGCTTCGAGCGGCTCCGGCAGCAACAGCAGCTCTGGCGCGGTCGAGTGGTCGCCCTGGTAAAACCGGCTGACGTCGAAATCGAGATGACCACGAAAACCCGGCGAGGGAACCTCGCCGGGTTTTCGCTTTGGGGCAGTAAATAAGCGACAGCCGCGCTCAACGGGCCTTGCCAGCCGGTCCCGCCACGACCTCGAGCAGCGCCTTGCCGTAGCGTTTGATCTTGGCGACGCCCAGGCCGGTGATGAGGCTGAGATCATCCAGCGTCGCGGGCCGCTTCTCCGCGATCTCGGCCAGCGTGCGATCGTGGCAGATGACGAAGGGCGGTACGTGCGCCTCGTTGGATAGCCTCAGGCGCAGCGCCTTGAGTTCCAGGAACAGGGCCTCATTGGCTGGCGCGATTTCATGGCCCTTGCTGCGCTTGCGGCGTACCCGGCTGTCGATGTCCTGCGGTAGCCTGCGGATCAGGAACTGCTGTTCGCCTTTCAGGACCGGCCGCGCCTTCTCGGTCAACCCCAGCGTGCCATGGCCCTCATCGTCCATGAACAGACAACCGCAAGCGATGAGCTGGCGGAACAAACCGCGCCAGCCACCGGCATCGAGCTCGCTGCCGATCCCGAACACCGACAGCCTGTCATGACCGTTGCGGGTGATGCGGGCGTCTTTCTTGCCGAGCAGCACGTCGCACAAGTATGTGACGCCGAAGCGTTCACCGGTGCGGAACACGGCGGACAGCGCCTTCTGCGCCGCGACCGTGCCATCGACCAGCGCGGGAGGCGCCAGGCAGTTGTCGCAGTTGCCGCACGGCTCAGTATCGGTTTCGCCGAAGTAGGCCAGCAGCGCTTGCCGCCGGCAGGTGGCCATCTCGCATAGCGCGATCAGCGAATCGAGCTTCTGGCGCTGGGTGCGCTGGAACGCCTCGCTGCCCTCGGACTGGGCGATCCACTGCCATTGCTGGGCGATGTCCTGGACGCTGTAGGCGAGCCACGCATTGGCCGGTTCGCCGTCGCGGCCGGCGCGCCCGGTCTCCTGATAGTAGGACTCCAGCGATTTCGGCAGATTGAGATGCGCGACGAACCGCACGTCCGGCTTGTCGATACCCATGCCGAACGCGATGGTCGCGACCACGATCAGGCCATCCTCGGCGAGGAAGCGTTCCTGGTGCACCCGGCGCACGTCGGCAGGCAGGCCGGCATGATAGGCCAGCGCCGGACGGCCCTGAGAGGTGAGCCACGCGGCCGTTTCCTCGACGCTGCGGCGGCTGAGGCAATAGACGATGCCCGCGTCGGTCGGGTGTTCGGTCGAGATGAACCGCCACAACTGTTCGCGCGCCTGCTTGCTGCTGGCTTCGGTGATCCGGTAGCGGATGTTGGGGCGGTCGAAGCTGGCGATGAAGTGGCCGGCATGCTCCAGCTTCATTTCCGCGATGATATCGGCGCGGGTGCGCTCGTCGGCGGTTGCGGTCAGCGCAACGCGCGGTACATCGGGAAAGCGCTCCGCCAGCAGGCGCAATTGCCGGTATTCCGGACGGAAGTCGTGGCCCCACTGCGAGACGCAGTGGGCTTCGTCGATTGCGATCAGGCTGATGCGGCTGCGCGACAACAGGCCGAGCGTGCGCTCCTGCACCAGCCGTTCGGGCGCGATATAGACGAGATCAAGAGCACCAGTCGCCAGTTGCCGCTCGACTTCATCCTGGCGCGCGCGATCCAGCGTGGAATTGAGGAACGCGGCGCGGACGCCGACCTCCTTCAGCGCGTCGACCTGGTCCTGCATCAGCGCGATCAGTGGAGAGACGACGAGGCCGGTGCCGGGGCGCACCAGCGCCGGGATCTGGTAGCACAGCGATTTGCCGCCGCCGGTCGGCATCAGCACGAAGGCGTCGCGGCCTTCGATCAGCGCCTCGACGATGGCGGCCTGATGCGAACGGAATTGACGGTAGCCGAACACCGTTTCGAGGGTACGCTGCGCCGCGGCCATGCCGCCGGCTGGATCCCCGGCCGGTTCATGATCTGCTTTGCGTCGTGCTGCTGCCGTCATTCCTGGCTGGTCGCCTGTCTCTGCCGGGCGTGATGCCTCAAGTGCGGTCCGCTGACGGGCTTGGCGCGTCCGCGTGCGTGTCGTACTGGTTTTGCTGGATCCCGGGGGACGCAATCTGAACGAACAGGCCAGCGACCATTCAGAGTAGGTTCATGCCACTCGGCATAGCCTGCAGCAAGTTCGAGGGCTTGATGTTCCCCAGCGAAGTGATGACAGTCCAGCGGACGAGGCCCTTGAACGGGCTTGAAAATGCGAGGGAAGCGCGATGACCATCCTGCGGATCTTTGCCATCGGTCTGACCGGCGCCGTGCTCGGCACGATCGGATTGGCGCCGACTGTCTCAGCCCAGTCGAACTGCGACTGGTACGCGAAGACGGCGCTCAGGCAGCAGCAGGAAAACGAACAGCGCAAGTGCGGTTTTAAGGGAACCGAGTGGAGCACCGATTTGCGGTCGCACATGGACTGGTGCCGCTCCGTCGCTCCCGATCAGTGGAAGAAGCAGGCCCAGGCGCGCGATCAGCAGTTGGCCGCCTGCGCCAAGAGGTGAGCTGTTGGAGGGAGGAGTGTGGGGCCCCCGCGGCCCCCCTGCAGCTTACGGAAGGCCGTACCTTGCGAGAGGTGCGGCCTTTTCGTTTGGATTATCGCTCCGCAGCCGCCCGGTTGAGCCGGTCGTTGATGGCGTCTCCGAGGCCGGTCCCGGGAATCGGCATCACCGCGATGGTGGTGGCGCCCGTGGCATCGAGCTGGCGCAGGGCCGCGAACAGGTTGGCGGCGGCCTCGGCAAGATCACCCGTTGGGCTGAGATTGAACATCGGGCCAGGCGCGCTGAGCGGCGACGGGCCGAACGCCAGCAGCGCTTCGCTCGCCCGCACATCGACGGCGTTCAAACGGACCCTGGCGCGGGGTGCGTAGTGGCTGGTCAGCATGCCGGGCGAGATCGGCGCGGTGTCGTCAGTGGTTTCCGCGCGCTGGCTGATCGGCGCGCCGAGAATCGCCTCTATGGCTTCGCGCGTGGCAGCGCCCGGCCGCAGCATGACGATGTTGGGGCCGCTGGCGTCCACCACGGTTGATTCGACGCCGTGCGTGGTCGCGCCGCCATCGAGGATGTAGGCCGGCGTCTCGCCGAGATCGGCTGCAACGTGCTCGGCCGTCGTGGTGCTGACGTGGCCGGAGCGGTTGGCGGACGGTCCGGCCAGCGGCAACTGGCATGCCCTCAGCAGCGCCAGCGCCACCGGATGCGACGGCACGCGGATGGCCACCGTGTCTAGCCCGGCGGTGACGAGATCCGATATGCCAGCTTCCGGCCGGCGCTTGAGCACCAGCGTCAGCGGTCCGGGCCAAAGCGCTTCGGCGAGTAGGCGGGCTTTCGGCGACAGCTCCGCGATGCGTTCGGCCGCGGCCAAATCGGGAACATGCACGATCAGCGGGTTGAAGCGCGGCCGCCCCTTGGCCTCGAAGATGGCCGCAACCGCGCGGCCGTTGGTGGCGTCGGCGCCGAGACCGTAGACAGTCTCGGTCGGGAACGCGACCAGCCGTCCCGCCTTCAACGCGGCGGCGGCTTCAGCCACGGCGGTATCGCTGGCCTCTACGATCGGCATATCTGGGCGTCCGATTAACCTTTCAGGATCAGCTGTGCGGGCCTAAATTGCCGGAAAGCTGCTCAGCGACGAATCGGTTGCACGCTAAGGCAGGGCAAAGGCTGATCTCATGACCTACAAGGCTCCCGTAGACGACATTCTGCGCGCACTCAAGTCGGTTGCCGATTTGAATGACCTTGCGGACCGCGGCATTCTCGGCGGATTGGACGAGGAAACCCTCAGGGCAGTGGTCGAGGAGGCCGGTCGTTTCGGCGCCGAAGTGCTCGATCCGTTGAATGCTGTCGGCGACCGGGCGGGTTCGCGGCTGGTGGACGGCAAGGTTGAGACGCCGCCAGGCTGGAAGGAAGCCTATGATGCGTTCGCGGCGGGTGGCTGGAGTGCGCTGCCCTGCCCGGAGGAGTACGGCGGCCAGGATCTGCCCGAGATTGCCGCGACGATCGCCTGCGAGATCTGGAATTCGGCGAACCTGTCGTTCGGCTTATGTCCCCTGCTGACCCAGGGGGCGATCAATGCCGTGCATGCGCACGGCTCCGAGGAGCTGAAACGCACCTTCTTGCCCAAGATGATCTCGGGCGAGTGGACCGGCACCATGAATCTGACCGAGCCCCACGCCGGCACGGATCTCGGCGCGCTGACCACCAAGGCGGAGCGGCAGGGTGACGGTACCTATCGCATCACCGGGACCAAGATCTTCATCACCTACGGTGATCACGAGCTTTCCGAGAACATCGTGCATCTGGTGCTGGCGCGGCTGACCGATGCGCCGGCGGGCACGCGCGGCATTTCGCTGTTTCTGGTGCCGAAGCGGATGGTCAATGCCGATGGCTCGCTGGGCGAACGCAACGACGTCACCTGCGTCAGCCTGGAGCACAAGCTCGGAATTCATGCCAGCCCCACCTGCGTGATGAAGTACGGCGAGCAGGGCGGGGCTGTCGGCTATCTGATCGGCGAGGAAAACCGCGGTTTGGCGACCATGTTCATCATGATGAACGCGGCGCGGCTGGCGGTTGGCGTGCAGGGTGTTGCGATTGCCGAGCGGGCAACGCAGCATGCCGCAGCTTTTGCCGCCGAGCGCCGCCAGGGCCGTGCGCCGGGTGCGGGCGAGGGCATGGCGCCGATCGTGCACCACGCCGACATCCGCCGCAGCCTGATGACCATGCGGTCGATGACGCAGGCCGCGCGCGCCATTTGCCTGGCCACCGCGAAGGAAATCGACATTTCGCAGCGTGCCGAGATGCCGGATGAGCGCCGTGCGGCGGCCGAGCGGGCCGCCTTGCTGACGCCGGTCGCGAAAGCGTTCTCGACCGATATCGGCTGCGAAGTCGCCTCGCTCGGTGTGCAGATCCACGGCGGCATGGGCTTCATCGAGGAGACCGGCGCGGCGCAGTATTACCGCGATGCGCGCATCCTGCCGATCTACGAAGGCACGAATGGCGTGCAGGCGATCGACCTCGTCACCCGCAAGCTGCCGCTTGGCGACGGGCAGGTGGCCGAGCTGTACATCGGCGAGCTGGCGGCGAGCGTGGAAGAGCTGCGCGTCTCCAACCGGCCGGAGTTCGGGCGGATGGCGGAACGGCTAACCGATGCGCTGGCGGCACTGGCGGAATCCAGCCGCTGGCTCGGCAAGGCGATGCTGACCGATCCGGAAGGTGCGCTGGCTGGCGCCACGCCGTATTTGCGGCTGTTCGGCTTGGCGGCCGGTGGTGTCTATCTCGCGCGCGGCGCGCTTGACGCGGTGCGCAACGGTGCGGGCGCGGATTCCATGCCGGTCATGCTGGCGCGGTTCTTCGCGGAGAACCTGGTGACGGCGGCGCCGGGGCTCGGACAAACTGTAATGGAAGGTAGCGAGTCCCTGCTCGGCGTCGCGCCGGATCGTCTCGTCAGCTAGAGTGATGATCGAGAAATTCGCTCGGGAGGCTCGCATCAAACTCAGGCGAACTTCGGATTCGGAACACTAGCCAGGTCGGAGGGCGCATGTCGGATATCGCCGTCTCTCGTGCCAACGGATTGCAGGTGATCCGCTTCAATCGTCCCGCGAAGAAGAACGCGCTGACGGCGGACATGTACGCGGCGATCGTCGCAGCCTTGAACGGCGGTGATGCGGCGCCGGACATCCGGATTCATCTGTTTGCCGGAAGCGGCGGCGTGTTCTCGGCCGGCAATGACATCAGCGATTTCGTGGCGCGCGCGAAGGACGGCGCGGCGCTCGATGGGCCCGTACTCGATTTCATCCGTCTGCTGCCGCATGTAAAAAAGCCGATGATCGCCGCCGTTGACGGATTGGCCGTGGGCGTCGGCACGACGATGCTTTTCCATTGCGACCTGGTCTATGCCACGCCGCAGGCGCGGTTCCTGACGCCGTTTCTCGATCTCGGCGTGGTGCCGGAAGCGGGTTCGAGCCTGCTGGCGCCGCTGCGGATGGGGCATCAGCGGGCGTTCGAGCTGTTGGTGCTGGGCGAGGCGTTTTCGGCTGAACAGGCACGCGAGGCAGGGTTGCTCAATGCCATCGTCGATGCGGCGGAGCTGGAGGCGACGGCGATGAAGGCGGCCGCGCGACTTGCCGCAAAGCCGCCCGAAGCGCTGGCTATTGCACGGGCCTTGTTGCGCGGGGACCAGAACGCGGTGGCGGCGCGGATCGAAGACGAAGCACGGCTGTTCAGTGCGCGTATGGCCTCACCGGAAGCACGAGAGGCATTTGCGGCATTTCTGGAAAAGCGTCCGGCCAACTTCAGCAAACCGGGTGCCAGCACATGACAAAGTCGGGGCGGGGTGGCACATGTGGCGCATCGTTCAAGGCATGGGGGCGCTGTTCGCGCTGGTAAGTCTTCTGGTGTCGACAGCGGATGCGAACTGGCTGTCGCGCATCATCCGGGAAGCCGGTGAGGCCGGCGGTAGCGTGGCAACCCGCAAGGGTATCGGAACGCTCGACAATGCCGTGGCTCAGCTCAAGCATTTCGATCCACCCGGACCGAAAGGTGCGGCGCTGGCAGCATCCGCTTCGCCGGAGGGGCACTGGACGTTCATCAACCTGGCCGGCGAAAAGTTCACCGTCGGTACGCCTGCCGAAATGCGGCGGATTGCGCGAATCCTCGCGCCCGAGGCAGCGGACGGAAAGCTGACGCTGCTGCTGGCCGACGACACCGTTTTCCGCCACCGCCTACATTTGCAGGCTTTGCCGGCGGGTGCCGAGCTGCGTGTAGTGGTCGGACATACCAACTATCCGCTGATCCGCAACGGCGCGGAACTGCTGGCTGAACTGAGGCCGAACGTGCTGGTCACGATGCTCGAACCGCGCATGTTCCGCGAGGCGGTCTGGCAACTCGGACGGCCGGTGGAGCAATCGAAGATTCGCGTGCTGGCGCTCGATCCCGATGGCCCGCAGACGCTGTCGTCGTTCGTCAGGTATGATCCGGTCAACAAGCGGGCGATGAATGACAGCATCGATCCCTATAAGCTAGCCGACGCGATGCGCGCCATTCCCGGCCAGACGGTCATTCTGACAGGGCGCGTCAACGGGCGCATGTTGACCTTCCGCAGTTCGGGCGGCAAGGAGCAAACCCTTGCGATCGATGATGTGGTGGCGGCGGCCGGAAAGTACGACGTCAACGTCGTGGTTCTGCAGGCGACCTCGCCGCGCCAGCCAGGCGAACGCAACTGGCTGTGGCAGCGTATCCAGATCGCGGGTCTGAACGCGGCGCTGCGCCGGCCCAACTCGGCGGATTTCCTGAATGCCATCGCCGAAACGCGCAGTCCGCTGGTGATCACAGCGTCCGAGCGGGCCACGGGACGTGTTTCTCTGACAGCGCGGCCGCGCGATGCCGGGCAAACACCGGATGTGCCGACATCGACATCGAACGACGGCATCGTCTCTACCATCGTGTCGAACCTGACCGGCGAGGTGATCACGACCGCGATTGATCTCGAACTGGTCAGCTCCGAGCGCCAGCGTGAGCTGAAAACGCGCATCGTTCCTGGCGTGCCGTCTGGCATTCAATACGGTTATCTGGGGTTGCTGGTCATTGCGTTGATCGGCCTGCCGGTGTCGCGGGGATGGTGGCGGCGGCTGTGGCCGCTGGAGCAGCGCGAGACCTATCGCGGGCGGATCGGGTTTATCGCCGCCAGGATCGTGCGCGCTCTCGCGTTCGTGCTGGTTTTCATGCCGATGACGTCGGTGCCAGCGGCACTGATAAGCACGGTGCTGCAGATCTGGTATTGGGTCAGCCTGCCGTTTCGTGTCCTTCGTGCGTTATTCAAGCGCCGCGATCCGGTCCCCGCGCCGAGCGTTGACGCATCCGCGAGCTAGGAGAGCACTGATGGGCAGCCTGAAGAACAAGACGCTATTCATTACAGGCGCCAGCCGCGGCATCGGATTGGCGATCGCCCTGCGCGCCGCCCGCGACGGCGCCAACATTGCCATCGCGGCCAAGACCGCCGAACCCAATCCAAAGCTGCCCGGCACCATCTACGACGCGGCGAAGCAGATCGAAGCGGCGGGCGGCAAGGCGCTGCCGCTGATATGCGATATCCGCTTCGAGGATCAGGTCGAGGGCGCAGTGGCGCAGACCGTGGAGGCGTTCGGGGGCATCGATATCTGCGTCAACAACGCCAGCGCCATCTCGCTGACTCCGATCGAGAAGACCGACCTGAAGCGCTTCGATTTGATGTTCGGCATCAATACGCGCGGCACATTTCTGGTTTCCAAAACCTGCATTCCGCACCTGCGCAAATCGGACAATCCGCACATTCTCACGCTGTCGCCGCCGCTCGATATGCAGCCCAAGTGGTTCGCGGGGCATGTCGCCTATTCCATCGCTAAGTACGGCATGAGCCTGTGCGTGCTGGGGCTGGCGGAGGAACTAAAGCGCGACGGCATCGCGGTGAACGCGCTTTGGCCGCGTACAACCATTGCCACGGCTGCCATCGGCAACTTGCTGGGCGGCGAGATGGTCATGCGCATGAGCCGCAAGCCGGAGATTCTGGCCGACGCGGCGCATCTCATTTTTAGCCAGCCGGCGAAGAGCTTCACCGGCCAGTTCCTGATCGACGATACGCTGCTTCATCACGTCGGTGGCGTGCGCGATTTCGAGGGCTATCGCGCTGATCCGACGGTCGAGCTGGCGCCGGATTTCTTCGTGCCCGACACCAGCATCCCGCCGCCCGGGGTGGTGCTTTCCAAGCGCCGTCTGCACGGCTGAAACACGCTGGCGGGTGGCGCCCTGGGATTTGCCGGTCAGTCGTGTAGACTGTGGCCACCTCCCGATCACGATGGACGAATACCATGGCAACGCTGCTGATTACGCATCCTTCGTTCGTCAATCACGATACCGGCTACGGGCATCCGGAGCGGCCCGATCGCATGCGCGCGATCGACAAGGTGCTGGGCCATGAGCTGTTCAAGGATCTGAAGCGGGCCGAGGCGCCGCTGAGGGATGATGTCGAGGCCCAGATCGCGCTGGCGCATCCGCAGGCCTATATCGACGCCATCAAGGATGCCCGCCCGGCTCCGGGCGAGGAATCGGTGAGGCTCGATCCCGATACCGTGCTGTCGCCCGGGAGCTGGGAGCCGGCACTGCGGGCAGTTGGCGCCGGCCTGATGGCGGTTGATCAGGTGCTGGATCCGGCGTCCGGCGTGCGCAACGTGTTCTGTCAGGTGCGGCCGTGCGGGCATCATGCCGAGACCGCCCGCGCCATGGGGTTTTGTATCTTCAACAATGCCGCTATCGCCGGCATGTACGCGCGCGAGAAGCATGGTGTCGAACGGGTGGCGGTGGTCGATTTCGATGTTCATCACGGCAACGGCACGCAGGATATCTACTGGTCCGACAAGGACTTGTTCTTTGCTTCGACTCACCAGATGCCGCTCTATCCGGGCACTGGCGCACTGTCGGAGACGGGCGCGGGCAACATCTGGAACGCGCCGTTGCGGCCCAACGACGGTGGCGAGCAGTTCCGTGATGCCATGGAATCGCGGATTCTGCCGGCTCTGCACAATTTCGCACCCGACCTGATCCTGATTTCGGCCGGGTTCGACGCGCATGAAGCCGATCCGCTGGCCAGCCTGCGGCTTGTCGAGGCCGATTTTGCTTGGGCAACCGAGGAATTATGCAAGGTCGCGGAGCGTTCTGCACAGGGGCGGGTGGTCTCGATGCTGGAAGGCGGGTACGATCTGGCAGCATTGGCGCGTTCCGTCGGCGTTCATGTGAAAACGCTGATGGATGCCGCATGAGCAATTGTGGCCGATCGTCAAGGGCCGGAAGGATATGGAAGAAGGTATGGCCAAGGGGGCTGAGAAGTACGCCGACGTAAGGGACATGACCTTTGAGCGGGCGCTGAAGGAGCTTGAGGGCATCGTCGGGCGGCTTGAGCGCGGCGACGTGGAGCTTGAGGAAAGCATTACGATTTACGAGCGTGGCGAAGCGCTGCGGGATCACTGCGACCGTCTGCTGAAGCAGGCCGAGGCCAAGGTGGAGCGCCTGACGTTCGGGGCCGATGGCCAGCCGGCCGGCACGGAGCCGCTCGATCCGCCCAGATAGTAGACCGCAAAATCGCGCTCAGGGCGCGTTCGTCCGCACCCGGCAGACCCCGCGTCAATCCTACGTGGTACAGCGCCGGGGTTGGGATATTATATTTGTGTCATAATGTGCTGCACTGCATAGGGGCGTGACGGCGCGAGTGAGGAGACTGGATCGGTGAGTTCTGGCACGACAACGCCGCTGCTCGACCAAGTGCGGACCCCGGACGAGCTGCGACAGATCCCCGAGAAGGATCTGCCGCAACTGGCGGTTGAGCTGCGCCGTGAGACCATCGATGCGGTATCCGTCACCGGCGGACACCTCGGCGCGGGCCTCGGCGTCGTCGATCTGACCATCGCGCTGCATTGGGTTTTCGACACGCCGCGCGACCGGTTGATCTGGGATGTCGGCCATCAGGCCTACCCGCACAAGATCCTCACCGGCCGGCGGGATCGCATCCGCACGCTACGCCAGGGCGGGGGCCTGTCCGGCTTCACCAAACGCGCTGAAAGCGAATACGATCCGTTCGGCGCCGCGCATTCCTCGACCTCGATTTCGGCTGGTCTCGGTATGGCCGTGGCGCGTGATCTGTCGAACAAGAAGCACAACGTCGTCTGCGTGATCGGCGACGGCGCGATGAGCGCCGGCATGGCTTATGAGGCTATGAACAACGCGGGCGCGATGGACAGCCGCCTGATCGTCATCCTGAACGACAATGATATGTCGATCGCGCCGCCGACCGGCGCGCTGTCAAGCTATCTGGCGCGGATCACGTCGAGCGGTTCCTATTTCTATTTCAGGGATATCGCCAAGCAGCTCGCCAAGCGGCTTCCCAAGAGTTGGGAACGGCGGGCGGCGCGGATGGAGGAATACACCCGCCATCTGTGGCAGGGCGGCGCCTGGTTCGAGGAACTGGGCTTCTATTACGTCGGCCCGATCGACGGGCACAGCTTCGAGCAGTTGCTGCCGGTGCTGAAGAACGTGCGCGATGCCGACCAGGGGCCGGTACTGGTTCACGTCGTCACCCAGAAGGGAAAGGGCTACGCGCCGGCTGAAAACTCGGCCGACAAATATCACGGCGTCAACCGCTTCAATGTCATCACCGGCGATCAGGTGAAGCCGAAGCCTAACGCGCCGAGCTACACCCGCGTGTTCGCCGAAAGCCTGATCCAGGAAGCCAGGCGCGACGACAAGATCGTGGCCGTCACGGCGGCGATGCCGTCGGGCACCGGGCTCGACCTGTTCGGCCAGGCGTTTCCTGAGCGCACGTTCGACGTCGGCATCGCGGAACAGCACGCGGTGACATTCGCCGCCGGTCTTGCCAGCGAGGGCTACAAGCCTTTCGCGGCGATCTATTCAACGTTCCTGCAGCGCGCTTACGACCAGATTGTGCACGACGTTGCCATCCAGAACCTTCCCGTTCGCTTTGCGCTGGATCGCGCGGGGCTCGTCGGCGCCGATGGGCCGACGCACGCCGGCAGCTTCGATCTGGCCTATCTCGGCTGCCTGCCGGGCATGGTGCTGATGGCGGCTGCAGACGAAGCCGAACTGAAGCACATGGTAGCGACGGCGGTCGCCATCGATGACCGGCCGAGCGCGTTCCGCTATCCGCGCGGCGATGGCGTCGGCGTTGAGATGCCGGACGTCGGCGTGCCGCTGGAAATCGGCAAGGGCCGCATCATGCGGGAAGGATCGGCTGTCGCCATCCTGTCGCTCGGCACCCGTCTGCAGGAAGCGATGCGGGCAGCGGATCAGCTTGCCGCCATGGGGCTGTCAACCACGGTGGCTGACGCGCGTTTCGCCAAGCCGCTCGACATCGACCTCGTGCATCGGCTGGCGCGCAATCACGAAGTGCTTGTGACGGTCGAGGAGGGCTCGGTCGGCGGCTTCGGATCGTTCGTGCTGCACGAACTGGCCGGCAGCGGTCTGCTGGACGGCGGCCTCAAGGTGCGCTCCATGGTGCTGCCGGACGTGTTCATCGATCATGACAAGCCGGAGCGGATGTACGCGCAAGCGAAGCTCGACGCGGCCGGCATCGTCGGTACCGTTCTGGCTGCGCTTGGCAAGCCAGCGGCTGCTCGCGATATCTCGGCCTAATTGGGACAGCGTCTGATCTTTTACTAAACGTTCGTGGATCTGTGAACGTAATTACTGTGCTTGGCCATCTGGACGAGGTAGCCAAGCGCTTGCAAACTTCGCAAGCATTGCGGGAACGATGCGCTTTTCAGTCTGTTGACTGCATGTGTCGATGCATCGGCACGTGAGGCGCGACGACGATGGCCACGTGAGGTGAGCGATGGATTGGAGCGATGCGGTCCTGCTGGCTCGGATCCAGTTCGCGTTCACGGTGTCGTTCCACTTCGTCTTCCCTGCTCTCACGATAGGCCTCGCCAGCTACCTTGCAGTTGTTCAGGGACTGTACCTGTGGACCGGCCGTGAGGTCTTCCATTCGCTGTTCAACTACTGGAAGAAAGTGTTCACCATCGCTTTCGGTATGGGCGTCGTCTCCGGCATCGTAATGACCTACCAGTTCGGCACGAACTGGAGCGTTTTCTCCGATAAGACGGGCCCGGTCATCGGCCCGCTGATGGCATACGAAGTGCTTACGGCGTTTTTCCTGGAAGCCGGTTTTCTCGGCATCATGCTGTTCGGCTACCAGCGTGTCGGGCGCGGACTGCACATGTTCGCAACCCTAATGGTGGCGCTCGGCACGGCGATGTCGGCGTTCTGGATTCTGTCGGCCAATAGCTGGATGCAGACGCCGACCGGCCACGCCATCAACGAGGTCGGTCAGTTCGTCCCTGCCGACTGGTGGGCGATCATCTTCAATCCGTCATTCCTTTATCGGTTGGCGCACACATTGCTGGCAGCCTACCTGACGACCGCCTTCGTCGTTGGCGGTGTAGGCGCCTACCATCTGCTGCGCGACCGCGCCAACGAGGGCGCGCGGATCATGTTCTCCATGGCGATGTGGATGGCGGCCATCGTGGCGCCGGTGCAGATCTTCGCCGGAGACCTGCACGGCCTCAATACGTTGAAGCACCAGCCGGCCAAGATCGCCGCGATGGAAGGCCATTTTGAAACCCAGGCGGGTGCGCCGCTGATCCTGTTCGGGTGGCCGGACATGGCGGAGGAGAGGACGCGCTATGCCGTCGAGATCCCGAAGCTCGGCAGCCTCATTCTGACCCATAGCTGGGACGGCGAGGTGCAGGGCCTGAAAGCGTGGAAGCCCGAAGATCGCCCGAACTCGACTATCGTTTTCTGGACCTTCCGCATCATGATCGGCATCGGATTTCTGATGGCCGGGCTTGGGCTTTGGAGCCTCTACGCACGCTGGCGCGGCGTACTTTACGAACAGGTGAGCCTGCTGCGTGCGTCAGTGCTGATGGGACCATCGGGTTTCGTTGCGGTCCTCGCCGGCTGGTACACCACCGAGATCGGCCGTCAGCCCTATACCGTTTATGGTCTGCTGCGCACCTCTGAGTCAGTGGCCCCGATCGACGCCGCCGCCGTCGGCACCTCGCTGCTGATTTTCATCGTGGTCTACATGATCGTGTTCGGCGCCGGCACGGTCTACATCATCCGCCAGATGGGCCATGCGCCCGAAGCGCTAGAGCCGGATATCAAACGCGGCGTGCCCGAACGCGCGGCCGGCATCACGCCGGCGCCTGCGCTGGCCGACGGCGCCGAGAATGGAGGCGAGAATGGACGTTGATCTTGCCTTCCTGTTTGCCGGACTGATCGCGTTTGCCGTGCTCGCGTACGTCATCTTCGACGGCTTCGATCTCGGCATCGGCATCCTGTTCCCCGCCTTCCGGCACGACGAGCAGCGCAAGACGATGCTCAACACGATCGCGCCGGTCTGGGATGGCAACGAGACCTGGCTGATCGCCGGCGGCGGGGGGCTGATGGCCGGCTTTCCGCTGGCTTATGCGGTTCTGTTTCCCGCGCTTTACGCTCCGTTGATCGCAATGCTGCTGGCGCTGATCTTTCGCGGCGTGGCGTTTGAATTCCGCTTTCGCTCCAGGCGTAACGCGCACTTGTGGGATCTGGGGTTTTGTCTCGGGTCGATCGTTGCGGCGTTTTCGCAGGGCGTTGCGCTAGGCGCGATCCTGCAGGGTATTCAGGTCGCCGATCGCGCTTACGCTGGCGGCTGGTGGGACTGGCTGTCGCCGTTCAGCCTGTTGACGGGTGCCGCGCTGGTGGCTGGCTATGCGCTGCTAGGCGCCACCTGGCTGGTGAAGAAGACCGAAGGCGAGATCCAGGAACAGGCGCGCGTCTGGGCATTCCGTGCCGCGGTCGCCACGCTGGCCGCAATTGGGCTGGTCAGCCTCGCAACGCCGTTCCTCGATCCGGTTTACATGCAGCGCTGGTTCGCCTGGCCGGCAATTCTCTACACGCTGCCGGTGCCCATACTGGTCCTGCTGTGCGCCTGGAGCTTGTTCCGTGGATTGTCGCTGCGCCACGACTATACGCCGTTCTTCTCGGCAATCGGCTTGTTTCTGCTGTCCTACATCGGCCTGGGCATCAGCCTGTATCCGCACGTCGTACCGCCGAGCATCACCATCTGGGAAGCGGCGGCGCCGAATAGCAGTCTGGCCTTCGTACTGATCGGCGCGGCTATCCTTGTGCCCATCATCCTTATCTATACCGCGCAGGCCTATTGGGTGTTTCGCGGCAAAGTCGGTCACGATGCGGGTTATCACTGATGCGCCCGCCGGATCGGCCATCCTCTGGACCGCGTGAGGGTGCGCCGGCACCCCGGCCGGGCGGGTGGGGCTCTCGCTTGGCGTGGTTCGTCGGTCTCTGGCTTGCTGGCGTGGCGGTAGTGACGGCAGTCGCGTATCTGATCCGCTCGGTCCTGGTCGGGTGATCCCGGTCAGATGTCGAGCTTGCCCGCCTTGGCTTCCGCATAGCGCTTGCCGACTGCGTTCCAGTTCACCACGTTCCACCACGCCTTCAGATAGTCCGGCCGACGGTTTTGGTATGTCAGGTAATAGGCGTGCTCCCATACGTCGTTACCGAACAGAACACGCTGGCCGTCCATTAGCGGCGTATCCTGGTTCGGCTTCGGCATCATGGCCAGCTTGCCGCTCTTGTCGGCCGTGATGAACACCCAGCCCGAGCCGAATACGCCCGCGCCCGTCGTGTTGAATGCCTGCTGCATCTTGTCCAGGCCGCCGAGGTCGCGATCGATGGCGGTCAGCAGTTCGCCTTCCGGCTTACCGCCATCCTTGCCCATGATCTGCCAGAACATGCTGTGATTGGCGTGGCCACCGGCGTTGTTGCGGACGCGGGTGCGGATGCTGTCCGGCACGTTGTTCAGATTGCCGAGGATCTGGTCCAGCGGCTGCTTGGCCAACTCGCCGTGATCCTTCACGGCCTCGTTGAGATTGTTGACGTAGGCGGCGTGGTGGCGGTCATGGTGAATCTCCATGGTCTTGGCGTCGATGTGCGGCTCCAATGCGTTGGTGGGATAGTCCAGCGGCGGCAGCTTGAACGGGCCGGATGCGGTCGTCTGCCCCCAACTGCGGGTGGTCATCACCATGACAGACAAAGCGGCCCCGCCCGCCAGGAGACTGCGACGATTGAGATTGGGCATATGTCCTCTCCGTGTATAAGTATGGGATGCCGAGCCTCCTGGGGGAGGGGCAGGCTCAAGTGTTCCGTGTAGCAATGATCCCATCTGCCGCAATGTCCGGCGGATGTTGGATAACGTCGGCTGGCTTAGATGGTTCGCACGCGTCTTGATCGAGTGTTGGTTGAGAAGGGACTGGTGGCGACGCGCTCGCGGGCGCGGGACTTGATTGCGCGCGGGCTTGTCAGTGTCGGCGGTGTGATCGCGACCAAGGCCGGTCAGGAAATCGGGCCGGAAGCGGACATTGCGATTGCGTCCGGCGCTAACGCCTATGTGTCACGCGGCGCCGCCAAGCTGGGGGCGGCGATGGCGCATTTCGGCTTCGATGCGGGCGATCGGATAGCGCTCGACATTGGTGCTTCGACGGGCGGTTTCACACAGATCCTTCTGGAAGGCGGCGCGCAGCGCGTTTACGCAATCGATGTCGGGCGGGACCAGTTGTACCCTTCGCTGCGCCAGAACGAGCGCGTGGTCTCGCTGGAAGCTACCGATGCCCGCACGCTGACCCGCGAGATCGTCCCGGATGTGATTCAAGCGATCGTCGCCGACGTCAGCTTCATTTCGCTGACCAAGGTGCTGGCGGTGCCATTTGCGCTGACCGCACCGCAGGCCTGGCTGGTAGCGCTGATCAAGCCGCAGTTCGAGGCCGGTCGCGCCGCGATTGCCAAGGGCGGCATCGTGCGCGATGAAGCCGATCGCCAGCGTGCGGTCGAGACTGTGACAACATGGGTCGCCAATCAGCCTGGGTGGCGCGTTGCAGGCGTGATCGATTCCCCCATATTGGGAGGATCGGGAAACCAGGAATTTCTGATCGGGGCGCGCAAGGATGGGTGAGGTGGACGATCGCGGGATCGTCGAGATCGAACGGCTGGGAGCTAAGGGCGACGGCGTGTTCAGCACGCCGGACGGGGCCGCGTACGTGCCGTTTGCGCTTCCCGGCGAACGCTGGCGTCTCAACGGGGACGACCCGGCCGAACTGATCACGTCCGCCGCCGACCGGCAGCAACCGCTGTGCCGTCACTACATGCAGTGTGGCGGCTGTCTGGCGCAGCATATGTCGGCAGAGCTGTATCGCGATTGGAAGCAGGCGAGCCTGCGCGACGCTTTCGCGCATCGCGGCATCGACGCAAAGATCGAGCCGATGCGCTTCGTGGCGCCGGGGTCGCGGCGGCGTGCATTCTTCGGTGTCGCGCGGCGCGGGGACCAGGTCGTGCTCGGATTTCGCCAGGAGGGCCGGCACACCCTGGTCGATCTCAGCGAGTGTCCGATTCTCGATCCGGCTATCGTTGCGGCCATGACGGCGTTGCGCGAGATCGCGCGGCTGGCGCTGCCGCCGGATGCCAGTGGCCGGCTTGTCGTCACGAGGGTCGATGGCGGGCTCGATGTATCCATCGAAGGCGGCAAGGCTGAACTCGGCCCCGCCGTGCGCGCTGGTCTCGCCAAGATGGCCACCGAGTCGCGCTTGCAGCGTCTGGCCGTCGACGGCACCGCGATCGCGATGATGGGCGCGCCGACATTGCAGTTGGGCGGCGTGACGGTCGAACTGCCTTCGGGTGCCTTCCTGCAAGCTGTGCCGGAAGCCGAGGCAATCATGATCGAATTGGTGACGGCAGCCGTCGGCAAGGCCAAGCGCGTCGCCGATCTGTTCAGCGGCTTGGGCACGTTCGCCTTTCCGCTGGCGCGCAAGTCTCGGGTTCTGGCGGTCGATTCCGAGCGGCGCGTCATCGATGCGCTGATCAAGGGTGCGCGCGGGGCAACGGGGCTGAAGCCGATCGAAACCAAGGTGCGCGATCTAATGGGCGAGCCGCTGTCGCGAAACGAGCTGACTGGGTTTGAGGCGGCCGTACTCGATCCGCCGCGTGCCGGTGCGAAAGCCCAGGTTGAGGTGCTGGCACGCACGCAGGTGCCGCGCATCGTGATGGTGTCGTGCAATCCGGCGACGCTTGCGCGCGACGCCCGCACGCTGATCGACGGTGGCTACAAGCTTGGCACGGTGACGCCGATCGACCAGTTCCTGTTCTCGCCGCACCTGGAAGTGGTCGCGATTTTCAACCGCCCGCGCTAGACCTTGCCGGCCAGCATGGCCTCGACCCATCGCGGCACGATTTCGGTCGCCGGTCCATGCAAAGCTTTGCGGAAGATGTGTGTGCCGTCCGACGGTTCGAGATTCAATTCAACCGTTTCCGCGCCTGCCGCACGCGCCACGCGCACGAATCCGGCAGCCGGATAAACCGTGCCGCTGGTGCCGATCGATACGAATATATCTGCGTTCTTGAGGAGTTCTTCGATCTCCTCCATGTGATAAGGCATCTCGCCAAACCACACGACGTCGGGCCGCATGCCGCCACTTGAAGCGCAAGCCGGACAGGCAAGTGATGTCGACAGATCATCCTGGTGCGGATGGCGGTGGCCGCAGTAAGCGCATAGCGCTTTCAGCAGTTCGCCGTGCATGTGAATAAGGCGTTGCGATCCGGCGGCCTCGTGCAGCGCATCGATGTTTTGCGTGACGATCGTGACCTCGCCGGCATAGTCGCGCTCGAGTTTTGCGAGCGCCAAATGCGCCGCGTTGGGCGTGGCGGAAAGCATGCCTTTGCGGCGCATATTGTAGAAATCGTGCACCCGGTCGGGGTTGCGCGCGAAGCCTTCTGGCGTTGCGACCTCCGACAGATCATACTTGGTCCACAGGCCGTCCTTGTCGCGGAAGGTGCCGAGACCCGACTCCGCCGAAAGTCCGGCGCCGCTCAGAATAACGATGCGTTGGGCTGCGTTCATCGCCTGGATCTAATCGGATTCAGCCGCGCGAGGCAAATGGCGTCCGATGCTGGACGCTGCGATCAGTTGCATCTTGCAGGCAGCGTGCTCAAATTGTGCCGGTGACGAAGTCTGGAGGTGGCAGCATGGCCAATACCATCGGTATGGCGCAGCGCCTGGCCGGCAACTCGATCCGGTTTGGCTGGTACTACGGGGTGAACTGGTTCGTCGATCGCCAGGCCCAGCGGCTTCACGCGCGCCCGCGCTATCATGCGGAACGGCCGGTGCCGAGCCGGCAGGAACTGCTGAGCGATCTCGGCCGGCTGTTCATCGAGGACGCGGCGCGCGTGCGCGATGGTGTCTATCCGCCCGACGATATGCCGGGGGGGCTGGCGGACTACGTCGCGCGCATGCGCCTGATGCTGGCCGACCTGCCGTCAGCGCTCGAACGGCGTGTGAGCGGCGAGGCGGCGAGCGCGAAGGAACAGTCGGGCGCGGAAGGATTGCCCGACTATTTCACCCAGGATTTCCACTTCCAGACCGGCGGCTACCTCAGCGACGACTCCGCTAAACTCTACGATGTGCAAGTGGAGACGCTGTTCTACGGCAGCGCCGCCGCCATGCGCCGGACCGGATTGGCGCCGATTGCCGCGTTCCTCAAGGGGCGCGATCAGCGCCATGTGCGGATGCTCGATCTGGCCTGCGGAACCGGGCGTTTCCTGCGTCAGGTGAGGCTGGCGTTTCCGGCATTGAAATTGACCGGCATCGATCTGTCACGGCCATATCTGGATGAAGCGGCCCGTCACATGCGCGATCTACGTTCGGCTGAATTGATCGTGGGCAATGCGGAAGCGATCCCGTTGCCCGATGCCAGTCAGGACATCGTAAGCTGCATCTATCTGTTTCATGAGTTGCCACCGGAGGTTCGGCGGCGCGTGACCGCGGAGATTGCACGTGTTCTCAAGCCGGGCGGATTGCTGGTATTCATCGACAGCCTTCAAATGGGAGACAAGCCCGGCTGGGATGGCTTGCTGGAATCTTTTCCGGTGCGTTTCCACGAGCCCTATTTCCGCCACTACGCCATTGACGATCTCGATCAAATGTTCGAGGCGGAAGGACTCGTCGCCGAAGCGACGTCGCTGGCTTTCCTGTCGAAGATGATGGCGCGGCGAAAGATGGAAAAGCCGGAGTTGAATCCTGGGGGATCTGAGTGACTGATAATGGCAATCCGCTGAAGCCGGCGGCACAGCGGGTCGAAACGGCAGCCTGTGCACTGGGGCTCAATGTTCAAGTGCGCAGCATGGATCAGTCGACGCGGACTGCGGAAGATGCAGCAGCAGCGTGTGGTTGTTCCGTCGGACAGATCGTGAAGTCGCTGGTGTTTCGCGGCAAGGACAGTGGCCGGCCCTATCTGCTGCTGGTGTCGGGCAGCAATCGCGTCAACGAGAAGGCGGTGGCCGAGGTGTTGGGTGAGATGCTCGTGCGTCCGGATGCGCAGTACGTGCGCGATATCACCGGCTATGCGATCGGTGGCATCCCGCCGGTTGGTCACGCGACGCCGATCACCACCTACCTAGACCAGGACTTGCTGACCTACGACATCGTATGGGCTGCGGCCGGTACGCCGGAAAGCGTGTTCTCGGTCTCGCCCGCCGAGCTGCGCGATAAGGCCGGCGCCAATGTCATGAAGGTCAACTAGCGTCGCCGCTCAGGCGAGCGTGCAGGATTTTACGGCAAAGCGCGCGCCAGGATTGCACCGGTATCCGCACGCTCTAGACCCTGCCCGTAAGTCTGCCGGCGATGCCCGGCCAGCCGCGTCGCAATGAACGCATCGGCAATCGGGGCGGGCGCGTGGGCGCGCAGGATCGCGCCGGCCGCGATTTGCGCCAAGCCTTCCAGCAAATCGCGGCCGCGCATGTCGAGCAGGCGCGGTTCCTCCAGTATGGCGCCGAAGCGTTCCATCGCCGCCGTCAGCCGCGCGTCGCCGGCGGTGGCCTGTGCCAGCTCATCGCGCACGATGTCGAACACGTCCGGCTCGCGTTGCAGGATGCGCAGGATATCCAGAGCCATGACGTTGCCGGAGCCTTCCCAGATGCTGTTGACCGGCACCTCGCGGTAAATGCGGGCGATTCCGTTTTCTTCGACGTAGCCGTTGCCGCCGAGGCATTCCATAGCCTCGGCAACCAGTCCCGGCGCGATCTTGCAGACCCAGTATTTCGTCACCGGCGTCATCAGGCGACGCCACGCGGCAGCCCCTTCGGCTTCCGCGCAATCGAAGCTGCGGGCGAGGCGGAAGACGAGTGCAGTCGCGGCTTCCACATCGAGCACGAGGTCGGCCAGCACGTGCGCCATCATCGGCTGCGCGACCAGCGTACGCCCGAACACCATGCGGTGGCGGGCGTGATGCAAGGCGGTTGCCACCGACAGGCGCATCAGCCCGGCCGACGACACCGCGCAATCCAGCCGCGTGTACGTCACCATCTCGATAATGGATGCGACGCCGCGGCCTTCCTCGCTGATCAGCCAGCCGTGCGCATCGACGAACTCGACCTCGGCCGAGGCATTCGAGCGATTGCCGAGCTTGTCCTTGAGACGCTGGAACCGCAGCCCGTTCACCGTGCCGTCGGGCAGATGGCGCGGCACCAGGAAGCACGACAGACCGCCCGGCGCTTGGGCCAGCACGAGGAATGCGTCGCACATCGGCGCGGAGAAGAACCACTTGTGGCCGGTCAGCAGGTATTCGCCGCCGGGGCCGCCTTTGGCGGCTGGCACGGCGCGGGTGGTATTGGCGCGGACGTCGGTACCGCCTTGCTTCTCGGTCATGCCCATCCCGATGGTGATCGAACGCTTATGGTCCATGGGCAGGAAGCGCTCGTCATAGCCGCGCACCAGGATGCGTTCGATCCAGGCATCCGCGATGTCCGGCTGCAGCCGCAGCGTGGGCACGGCCGCGTTGGTCATCGTCAGCGGACAGCAGTGGCCGGCTTCCATCTGCGCCGTCATATACAGCGCGCCGGCGCGCGCGACGTTGGGCGCCGCCGTTGCCGGGTTTGCATGCTCCCACGATGCGCAATGCAGCCCGGCCGCCATGCTGCGCGTCATCAGTGCGTGATAGGCGGGATGAAACTCCACGAAGTCGCGACGGCGCCCCTTGGCGTCATGCGTCATCAGGCGAGGCGGATTGTCGTTGGCCATCCGGCCGAGCTCGACGGCTTCCGCGCTGCCGCAGACGGCGCCGAGTTGCGTGAGATCCGCCGTGGCGCCCGTAGCACCCTCGCGGCGCACGGCTTCTTCCAATGCGGTATCGCTCGAAAAGAGGTTGTGCCCGGCGAACGGCGGTGACTGATTGAAGACCTCGTCGGTCGAGGCCGGGTGAGACGTCATGGCGATCAAACCCTGGCTGAGGTTGTTGGGCAAATCAGGTGACGCAGTTTACCCTTGAATATGGCTGCATCGCTTCGCAATCGCGTCAGACGAGATTGCGTGAGCGGTCCTTCAGGCGGTCGAGTAGCGATTGCAGGATGATCGTGGCGGCGACCTTGTCGATCACCTCGGCGCGTGGCCCCCCGGGGGCCTCGGGGTGAAGCACCCGGCG
>JAEZBZ010000083.1 GCA_023412745.1 Pseudomonadota bacterium | reverse complement strand
GATGCTCTTCTACTTCGCTTCGGCGCAGGACAAGATCGATCGCGAAGAAGGTGTGGCTGAGGACGAGTGAGGGAACGGTCATGGCTCAACAAACCCAGGCCGCGAAAGGGGATTTCATCTCCAATCTCGGAAAGATTTACGGTATTTATACAGGCGGCTTTTTCGCATTCGTGGTAGTGTTGGCTGTTCTGGAACAAATGGGCGTGCCGAACCGCTGGATCGGCTACGGCTTTGTGTTTCTGACGCTTGGTGTTTACGCCGTTATCGGCATTCTGTCGCGAACGGCTGAAGTCGGCGAATACTACGTTGCCGGACGTCGCGTTCCTTCGCTTTATAACGGCATGGCGACCGGCGCCGACTGGATGTCGGGTGCGTCGTTCGTCGGTATGGCAGGCACCCTGTTTCTGCTCGGCTACGATGGCCTGTCGTTCGTGCTCGGATGGACGGGCGGTTTTGTGCTCGTAGCCATTCTCATCGCGCCGTTTCTTCGCAAATTCGGCGCCTTCACCGTGCCGGACTTCTTCTCTGAACGCTACGGCGGAAACTTCACGCGTTTTCTTGCTGTTATCGTTCTGGTCTGCTGCTCGTTCACGTACGTGACGGCACAGATTTTCGCGACCGGTATCATCGCCTCCCGCTTCCTCGATATCGACTTCACGGTTGCGGTTTATGTCGGCCTGCTCGGTATCCTGCTGTGCTCGATGCTGGGTGGTATGAAGGCGGTGACCTGGACGCAGGTGGCACAGTACATCGTGCTGATCGTTGCCTACCTGATGCCGGTCGTCATTTTGTCGGCCAAGAAATACGGGTAGCCACTGCCGCAGTTCACCTACGGACAGGCGCTGGCGGATATCGCTTCGCTTGAGCAGAGCATGGCGTCTAAGCAGCTAGCGGCAACTGCAGCGGACGGAAGTTTTGCTAAGCCACATGTCAAGCCTTTCACCACATACGATCCGCTGAACTATTTCTCGCTGATCTTCTGCCTGATGGTGGGCACTGCCTCGCTGCCACACATCCTGATGCGCTACTTCACCACCCCGTCGGTGCGTGAAGCGCGCAGTTCGGTGGCATGGTCGCTGTTCTTCATCTTCCTGCTGTACTTCACTGCGCCGGCCTATGCGGCGTTCTCCAAGCTTGAAGTGTACACGCTGATCAACAACGGCACCCAGCTGACCAACCTGCCGGCGTGGATCTACACATACGGCAAGCTCGGGCTGGTGAAGATCTGCGGGGCCGATGCCACGGCAGTGGAAGCCGTCGTTGCGGCATGCGGCAAGGTCGCGGGTAACACCGGCGTGCTGCGGCTGCAGGATCTCAACATCAATACGGACGTGATCGTGCTCTCCACACCGGAGATCGCGGGTATGCCGTATGTGATCGCGGGTCTGGTTGCTGCTGGCGGCCTGGCTGCTGCGCTGTCCACTGCGGACGGTCTGCTGCTCGCTATCGCCAACGCGCTGTCACATGACATCTACTATAAGATGATCGACCGCAACGCGCCGACGAAGCGCCGTCTTGTCGTTGCGCGTATCCTGTTGTTGGTTGTTGCAGTCGCCGCGGCTTACACTGCATCGACGAAACCTGCCGACATCCTGTCAATGGTGGCTTGGGCGTTCTCGCTGGCTGCAGCGGGTATATTCCCGGCGTTGGTCATGGGCATCTGGTGGAAGCGGGCCAATACGCAAGGCGCGATCATCGGTATGATCCTCGGCTTCGGTGTTTGCGTATACTACCTCGTCGGCACGCGCTATTTCGCGGTCCATTTCTACGATATGTGGGGATGGCTCTCGAATGCGTCTCCTGCCGCCGCCGCCAAGTATGCCGAGTTGAAGGCCGCGTGGATGTCGGCAACGGGTGATGCAAAGGACGCTGCTTACGTGGCCCTGGATCGCCATGCACAAACCATCGCGAGCTGGTGGGGCGTACGCAATATTTCGGCTGCCATCTTCGGCTTGCCGATCGGGTTCGCCGCGATCTGGGTCGTGTCGCTCCTGACGGCGCCGCCGTCCAAGGAAGTGCAGGATATGGTGGATGCAACGCGGCGCCCGCGTGGCGATACCATCATCCGAGACAAGGATGCGGTCCTGCCGGCGCATTGAGGCGGGCCGAATATTACCAGATGAAAGAGGGCGGGGCCTTGCGCCCCGCTCTTTGTTTCTGCAAAAGAATCCCGCAGATCCGCAGCCGGAAAGTCTGATGGCAGTATCCGACAGCTTCCTGACCTATTGGTATTTCCACATACCGAACCTGATTTTCGCGGCGCTCATCTACACGCTGATCGGGCGCTATGTGCTGTCGCTGTTCTTCCGCAAGCGTCCGGACGCGGTCATTTTGAAGGTGTTCTCGTCCGTCACTGATCCCGTGCTGAAGGCGGTGCGGATGATCACGCCGGCGGTGGTCCCGAACGGGCTGGTGATGGTGTTTGCTATCGCTTGGCTGATGGCAGCGCGCATGTTCTGGTTCCTCACCTGCGTTGCCGCGGGTATGTCGCCCACGACAGGAGCTTGAGATGGCCGAGGCTGGCAACAGAGATGACATGCTGCGCCGGGACGTGCTGCTGGTCGCTACGGCAGCCGTGTCGCTGGTCAACGGCATGCACTTTTCGCCGTATTTCGATCCCATCTTCATTCTGTTGAGGCCGTTCATCGCGGGAACGTTCCTGGCAACACCATTGGTCAGCTTCTATCTGACCTCGACCTTCATCTCATTGATGACGCTGTTGATCGCGGGTGTGCCGGCGGCCATCTACGAGCGCTTGACCGGGCGGCAGGACACCACTGCCGTTTCGCTCGGCATTTGGCTTGGCTGCACGATAGTTCTTGCGCTGCCATCGTTTCGCGCCATGGCAAGCGGCTAGACGGCTGAGTTTCTGAAACGGCTTGTGTTGCGGTGTCCCTGCCGTAGGCCGGGCAAGCTGCTCCATTGTGTCCCCTTGTGCCCGCGCCAATCCCTCTCCAGATTTGCTCAATTGCCGATCCAAAGCAGCGCGAACCGTCCAAGTGAAACGACGGAGGCCGGAGGGGTGGCGATGAGCAAAGTCGAGCAGTTGGCGTTTACCTGCATTGCCCGCGGTTGCGGATTCGCGATGTTGGGCATCGGGACGCTCATGATCGCCTTGGCCGGTGATCTGGCCGTGGCGCTACGGGCCGGGGGCTATTCGTTCCTGATCTTGTGCTTTGTATTGATGCTGATGGCCTGGAGGGCGCCGGTCACGCCCTATAAGCGGACAGAGCTCTGGTTGCTGTTGGACCCGGCGGAGCGGCCGGGCGATGCCGTCGCGCAATCCATTATCAGCTCCGCGCGCCGGGATGCCTGCCTGGATTTCGCTTTGAAATCGGTGCTGCTTGCCGCCACCTTGTTGATCTTCGCCACCATGTGGAACTTCCTGTCGCCGCATGTCGCTACGCCTTGAGCGGACGATTCGCGACGCGTCGTTAGTCGTCGGGGTCGGGCGACTGTCGTCAAATTGCTGACACAACCAATCTCTAAGCGGATGACCACTCGAGAGGGCGTCGGAGCTTCCGACAGGCCGGGCCAGGACGGTTTCGGTTTCCTCTGTGGCATCGCCTCGCGCACGCGGGCCGATCCGCGCCGGGCGTGCATCAATACTGTCACCGTGAAGTAAAATCACGCCGGTTCGAAGTAATTCCTCAACCATAACTTTTCACGTTAACCATTGCCCATAAAACACGGAGCAATCATGCTCTTTTGTGGTTAGGGCTCGCTTTGCGGGGAAAGCAAGACGGCCAGCATCTCAAGGCCGTGGCCTGTCGATCGTTCAGATTTGTGACGGGCATTACATGGGGGTTACCTATGACAATCATGTCATCAACGCGCGCGTGCGTGTCGCGCTTCGCTCGGAGCCATGCGGACATCCGCAAGTTTATTATCGTTGCTTGCGCCTCCGCGCTTCTCGCTTTGGTTGCCATGCCGTCGGACGGCCACGCTCAACCCAGCGCGGTGTGGAATGGTGACAACAGCCTGAGCTTCGTCGCGCCGCAATCGCAGGCCACCTTGAGCGCGCCCCGCAAGCTTGGTGCCGCGCTTCCGCCCAGCCATCGCCCGCGCGCGAAGAAGCAGAAAAGTGCACAGAAGAAGCGGAGCGGCTTGCTTCATCGCGTCGCCCTGGCGCCGGAGCCGAAGGCCGAAATGCCGACGAAGAGCCTCTCTGGTGGCGGCAGCATTCGCTGGGTTGCCAATTCAGGGTGCCTCGCAGCGAGCCTGCGGGCTGTCATCGCGCATGTCGCAGCGAACTTCGGTGCGGTCACCGTCAACTCGACGTGTCGGAGCGCCCGCCACAATCGTCGCGTCGGTGGCGCGCGCCGCTCTTATCATCTCACCGGCAGCGCAGCCGATTTCCGCGTGCGGGGCAATGTCAGGGGCGTCATGGCGTATCTGCGTGGTGCGGTCGGCGGTCTGAAGCACTACGGCGGCGGTCTGTTCCACATCGATACCGGTCCGCGGCGGCGTATGTAGTCGTCGGTGCTCGGGCAATTCCGCTGGCGCTGGGGCCGATGCGTCGGTCCTGGCGCTGGCGCGCGCAACTCGGGCGCGATGCCAAAACCCCGGTCTCGGCGCGGATCGGAGGCCTTGCCGATGCCGGTGGGTCCGGATGAAGGTGTGACTACCGTTCGATCTGGATGCTCGGCGCGGACAACGGCCCCTGGAACACCAGGATGTCTTGAGGGGTTGCGGTCTGCGCTCCTGCCGGTGCTGCAGTGGGCGCGGCAGCAAGCAGTAACCTGAGATCGAGCTGGCGCGAGGCCAAGCTGATCGTGCCTACCGCCTTCAGAAGGCTGTCGCCGAGCGTGGCTTCAACGTGCTCGCTGGCAATGACGCCTCTGTCGACGCGCAACTTCGCTTCAAGCCCATCGATCGAGGTCTGTCCACTGGTTGCGAGTTCCCAACCCTCGACTTTGCTCTTTTGGGCGGCGCCCATCAGCGATTTGACATCAATACCAATGCGGCCGCCTTCGCGCAGGCTCAGCGTCGCCTTGCCGCGTAAACCGCGCAGCAGTTCCGAGACCGTGTTGCCACCGGCAGAAAGGTCGGCGGTTATCGTCGACAGTCCGGTGACGATGCTGTGGCCGAGCAAAAGCGTGCTGGCACGTTCGGCTTCGATGCCTTCGATCCTGCCGCGGATCGACAGCCGCGAGTCGCGATCGGCGAGGTCGGCTGTGAGCTGACCGCTGCCGCGTCCGCCATCGACATTGATTTCGGCGATGTCCGCAAGCAGCCGGCCTTCCTTCAGCGACACCGCTGCCGCGAACCTGCCGGTTTCCAGCCCCTGAAACATAACACGGCTTGCCGAGAGGCGGATGTCGACGTCGAGTTGCCGACCGAGAGGAACCGGAATCTCGCCGTCCTTGTCGCCAAACCACGGCAGGAACGATGCGATCTGAGCCTTCAATTCCGGCTCCAGGTAGGCCGACATATTAAGCGTCTGAAACGCGAGCGTGCCGCTGAGACTTGGCCGCGGACCGTTGAACGCCATAGCGAGAGTGCCGGACGCTTCGTTGCCGTCTATCTGAAATGCGGCCTTGTCGAACGCCAGGGCCGGGGCTTGCCAGTCGACGTCACCCCGCAAGCGCATATCGCGAAGTCCTGGCCCCGCCGGCCAGCCGGCCCCGAGCCACCGCGCCATCTGGCGCAGATTGCTGGTTGAGATTTCCGCCTGCCCCTGCAGGCGCATCGTATCGGTCGCGCCGAGGCGCCCGTCGAAGGCGATGTCGAGCAATGGCGATTTGACGGACACCTTGAGTGCGCGATTGGCCTTCGGTCGCCGGTCCAGCAAGCTCGGCCCCGCGATGTCGAAGGAAATCTCCTGCCCGCGCAATGTGCCCGTGCCACGGATGCTGAGACTGGACTTGCGCCTCACCGTGACCTCGGCCACGACGTTGGTCAAGGTCTCAGCATGTCCGCTGGGCAAGTGCACGCGCACGGTGCCACCGCGAATCGCGACGCGCTCGAAGTTGACGGCGCGCAGCGTTAACTCGAACGGCGACAACTCCTCCGCAGTGCGCAAGTCGTCGACCGGTGCACCGCCAGAAATATCGAAGACGCCGCGCTCGATGATGAGGGATGCCGAGCCGTCTTGCGGTGGCGCATCGACGGCATCGGCGGCGGGACGCAGCGCGGAGCCGGAAGCCAGTTGGACCGTTCCGTTCAGGATCCGGATAGCGCCGCTGTCGCCCAGTGCGATTGGCGTCGTGATTTCATGGCTGGCGGTAGAGGCGGCACGCACTGTCGCCTGGCCGAACGTGATCGGCCCGCTGTCCACGCGAACCAGCAGCGCGCTACCGATGCCGAGCACGACCAGGCAAGCCATGGCGAAACATACCGCCAATAGCCGCCCAAGCCTGATGTGCTGCATCTGTGGACTCCCGTTCGCGCAACGTGATCCGTTCAGGCTGAAGCGGACGTTCGATTTGGGCGTGCGCACGCGTGTCCTTTCGTCATCAGTCCGGACGCTTTATTACTCACGGGCTATCTCGTAGGCAAGAGAAGGCTTGCCTGTGGCGCACCGCACAGGTGCGAATCGATCTCGTGTGTGACGGAACGTTCATATACCCTGGCTGGCAAACGAGCGAGGATGTGAAGAGCGCGATGGGAAGTTCAACGGACAAGCCCTTGTGGCAACCTAGCGAGGATCGCAAGGCCGCGACCAATCTCGCGCGTTTCCTGCCTGCAGCTTCTGCGCAAATGAACCGCCATTTGGGCGATTATCGCGCGCTGCATGCTGCATCTATCGAAGATCCTGGCCGCTTCTGGAACGTCGTATGGGACACCTGCGGGGTGATTGGCGATAAAGGCGCGGCACCGTATCTGGTGTCGCCTGACAAGCTGCCCGGCGCGCAATTCTTTCCACAAGCGCAATTGAATTTCTCAGAGAACGTCGTAAGTGGGATCGGCGACGGACCGGCGCTGGTGTTCCGCGGCGAGGATAAAGTTTCGCGCAGCATGAGCGGCGCTGAGCTCAAGCATCAGATCGCGCGCGTGCAGGCCATGCTGCGTGACGGAGGGGTGCAAACAGGCGATCGCGTCGCGGCCATCCTGCCCAACCTGCCGGAGTCGATCGCAGCGGTGCTCGGCGCCGCCGCCCAAGGCGCAGTCTGGTCGTCATGCTCGCCGGATTTCGGCGTCCAGGGCGTGCTGGATCGCTTCGGCCAAATCGAGCCAAAGGTGCTATTCGCCTGCGATGGTTATTTCTATGCCGGCAAGACGCTCGATCTGACAGACAAGCTGGCCGAGATTCGCGCGCGCCTGCCGTCGGTGCAGAAGATCGTTGTGGTGTCGTATATCGGCAGGGCCGACGCCGTCGTTCAAGCGCTTCAGAGCCAGGGCTTCGCCGCCGAGACCTGGGATCGCGCCATTGCCGCGCGCAGCGAGACTGAGGCCGACTTCGTGCGGCTGCCGTTCGCGCATCCGCTCTATATCCTGTTCTCATCAGGTACGACCGGCGTGCCGAAGTGCATCGTGCATTCGGCCGGCGGCACGCTGTTGAAGCATATCACCGAGCATCAATTCCATTCCGACATCAAGCCGGGCGACCGCGTCTTCTACTTTACGACGCTGGGCTGGATGATGTGGAACTGGCTGGTCACGGCGCTGGGGTCGGGCGCGACGCTGCTGCTCTACGATGGTTCGCCGTTCCATCCCACCGGCAACGTGCTGTGGGACTACGCCGCCGCGGAGCGTTGCACGCTGTTCGGCACCTCGGCGAAGTATATCGATGCCCTGAAGAAGGCGGGATTGGAGCCCGGCAAGACGCATGACCTGTCGGCGCTGAGGGCGGTACTGTCGACCGGCTCGCCGCTGGCGCCGGAAGGCTTCGACTACGTCTATCAGGGCATCAAGGCGGACGTGCATCTGGCGTCCATCTCCGGCGGCACCGATATCGTCGGCTGTTTCGTGCTGGGGGCACCGACTGAGCCGGTCTGGCGCGGCGAGATCCAGGCGCCCGGGTTGGGTATGGCGGTCGATGTGTTCGACGATGAGGGCCACTCCGCCTCATCCGGCAAGGGCGAACTGGTCTGCACGCGGCCGTTTCCCTCGATGCCGGTCGGGTTCTGGAACGACCCCGACGGGAAGAAGTATCACAGCGCCTACTTCGCCCGCTTCGAGAACATCTGGCACCACGGCGACTTTGCCGAGTGGACGCCGCATGGTGGCATGATCATCCACGGCCGGTCGGACGCCACGCTCAATCCGGGCGGCGTGCGCATCGGCACAGCGGAAATCTATCGCCAGGTCGAGATGCTGGCTCAGATCCAGGAGGCGATCGTCGTCGGCCAGAACTGGGACAGCGACGTGCGCGTCGTTCTGTTCGTGGTGCTGAAGCCTGGCCACGAGATGACCGACATGCTCAAGGATCAGATCAAGCGGCAAATCCGTGTCGGCGCCAGCCCGCGTCATGTGCCGGCGAAGATCATCCAGGTTGCCGACATACCGCGGACCAAGTCCGGCAAGATCACCGAGCTGGCGGTGCGCGACTTGGTGCATGGCCGCGAGATCAAAAACAAAGAGGCGCTGGCCAATCCGGAAGCGCTGGATCTCTATCGCGATCTGGCAGAGCTGAAGAGCTGAGCGTATACCCCACCGGCGCGGGGCCATCCGGCCGCGCGTTTGGTGACGCAGCAGGTTGCGGAATTCGTCCGTGAAGCAACATTTTGAAATCGGTGGCGTCTCGGTGCCCCCCGGCGAGCGCGTGCTCGTCGATATTCCCGTTTCCAAGCTGTCCAACCATACCCCTGTGACGTTGCCGGTCCACGTGCTGAACGGCAAGCTGCCTGGCCCCGCCATGTTCGTGACCGCGGCCATTCACGGTGACGAGTTGAACGGTGTGGAGATCATCCGGCGCGTGCTGCGCACCGTGCAACCGGGCAATATCCGTGGCACGCTGCTGTGTGTGCCGGTGGTCAACGTTTATGGGTTCATCGGCCGCTCGCGCTATCTGCCCGACCGCCGCGATCTCAACCGGTCGTTTCCAGGTTCGCCGAATGGCTCGCTGGCGGCGCGGTTGGCGCATCTTCTTTTGAACGAGGTCGTCCGGCGCTGCCAGATCGGCATCGATTTGCACACGGCGGCGGTGCACCGGGTCAATCTCCCGCAGATCCGCTGCGAGTTTTCCAATCGCCCGCGCTGCAGGGAACTCAGCACCGCCTTCGGCACCCAGGTCATTCTGGAGAGCGCGGAGCGCAGCGGCTCATTGCGCAAGGCGGCGCGGGAAGCCGGTGTCGATGTGCTGGTCTATGAGGGCGGCGAGGGCCTGCGCTTCGATGAGTTCGCTATCAAGGCGGGCGTCGATGGCATCGCCAATGTCATGCTGAAGATCGGCATGCTGGAGCTGCCCGATGGTGTCGATGCCGCGATGCTGGACGATCGTCCGGAGCCGATCTTCGCCAATGCCGCCAAGTGGGTGCGTGCACCCGAGGGCGGCGTGCTGAGGTCGTCGCGCCGCATTGGCGACGCGGTTGGTGAGGGCGAGGTCATCGGCCATATCGCCAATCCCTACGAGGACAACGACGTCGCGGTGCGGGCGCCCCGTCGCGGCATCATCGTCGGCCGCACGACGTTGCCGATCGTGAACATGGGCGATGCGCTGTTCCATCTGGCCTGGTCGGAGGAGATCGGCCGCAGGATCCCGGCCAAGGGCGCGCCGCGCGAAGCCGCTGCGCCGGAGCCGGTCATGGACGAGGACGAGATCATCTGATTGCTCGTGCAGCTAACGGCAGATCACTGACGGTTATGTGCGATACCGCACCGACAGCGCGCCGGTGCGTAGTGTAGTTAAACGCGGAAGCTCGTGCACGCGCGCCGGGGGGCGCATGGCTCAAGCGTTACTCGAGTTGGGCGGTCAGGCGCGCTTGCAGATCAGTGATGATGCCGTAACATTCGCAGGCGAGTTGCTCGAGGCCTGCTCTATCGGCAATTACGATCTTGCCGCGGCGATAGCGTATGAAGCCGGCCGACTGCATGACGCGGGCCGCCAAAGTGACCGTGGAGCGGCGGACGCCCAGCATGGTGCTCAGCACTTCGTGCGTTATCGGGATTTCGGCATCGTGCCAGCGATCCGCGAGTTGAAGCAATCCGCGCGCGAGCCGTTCCTCGGCATCGTGCAGCGCGTTACAGACGGCAGTTTGCAGGAGCTGAGCCACGAATGTATCCGCGTGGCGAAACATGAGTTCCCGCAGTGTCGCACTGGTGTTGACAGCGTCGAGAAAATGCCGCCGCTCGATAATGGATGCATGTCCTGGAAGCTCGACTGTTTGCCGCGTGAAGGAGACGTCGCCGCCCATCATGCCGCCGATGCCGATCGCGCCTTCCAGACCTATGGTCGTCGCTTCAACGGAAACGCCTTCCGCACTCATCACTTCCAATGTCACTACACCCGAATGCGGAAAATAGATGTGGGTGATCGGCGCGCCGGCTTCAAACAGCACGGCGTTTTTCTGCAGAGGTTTTTCCATCATGTGAGGGGAAAGCAGATTGCGATCGGGCAGAGGAAGAGCCTGAAGCAGCCTATTATGAGCCATGAAAATAGCCTGGAGAATTCCTTGTCCTTCGGGTTCAATGGAAATAACGCGGCGAGAATTCCTTCGTTCCCGGGCCTCGGCTCATGATCAATTTCCCGACCAATGGCGCTGACTATCAATCGCATGGCGCGAATCCGCTGCTTTTGACAGTGTACGGCGGTTCGGACCTGGTTCTGGCGATTTTGTATTTCGCCATTCCTGTCGCAATTATTGTCGTCACTTTGCGCCACCCGAATTCTGAAATTCGCACATTTGGATTTCCTATTGCAGGGTTGATCGCGCTGGGTGGCGTGGCGCATGTTTTCAGTTTTATCGCGCTGTGGTGGGCAGTGCCGTACGGCCACGCCATCGCAAAGGTGACGATGCTTGGTGCAGCCTTGGTCCTGGCGGTTTTGGCCTTTTGGCGAATGTCGCGACCAACCGTCAGTGTTGGTCAGAGCTGCCCGCCCACAACCGATCTCGCGTCTGTTCCGATCGAGCTCGGCTCCATGACAACCGAGATCGAAATGCGCGTCGCGGAACGCACGCGCGAACTCAGCGAAGCGGTCGAGCAGACAAATCTGCTGCTGCGTGAATTGGCGCACCGCTCCAAGAATATGCTGGCCGTCGTGCAGTCGATGGCGCGTCAGACGTTTCGCCACGCCGCGAGCCGCGAGGAATTCGAGACGCGATTCATGGCGCGACTGAGAGGGCTCGGCGAGGCGACCGACGAACTCGTTCGCAACGACTGGCGTGGCGCCGATCTGGAGCGCTTGGTGCGCGGTCAGCTTGCGCCGTTTATCGGCGATAACGAAGAGCGCGTCGTGATTGAAGGCGACAGGGTGTTCTTGAGCCCCGAGGGCGCGCAGAACATCGGTTTAGCCATGCATGAGCTGGCGACCAATGCGGCCAAGCACGGCTCGCTGTCCGGGCATTCCGGCCGTGTGCTGCTGCGCTGGTCGGTCGCGGAGGACGAAGGCAATGCACGGCGCTTTCAGATCTCCTGGCGGGAGGACGGTGGGCCCGGCGTGGTCGCACCGCAGGATGAAGGCTTCGGCTCAGTCGTGCTGCGCCAGGTTGTGCCACTGTCGCTCAACGGCGAGGCCGAGCTGTCGTTCGACGGCGGCTGTGTGATGTGGCGGCTGTCTGCGCCAATCGCATCCGTGCTGGGGCAGCCGCCGCGCATTTTCTAACGGCCGGTCAGCCGCCGCCGGCACGCCCCGTGGCGATCGCCCGATGCAGCAGCAGCACCGGAATAAGCCCGACCGCGACAATCGCCAGCGCGCCGGGGGCCGTGCGCTCGAACAGTTCCAGCGCGGCGTAATTGTAGATTTGCGTCGCCAGCGTATCGAAGTTGAACGGACGCATCAGCAGCGTCGCCGGCAGCTCCTTCATGGAATCGACGAACACCAGCAAGCCGCCTGCGCCGATGGCCGGCAGCAGCAACGGTAGATGCACCCGCCACAGCGCGGAGAGCGAATTCTGCCCCAGTGTGCGCGCGGCGGCGTCGAGGTTGGGCGATATCCTTTGCAAACCGGCATCGACCGAACCGAGCGCGACGGCCAGAAACCGTATCGTGTAGGCCAGTACCAGAGCGAACAGCGTGCCCGACAGTAGCAGGCCGGTCGACACCCCGAGATAGTCGCGCGCCAGGCCGTCAATAAAGTTGTCGAACCGGGCCAGCGGGAACATCAGGCCGAGCGCCAGCACCGTGCCCGGCACCGCGTAACCCAGCCCTGCGGCCTGCGTTGCCGGACGAGTGATGCGATTGGAGGCGATCCGCTGGGAGTAGGCCAGCACGACAGCGCAGAAAACCGCGAGCATCGCGGCCAGCGCGGACAGCATGACGCTGTTACCGGCAGCGCGCCAGAAGTCCGTGTTGCTGGCTTCTGCCGCATGACGGATCGCTGGCCCGATCAACACCCCGAACGGCAGCACGAATCCGAAGATGAACGGCAGCGCGCAGATTGTGGCGGCTAGATACCCCTTCCAGCCTTCGACATCCGAGAACGGAATGGCACGATAGCGGCTCGTCGTATGGTGGAATTTGCCTTGTCCGCGCGCCAGCCGCTCGATGGTGAACAGCAGCGCCACGAAGAGCAGCATGACCGTCGCGAGCTGGGCGGCGCCACCGAGATTGGAGCGCTGCAGCCACGTCGTGTAGATGCTGACAGTCAATGTCTCGACGCCGAGATGCTGGACCGCGCCGAGATCGTTGAGGCTTTCCATGAGCGCCAGCGCGACGCCGGCGGCGAGGGCCGGCCGGGCTAACGGCAAGGCCACCGCCCAGAACGTACCCAGCGATGTGCGGCCAAGCGTGCGCGCCACTTCGAGCACACAGACGGACTGCTGCACGAAGCTCGCCCGCGCCGTCAGGTAGACATAGGGATATAGAACGACGCCCAGAAGAAAGATGGCGCCACTGATCGAACGAATCTGCGGGAACCAGTAGTCCCGCGGCGTCGCCCATCCGAAGGTGCCGCGCAGCCAAGTCTGCACCGGCCCCGCGAAATCCAGCAGGTCGACATAGCAATAGGCGACGATGTAGGTCGGCATGGCGAGCGGGATAACCAGCAGACGATCGATCAGCGACCGGCCCGGGAAGCGGTACATGGTCACGAACCATGCGGTCGCCGTGCCGATGGCCAGAGTGAACAGGCCGACGCCAAATGCCAGCAGCAGCGTCTCGCGCAGGGCGCGCGGTAGCACGTTCTCGAGCAGATGCGGCCAGATGTTATCGGTCGGTGTGACCGCGAGCAGGCCGATTGTGACCAGCGGCAGCAGCATCACCGTCACGACCAGTGCAACGACAATCGTCCAGCAGGACGATGCGGTGCGCCGCGCGTGCCACGCGGACAGGAGGCGCGGCATCACAGTCATCACGCGTGTGATGCTCTGCAACAGCGGTGGACGTTCGGAAGGTGGAGCTTGGTCCCGCATGGGCCACGGACCATCAGGCAGGTTTTCCCGAGGGTCAAGCATCCCCGGTGCGTATCCTGACGGAAAATGTCTAAATTCCGCGTGAGCCGGCTCAGATGCTAGTTTTGAGGCGCGCAATTACTTAGAATTAGTCGAAGTATAAACTATGCTTGCCTGGCCCGGGCGATACGGATGGCGTTCAGGCTGGAGGGGTCTCCACCACCCGCTCGGGCGGAAATGTTACGGTGACCCGCGTGCCGGCGCCCGGCGTGCTGGCGAAGTCGACCCGCCCGTTGTTGGAGCGCGCCAGTGCTTTGACCAGCGGTAGCCCCAACCCCGAACCGCCTGCTGTATCCGAGGGCCCCGCACCGTCGCGCGACTGCAGACGCTGGATGACATCTGGCGCCATGCCCATGCCGGTATCGGCGACCGCCAGCGTCAGTGATCCGTCGGCCCCGCGCGCGGTCGCGACGGTCACCGTGCCGTGGGCTGGAGTGAACTTGAGCGCGTTCGACAGCAGATTGAGCAGGATCTGGGTCAGCACGCGCCGATCGATGGCGAGCCTGGGCTGGCCGGGGGTGAAGGTGGACGCGAGGTGAACGGTGTTCTGGCCAGCCAGACCTTGCATCGCGGACAGGCATTTGCGTACGGTTTCATCGACGTCCGTCGACTCGACGGCGGGCTGTTCGCTCTCGCCTTCGAGCATGGCGCCCAGCACGCTGAGTGTGTGCCGCGCGCTGTCATAGATATCGCTGGCGTAGACGAGATACCGGGCATTGCCCATCGCGCCGAGCCGTTCGTCCTTCATGATTTCGGCCAACGCCATGATCGCGCTCAGCGGCGTGCGTAGTTCGTGAGCCAGTGTCGCGCGCGCTATTCGCTCGTTTGCGAATGACGCGTCGGGCCGCGCTGCAAAGGTGGGAGGTGTGCCTGGCGACTGAGGTTGCGCGACAATGAGAACCGACCTGGTTCCTGGGACCATCCGGCACAAGCCGTGCAGATGAGCGATGCCATCCGGGGTCCAGATCAGCAGCGTGCAGGTTTGCTCCGGTGAAGACAGGGATTTGAGGATCTTAAGCGCTGGCATCGCGTGATCGAGGGTTGCACCTTCGCGCAGCGCGCCACGCCACAGCGCGCCAGCGGCGGCGTTTGCGGTCGTCACCCTGGCTTGATCGAGATCAATGACCCAGGCCGGCTCTGAATATCGGGTGGGATCCAATGGGACCGACACCGGATCGGCCGGCCGCGACAGCGAATTCACGTGCTGGCCGTCCTGGCGGTTGCAGTGAGCGCAGTTGTACGTCAGGCTAGCATGTGCGTCCATCGGAAGACTGACGAGCGCGGTGGAAGACAACCGGTGTGGGGCTGGCTGAAAGACGATGCTAGAGTTGGCCGTCGGATTGAATGAACCCGTGCTGTGAACTGGAGGTGAGGCATGTACGACAAGCCGCAAATGGAAATTCCGGAGCAGGTGCGCCAGCTCGCAGAGCGCAATGTGGAACAGGCGCGTTCGGCCTACAGCCAGTTCATGGATATGGCGCGGCAGGCTCAGAATGCGATGTCCAAGCAATCCGGCGCGATGGCCGAATCCATGGTCGATCTGCAGGCGCGTACACTGCGCTTCGCCGAGCAGAACATGGAAGCCGGGTTCCAGTGTGCCAGTGAACTGGCCCGCGCTCGCGATCTGAAAGAGTACCTTGAGATCCAGTCGAAGCATGCGCAGCGCCAGATGCAGACCTACGCGCAGCAGGCTCAGGAACTCGGCCGCCTCATGGGTGAGGTTGCCCAGAAGTCTCAGCCGAAGACCTGATTGCCGGCTGGCCGTGGGGACCTCCACGGGCCCGCGACCGGCGCGGATGCGCAGCAGCCTGCAACGCCACGGGGTGCGACGGAAAGACTCGCGTGGCAGCACTCTTGAGGCCTTTTGTGGCCGTGGATCGCTAGATTTTGGCCCTCGCACTTGGCGCCATTGGCCGGATCGCTTATTTTCGTCTTGACGACAGGCTCGCGGTGTCGCTTTTTGCGGGCGCAGAGTGCCAGTGCCGCCTTAGCTCAGTTGGTTAGAGCGCTAGATTGTGGATCTAGAGGTCCCCCGTTCGAACCGGGGAGGCGGTACCATACATTTCAGTAACTTAGCTTGCTGAGGCCGTGACC
>JAEZBZ010000343.1 GCA_023412745.1 Pseudomonadota bacterium | reverse complement strand
TTTCATGGGCTCCTCGCCCTACAGCCAGCAGTTGGTGGATCGCGTCCGGACGCTGTTCCCTAATGCCGCAATCACGAACGGATACGGCACTACCGAGGCCGGCCCCGCCGTCTACGGTCCGCATCCGGATGGCATCAAGACGCCGGATTGCGCCATGGGTTATCCGCTCAAACAGGCAGAGAACCGCCTTGTCGATCCGAGTGGCAAAGTCGTGGAAGGCCCGGGCGAGGGCGTGCTGCAGATGCGAAATCCCGCGACCATGCGCGGTTACCGCAACCTGCCTGACAAGACGCGGTCCGCACTGCGCGACGGCGGCTGGTATCACTCCGGCGACGTGGTGCGGCGCGATGAGCAGGGCTTCCATTGGTTCGTCGGGCGCGAGGACGACATGTTCGTTTGTGCCGGGGAGAATATCTGGCCTGTGGAAGTCGAACGCATCCTGGAACAGCATCCCGAGATCGCGCAGGCGATCGTGGTGCCGGTGCCCGATGAGACCAAGCAGCATCTTCCGGTCGCGTTCGTCGTCAGGCGGCTGGGCTCCGGCATCGATGAGCAGGCGGTGAAGGCGTGGGTGATCGCCAATGGCCCGGCTTATCAACACCCGCGTGGTGTGTTCTTCCTCGATGCCCTGCCGTTGGCCGGGACAAACAAGATCGATCGCAATAGCTTGAAGGTCCGCGCCGAGAAGGACTTTCAACGTCGTTAAAAGACGGCACTCGGCGGCGAGGGGGAACCATGGACGCCGCCGAGATTGGGCTCAGACTGGTTGGGTTGTTCTACGCGTTCGCGGGCTACGCTGCGACGCGTGCGGGGCTGACGTCGTACTTTCTCGACCAGGCCATCGCCGCAATTGCCGCAAAACGACCAAGTCCTGTCGATACTGCGCAAGCGATGTGGCTGCTGACGGCTTCCACGATCGTGATGATCGGCGGCATCCTGCTGATGCTGCTGATCGATTGGGCGGCGTGGGTTTTCGTTGCGTCCGTCCTGGGGCAGATCGCCTACCTGTTTTACCTTGCACCGCGCTACTTCGATGTTGAGGACGAGCTCGATCCCAAGGGACGCCAGGGCTCTATGAATGCGTTCGTGATCTACGGCGCCGCCACCGCGCTCGTCATCTGGGCATTACTGACCGGCAAGCTGCACCACTGGTCAGACGTCGCGTGGCCGGCTCTCGCCGTCGCAGGCGCAGCGGTTGCAGGGCACATCGTGTATGTCGCCTGCACGGTCATGAAGCCGGTTGCGCGGGGTGGCGGGCTGGCTGCGTTCGACGGTGGCGAGCCTTACGACAGGATCGCCGAACGCGAGAAGGCTCGCGCGCAGTGCAAGCGGATCAAGGTGATGGCCGAATTCCACGCCTATCCGTTGTGGGCGCTGGATGAGGATCTGGACGGGGATTTCCCGCCCTATCTGCTCGATATTTCCGGCGAGCTGGCCGAGGATTTGGCCTGCTGGGCGGATGACTACACTGCCTCGAAGGATCCCGACGTCGCGTTCAAGTCATTGTGGAGTGAGACCGAGCTAGAGGCGCATGCCGCCAAGGGGAGGGCATTAGCGGCGCGGCTGGCCCAGGAACGGCCCGATCTGATGATCTATGTGCTTCAGGGGGACATCGGCGTGGTTCAGGTGCACTCAGACAGTCTGGGCGAGTGACGGCTTGCCACTGTGGCACTGCATCCACAGATGTACGACGGTTGCTGAATGTCATAATAAAATATGAATAACGTCGCATGAAAGCGCTCGCAGGGTACAGCGCTCCTAGATAGTGTAGCAGTTTGAGGCGCGCCGGTCTCTCGTTGCGGAGGCAACCTGGGTTGGGCGTGGCGCTACGGCTCGATCCGTTACGGCCGTATCGTTCACGACAGGTTCAACGCACAAATCGCATCCAGACCTTGCGACGGAATTCCGGCGCCTGCACCGTCTACATCTAGAGGGCGTCGCCAGTGGACGATGCGCCGATACGGGTTCGTGGTGACTGAATGGGAGTGGTAATGCGCAAACAGGTGCTGATCGCCATCGCGCTGCTAGCCGTCGGAGCAGCGGCGATCGCAATGGTGCCTGATTGGCAAGCCACGCTGCGTGCCGAAAAGTTGCCGCCCGGCAAAGCGAAAACGGCGGGACCGGCCGCGGTCAGCGTAGAAGCCATCGCCGCGAAGGCATCGACGTATCGGACCGATCTGCGTGCCGTCGGCGGGCTGGCCTCCGACGAGTCTGTGCAGGTTTCCTCCGAGATTGCCGGCCGGATTGCGGGTTTTGCCTTTTCCGAAGGTCAGCCGGTCGCCGCAGGGGCAGACTTGATCACGCTGGATGATGCACTGGCGCGCGCCGAGGTCGCCGACGCGCAAGCCCGTTTCGACCTGGCGCAAGCAAATCGGGAGCGCGCGCGCGCCCTGTCGCGGACCGGCAACGTCACCGAGCGCGCGCAGGACGAAGCGATCGCGAACCTCGGCACCGCCCGCGCGGCCCTGGATCTCGCAACTGTCCGTCTCTCCAAACACGTCATCAAAGCGCCGTTTGCTGGCGTCGTCGGCCTGCGCAATGCCTCGGTCGGTGCCTTCGTGAGCATCGGCACGCCGGTCGTGAACCTGGAGAAGATCGACTACCTGAAGGTCAACTTCAAACTCCCCGAAGTCGCGCTGACGCAAGTGAGTATCGGCCAATCCGTCCAGGTTGAAATCGACGCGGTGCCCGGTCGCACTTTCAGCGCCGAGATTTACGCGATCGATCCGCAGGTGGACGTGAACGGTCGTGCGCTGCAGATCCGCGCCCGCATGAGCAATCCGGACCTGCTGTTGCGGCCGGGGCTGTTCGCGCGCATCCTGGTTATGGGCAAGACGTCGCGCGAAGTGGTCGTGGTGCCGGAGAGCGCAATCGTGCCGCGTGGCAGCGACATGATCATCTATCAGGTGCGCGAGGGCAAAGCGCATGAGGTGAAAGTGACCCTTGGACGGCGCGCCAATGGTGAGGTGCAGATCCTGTCCGGCGTTGCGCCAGATAGCATCGTGGTCACTGCCGGTCAGCTCAAGCTTCGGGACGGCGTCAGCGTCGAAGTGGTCCAGCGGCAGGCGCGGGCGGCGGAGGGTCGTTCGTGAGCCCGATCGAGGTCTGCATCCGGCGGCCCGTCTTCGCCACCGTACTCAGCCTCGTTTTGATGCTGCTGGGCATCGTCTCCTACAGCAAGTTGACGGTCCGCGAATATCCCAACGTCGATGAGCCGACGGTGTCGGTTGTCACCACGTATCCCGGCGCATCGGCAACTATCATCGAAACCCAGGTGACGCAGATCCTGGAAGGGTCGATTGCCGGCATCGCTGGAATCGACGTGCTGGAATCGACCAGCCGCTCGGAGTCTAGCCGGATCACGGTGCGGTTCCGGCCCGAGGTCGATCCTGACGTCGCGGCCAGTGACGTGCGCGATCGCGTCAGCCGCGTGCGTGGCCGGTTGCCCGATGAAGTCCGCGAGTCGATCATCGCCAAGGTCGAGGCCGACGCGCAGGCAGTCATGTACATGGTGTTCACCAGCGACCGCATGAACGCGCTGGAGATCACGGACTACGTCGATCGCTATATCATCGACAGCCTGAAGAACCTGACCGGCGTCGCCGACGTCACCATCTTCGGTGAGCGGCGCTATGCCATGCGCATCTGGGTCGACCGCGAACGGCTGGCGGCCTACGCCCTCACCGTGCAGGACGTCGAGAACGCCCTTCGGGCGCAGAACGTCGAATTGCCGTCTGGCCGGATCGAAAGCCAGGAGCGTGAATTCAGTGTGCTGTCACGCACGGGGCTTACGACTCCAGAGCAGTTCCGGGAAATCGTCGTCAAGCGCACCAATGGCTACCAGGTCAAGCTGGGCGAAGTGGCGCGCGTGGAACTCGGCGCCGCGGATGAGCGCCGCGACAGTCGCTATAATGGTCAGCCGGCGATCGCCGTCGGGATCATTAAGCAGGCCGTTGCCAATCCGCTCGACGTGTCCAATGCGGTGCGGGCCGTGCTGCCGGAAATGAACGCATCGTTGCCGCATGGCCTGCAGGCCGCGATCGGCAACGACGACGCCGTCTTCATCGATCGCTCGATCAAGGCGGTTTACACGACCATCATCGAAGCCATCGTGCTGGTGGTGCTTGTCATCGTGGTGTTCCTGCGCTCGCTTCGAGCCTCGCTGATCCCGATCGTTACCATTCCGATCTCGCTGATCGCGACGTTCACGCTGATGCTGATGTTCGGATTCAGTATCAATACGCTGACATTGCTGGCGATGGTTTTGGCCATCGGTCTTGTGGTGGATGACGCCATCGTCGTGCTGGAGAACATCGCGCGGCATATCGAGCACGGCATGCGTCCGCTGCAGGCCGCGATCGTCGGCACCAAGGAGATCGGCTTCGCTGTCGTGGCGATGACCATGACGCTGGTGGCGGTTTATGCCCCGATCGCGTTTGCGACCGGGCGCACTGGCCGGCTGTTCCTCGAATTTGCGCTTGCGCTGGCCGGCGCGGTGCTGGTGTCGGGTTTCGTCGCGCTGACCCTGACGCCGATGATGTGTTCCAAGCTCTTGCGGCATAATCCGACGCCGGGACGCCTATTCAATGCCATCGAGGCGGTGCTGCAGCGGCTGGAAGCCGGCTATCGCAAGGCTGTGCAGTGGGCGCTGGCAGCCCGTTGGGCAGTGGTGGTCCTGGGGCTGACAGCGGCGGCGGGCAGCGTTGTGTTGTTTCTAAGCCTCAAGTCGGAGCTGTCTCCGGTGGAGGATCGCGGCGTGTTGATCGTGCGTGGCACCGGGCCGGAAGGCGCGACGCTCGCCTATACCGCGCGCTATAGCAGCGAAGCCGACGCCATCATGGAGAAGATCCCGGAGGTCAGCTCGCGCCTGATCATCAACGGCGTGCCGGAGGTTTCCCGCTTTATCGCGATCGGTCGCTTGAGCGACTGGTCCGAGCGTGACCGGAAGCAGCAGCAACTCAACGCGCAGATCGGGCCGCAGGTACGCAAGATCCCCGGGGTGCAGGCTTTTGCGCAGAACCCGAATGCGTTCGGTCAGCGCGGCGGATCGCGGCCTGTCGAATTCGTGATCCAGACGTCGGGCACGTATGAGCAATTGCAGGAGCACGCCGACCTGATGATGGAGCGGATCCGGGCCTATCCGGGCCTGGATGGCGTCGATACCGATCTTAAGCTCAACACGCCTGAGTTCCGGATCGACATCAACCGCCAGAAGATCGCCGACATGGGGCTAGACGTCGCGCTGGTCGGGCGGACGCTGGAAACGCTGCTCGGCGGTCGCGAGGTGACACGCTTCGAGCGCGATGGCGAGCAGTACGACGTCTACGTGCAGCTATCCGCGACCGACCGCAACTCGCCCGAAACGCTGTCCACGATCTTCCTGCGTGGACCGAGCGGCGACATGATTCAGCTGTCGAACATCGTTTCGATCAACGAGACGGTGGCGCCGAAGGAGCTCAAGCGGTTCAACCAGATGCGGTCGGTGACGATCCAGGCGAACCTGGCTCCGGGATATTCGCTGGGTGAGGGGCTGGATTTCCTCGAACGGACCGCACGCGAGGTGCTGCCGGCCAACGTACAGACCGAGTTGGCCGGTCAGAGCCGCGAGTTCCGCACAACCGGGCAGAGCCTGGCGTTCGTCTTCCTGCTGGCACTCGGGTTCATCTACCTCGTGCTCGCGGCGCAGTTTGAAAGCTTCCGCGATCCCGTGATCATCATGCTCACCGTGCCGCTATCGATGGTCGGCGCGCTGGGCACGCTCTATTTGGCGGGTGGCACGCTGAACGTGTACTCGCAGATCGGACTGGTGACGCTGGTCGGCCTGATCACGAAGCACGGCATCCTGATCGTCGACTTCGCTAATCAGCAGCAGGAGGCAGGTCGCGACAAATACAGCGCCATCGTCGAGGCTGCCGCGCTTCGGTTGCGGCCGATCCTGATGACGACGGGAGCCATGGTGCTCGGTGCTATTCCGCTGGCGCTGGCAACGGGCGCCGGCGCCGAAAGCCGTCAGCAGATCGGCTGGGTTATTTCCGGCGGCATGACGGTCGGGACGCTGCTGACGCTGTTCGTCGTGCCGGTGGTCTACTCGTTCATCGGGCGCAAGCATGTCGCCAGGAAAGACGAACCTGCCGCCGCGGTTGCGCCGGCGGAGTGAGGGCAGATAACGAAAGCCGGCAGCAGATGGCTCCGCTGCCGGCCACAACGCTGGCCATGGTGGAGCCGTTAGCGCGCGCCGACCAGCTTGTTCTTGATCAGGCCGACAATCACCTGAACGATAAGACCCGTGACGCCGCCGCCGACCAACTGTCCGGCGAGAACCGCGATGTCCGCAGAACCCGTTGCCGCGCCGGTAGCAGACCCTAGGATCGAGCCGAGCACGCTGCTGCCGGCAAGTCCACCAAGACCGCCGACAATCATGTTACCCAGCGATCCAAGGTCGGAATCTTTGATGATCTTGCCGCCGGCCGCGCCACCTGCGCCACCACCGATCACCTGAGCGAGAATACTGGCGATGTCCATATCAGCCCTCCTTATGAGCTTGAGGTCGCGAGAGTGATGCAGACCCGATTCGCTCCAAGAGAGCAAATCTCATCGGTGTCCAGACGGCTTTTTGTCTGATGAGTGTGCTTGGAGGAGGAGGGGTGCACTGCTGCATCACCCAAAAGTCGCAAGGCGATATGGCATGCCGGCTGATTTCCCGGCTCGGTCGTTGAGGGAAACGCCCCCTCGCTCCCCACCCTTTCCCTGCCGGGTAGAGGTTAGGGAAGCGAGGTTGGGCGTTTCAGCCGTGATCTGAACGGTTTCAGGCGGCGAGCTTTTGCTGCAGGGCATCGAAGAGGGCAACTTGCTCAGGCAGCAGTTTCCGTTCAGCGTCGCGGCGCACGAATATCTTGAACATGGCCGCGCCGGCCGCATTGAAAAACTGGATCGAGCGAGACGCGCGGCCCATGAACGGGCGCGAGACGAACGCGATGTCCGTGCAGTTCTCATAGCGGATGTGTCCGCCGATCGGACTGTCGCCGTGCAGATTGAAATAGCCGCGACCGATCGTGCCCTTCGGAATGCTACCGACGCATTCGAGCACGATATCCGGCGTATGAACGATGAACAGAACCGCGCCCCAGGACTGGAGCGCGTTCATCAGTTCCTCAAAGCGGCTGCCCGCCACGAGGGTGCGATGTGTTGCCGGCAAAGCTTTGATCACTTCAAATGTCGATACATTGTACTCGGTCGCGATGCGTTCGAGTATGCCGTCCTGATCGCTGGCAAGGCGCTCCGACAGCGGCTGCAAATTGGCCATAGCTGTTCCCCACTGGACTGCGCTGTGCACCGACCGGGCACAGCGCTGTTGATTGTCATTCAGCCGCGCGCGATGCTGCCGCCTTGATATCCTGGAGAACATGGAAGCCCTCGAACTCCGGATGCCCGAGGTAGAGCGGACGAATGGAGCTGCCGCCGGCGTTGGAATGGGCTTTGCGGAACTGCTCGGATTTCGTCCAGTTGACGAAATCGTCATAGGAGTCCCAGACCGTGTGCGACGAGTAGAGGATGTGGTCCTCGCGTTCCGGGCCCTTCAGGAGCTGAAATTCGACGAAGCCCGGCAGTTCGTGCAGGTGGCTGTCACGGCTGAGCCAGAGGCGTTCGAAATCGGCGCCTGATTCCTTGGCGACCTTGAAGCGGTTCATGGCGATGTACATTCCAGGCATAGGCAGTCCTCTTGCGTAGCGTGACCCATAGTCACTTGAGCTGCGAACCGGCAAACCACTAACGATGACTATCCAAGCCTCGCAGTGTCTTGCCGTTCCTCAACTCACGATGTGCGGTTTTACCCCGAGGGGCATGTAACTTTGTACGAGCAGGGGCTGTGCATGCTTAAGCCCTTGCTCGCTGCACGCTATTCATTCTTGACTTTGTACGTCAAGAAATATGATCATAGCAATGGGACGCCGCGATGCGTGCGCGCTGATGGCAGCGCCTATCACGCGACCCGCAGAGAGCAGCAGCGAGATATCCTCATGAACATGATGAAAATCCACGATACGCGCAACCTGCACTCTCGTTCCGCGTCTGGCAAAGCTAGCGAAGCTGGGCCATCCGCATTGATCCGACTGCGCGTCGCTGATCTGCTCGCCGGCACCCGGCAGGCCATACTCGAGCATAACGGCGAAGACTACCGGCTGCGTATCACGTCGAACGGCAAATTGATTCTCACGAAATAAGCGACGCAAAGAGCGGGGCGCCGGATATGAAGCGAGTTCTTGGATTTGCCGCTATGTCGGCAATGGCTGCGGCATGTTTGCTGCAGCCTGCCTTTGCGGCAAAGGTGGTCGATTCGAGTGGCCGCACCGTCGATATCAAGGATGCCTCCCGGCTCCTCAGCATTGGCAGTGATACGACCGAGATCCTGTACGCTCTGGGCCTTGGCGACAAGATTGTCGGGGTTGACGCCACCAGCCTTTATCCGGCCGAGGCGACCCGCAAGACCAACGTCGGGTACATGCGCGCCCTGTCCACCGAAGGTGTGCTGTCGACGGGCGCAACGCTTATCCTGGCCACCGCCCAGGCCGGACCGCCGGAAGTGATGAAGGCGCTCAAAAGCGCCCCCATCGCGCTGGTCAGCCTGCCGGAAAATGAAAATCGCGACAGCCTGGTCGACAAGATCCGGCTCGTCGGCAAGGCTGTCGGCGCGGAGAGCAGGGCCGAGGAGCTCGCCAAATCGGTTTCCGCTAAATTTGATGTCGTCGACGCTCAGCGCGCCAAGATCACCAAGCCGGCACGCGTCATCTTCATCATGAGCGTGAACGACGGACGGGCCTCCATTGCGGGCGCGGGCACGACGGCGGATCTGATGATCCGGATGTCGGGCGCAGAAAACGTGGCGTCAAAGATAAACGGCTATAGGCCGCTCAGCTCCGAAGCACTGATCGAGCTTGCGCCGGACGCGATCGTCACCATGCAGCGCCCCGGCGTGGACGACATGGGCAAGCAGATCGCGCAGCTCGCCGCAGTGCAATCGACGCCGGCCGGCAAGAGCAACAACATCATCACCATGGACGCGCTGTATCTGCTTGGTTTCGGTCCGCGAACTCCCGATGCGGCCAAGGAGTTGATGGAACGTCTCTACCCTGACCTCGCCAGATAGGGTTGTCACCTTGGCGATGGAAACAATTTTAACCGGCGCGACTGGGAACCGGGTTGATGGCCGAGAGGCCGTCGCGCGCCGGTTGCTTCTGGGCGCCGCTGCCGTTCTGGTCATTGTGTTCACGGCTTCGCTGACGATCGGTCCAACCGGGCTGACGCTGGCATCGCTGCCGCGGGCGCTATCGGCTGTGCTGCTCGGCGCGCAGTCCACAGACGAGGCCCAAGCCCGGTTGGTGCTGCTTGAGGTGCGGTTACCGCGCACCCTGCTTGCCGCATTCGTCGGCGCGGCGCTGGCGACCTCCGGCGCGCTGATGCAGGGGCTGTTCCGCAACCCGCTGGCTGATCCGGGCCTGATCGGCGTGTCGTCGGGTGCAGCGCTTGGCGCGGTCGTCACCATTGCCTTCAGCGCCAGCATCGCGGCGCCGTGGGTCTGGCTGTTCGGCATCTATGCGCTGCCGCTGTCGGCTTTCATCGGCGGGCTGTCGACCACGCTGGTCCTGATGCTGGTGGCGCGGAAACACGGGACCACCGCGGTCGGAACGCTGCTACTCGCCGGAATAGCCTTGGCGGCGATCACTGGCGCGCTGAGCGGCCTCGTTGCCTATCTGAGCGACGACCGCCAATTGCGTGACCTGACGCTGTGGACGCTCGGTTCTCTCGGCGGGTCGAGCTGGAGCAAGGTTCTGGGCGTGCTGCCCTTTGCGCTGGTTCTGGTTCTGGCGCTTCCCGGGTTGGTGCGCGCGTTGAACGGCCTGCTTCTGGGCGAGGCGGAGGCATTTCACCTCGGTATCGATCTGGAGCGGGCTAAAATCCGTATCGTACTGCTGACGGCGGCTGCGGTCGGCGCGGCGGTTGCGGTGGCCGGTATCATCGGGTTCGTCGGTATTGTGGTGCCCCATCTCGTGCGCCTGATCGCTGGTCCGGATCACCGCATCGTCCTGCCCGGTTCGGCGCTGACT
>JAEZBZ010000258.1 GCA_023412745.1 Pseudomonadota bacterium | reverse complement strand
AAGAAACGCGATACTGGTACTGCACTCATGCTCTTCTCGCCTCACGCATCCACTGTTTGAGAATTGCTGCTGCTTGTTCTTCGTCGTAATCGACCATTTGCTCGAACCGCTTTTGCGGAGAGTTTCCCAGCTTGTTCTGCAGATCTGAGATCAGATTGGGCTGTTCACCGCCGGCCAGCCGGTGCGTCGCGAACGCCCCGCCACCTTCTGCGCCGGCAGCTTTCAGTTCACCGCCCGACACCGGCGGACCATCGGCCGCAAGCGCCGGCACCGGCGCCTGAAGAACGGCACGAAGCGCCGGCTTAAGGCCGAACCAGATCAGAAGCGCCATCACCCCGAGCACGGCGACGGCATTGATAAGGGTGCCCGCATGACGCGACAGGATATCGCGAATGCCGCTATCCGACAGCGGCTCCATTGCCTCGCCATCGCGGAAAAAGTCCACCGCCGCAACCGTTACGCGGTCTCCGCGCTCGGCGGAAATACCGGCCGAGGTCGCGATCAACCGTTCAATCTCCTTGAGCTGATTATTCAACGCTTCCTCGCCGGCGCCTTCACCGAGGGACGCAAGCAACGGCTTACGGTTGATGACAACGGCCACCGTCAAGGCTTCGATGCGGTAACCATCGCTGACCGTCGAGGTCGTCTTCGAGTTCAGCTCAAAATTGGTGAGTTCCTCGCGCCGATCGTTGGAGCGCGTGGACACATCGCCGGGCCGCGATGCCGGCTGATCGACCGGCATGTTCTGCTCGACCGTAACCGGCGTCCGATTGGCCTGGTTCTGCGAATTGCCGGTTTCGCGGACGGTCCGCACAGAGCGCTCGACGCGCGATTCAGGATCAAACGACGTTTCGTTCGTCTGCCGGCGATCCGTGTTGAGGCGGGCAGATGCGCTGACCTCAAAGTTGCCGATCCCTAGATACGGCACCAGCGTCTTGCTGACGCTGGCCTGCAAGTCGCGCGTGAAGTTCTTTTCCAGGTCGACAAGGCGCGCCGGCGTAGCCGTTGAGGCGTCTCCCGCGGCCGCAAGAACGCTGCCGTCGATGCTGAGCACCGTCACCTGGTCAACGACCATGCCCGGAACGGCGGCGGCGACAAGATGCCGGATCGCGGTCGCCGAGGACCGATCACCGGTCGTATCCGTGCGAATGACAACCGATGCGGACGGCGTCTGCCGGTTACGGCGGAACGATCCGGCATCCGGCAGCACCAGATGCACGCGCGCCGCCTTGACGCCGGACACCGCCTGGATCGTCCGCGCGATTTCGCCTTCAAGTGCGCGAACCCGCGTGATTTCCTGCATGAAGGACGTCAGACCGATCGAACCGAGCTTGTCGAACAGCTCGTAGCCGGCGGTACTGTTGCTCGGCAGCCCCTTCTCGGCCAGCAGCGCGCGCGCAGCAGCCGTCTGGCTCGGGCGCACCATGACCTTGGTGCCTTCAGCGTTGACGTCAAAATGAATGCCAGCTTCACCGAGCGCCGCGCCGATGCGGGTGGCGTCCTGCGGTGACAGTCCGGTGTAGAGCGTTTCAAGCTCCGGCCGGCTCAACAGATAGCTCGTGGCGCCGACACCAGCGAACACAGTCGCGCCAATAATCGCCATCGCCATGAGACGCTTTGGGCCCAACGCGAGCAGGTTGGCCCAGAGTCGTTCCAGTTGTTCTCGCCCGATCATTCAAACCATCCACACAATACAAAATTCAATCGGGTTCGATTCTTGAGCTGGAACCTTGTGCGAGAGTGATTGCCAGTGGTCAGCCGAAAGGCTGTCCACAAAAAGTTTATCGCTTTAGCAGCTTCGGCTCTTGCGCCTAAATTTGGGCAAGGCGTTCGGAAGGCAGGATCAGGCGACTGATTCGCGATCTTTCGCCCGGCCCCAACTGACCGAAGTACCGTCACGTGCCTCCGGTCAGCCCGGAGGCACGTGTGGATCGCTCCCTAGTGGAAGCGGTTCGCTATTAGCGGAACAGCGACAGGATGTTCTGGCTGTTGCTGTTGGCGATGCTCAGAGCCTGAATGCCGAGCTGCTGCTGAACCTGCAGAGCCTGCAGGCGCGTGGACTCTTCGTTCATATCAGCGTCAACGAGTTGGCCAACGCCGCGCTCGATGGCATCGCTGAGCTTGCCCATGAAGTCCTTCTGCAGGTCGATACGCTTCTTGGCGGCGCCGAGTTCGGCAGCGCCCGTAGCGAGGCTCTTCAGGCCCGTCTCGATGGCGGTCAGCATGTCGTCGAGGTCATCGTTGTCGACATCCGTCGCCGTGACATCGAGCGTCAGGATCGAGATGTCTGCAACCGCGCCCGTACCCGTGGTGGTGAATTCGGTGTCGAGGATGCCGGCGCCATCACCTCCGCTGTCGATCAGGCGGATGTTGGCATAGGTGACCTCGATGCTGCCGGTCGTAACAGTGCCAGCAGAGTCGCGGTTGTAGGACGAAACGATGCTGAACTCAGTCGGGAAATCGGTATCGGTCGAGTCCGTCTGGATCAGGTTCGAGCCGGCGTAGGTGGCATTACCAACCGTGTCCGTCAGGTGAGCCTGAATGACAGCGATTTCGCTCTGCAGCTTGGCCTTGTCTTCGGCCGAAGCGTTCTTCGCAGCAAGAACCTTCTGCTTCAGCTCGGTGACGCGATCAACGGTGTCGCTGACGGCGGTATAGGCCGTGTCAACCTTGCCGGCACCGAGGCCGAGAGCGTCCTGAACAGTCGAGATCGCCTGGTTGTCCGAGCGCATGGTGGTCGCGATCGACCAGTAAGCAGCGTTGTCAGAAGCGGTAGAAACGCGAAGGCCCGTGGCGATGCGGCCCTGGGTGGTCTCGAGATTCTTGTTGATGTTCGACAGGGTCTGCAGAGCAGTCATTGCCGAAGCATTGGTCAGAAGGCTGGTCATTTTAAGGAATGTCCCTTTGGTGAATGCGTGCGTTCGGGGACATACCGGGTCGTCCGGTACAGCAGCGCGGCATCATGCCTTTGAAGCCGGGCTCTATGGCCGGGGCTCCAATCTGCCATCGAGGGTCATAGTGAACCAAAATGCTTACGCAGACCTTAATGACGCCCACAGATTGCCATCAAAGAAACGAACGAATCAGCCCCCCAACCAGCAAATTCCATCCGTCAATCAAAACAAAGAAAAGGATTTTAAACGGCAACGAAATAACCGTCGGCGGCAGCATCATCATGCCCATCGACATCGTTAACGTGGCCACGATCATATCGATGACCAGAAACGGCAAAATAATTAGAAAGCCGATTTCAAAGCCGCGTCGCAATTCCGAAATCATGAAGGCCGGGATCAGCACGCGAAGCGAAATCTCGTCGTCCTGCGCGGGCTGCTGTCCCTCTGCCTGAGGTGGCGCCTGCTGCTCCGGCTGTGGCTGTGCTTGCGGCTGGTCCTGCCCTTGCTGCGGTTGTCGACGCCCCCCAGACAGTTCCTCAAAAAGTTGCAGGTCCTTTTCGCGCACATTGGCGCGCATGAAGGCCTTGAACGGCTGCGTAATCCGAACGAACGCCTCGTCTTCCGTTATCCTGTTTTCAACGAGGGGCTTCAGCCCATTGTTCCATGCTTGGTCGAATGTCGGACCCATGACGTAAAACGTCATGAAGAGCGCAAGGCTGATCAGAATCAGGTTGGCCGGCGTCGTCTGCAGGCCGAGCCCCGCGCGCAGAAACGACAAAGCAATCACAAAGCGGGTGAAACACGTCACCATCACCAGCAGGCCCGGCGCAACAGACAGAACCGTGATGATGAGAACGAGCTGGATGATTCGGCCGGAAGCCGTACCTTCGCCCGGCGGAACCAGGGTATCCAAATTCGGAATCTGGGCAGTCGCATCGCCCGGCAGCATCAGGGCGATCAGAACTGCCAGCGATGCAAGGAAAAGTTTCGTCGCCGAACGGGTCATTCGACAACAAAGGTATGAATGATAAGTTCTCCGACGCGACCATTACTGCGCGATTTGATCCGGTCCGACAGGTCTTCCCGCAGGCTCTGAAAACCGCCAGCACCCTGAATTTGGACAAGCGTAACGGTGCGCAGAAGGGTAATGATGTCTTCGGTGATTTTCGCGGCGAGCAGATCGGCATCGGGCCCATCCTCGCCTTCGAGAACGATCGAAGCCTCAAGCCGCACCCAGGAATTCGCCGGCTCGGCCAGATTGGTGATGACGGGATTCAGCGTCTTGATCACGAGAGCATTCGCGACGCTGGGCTTTACAGCCTCCTTCCGCTTGGAAGCTTCGGCCTCCATCTTGTGCTGAACGGACTGCTCAACGATGCCGTAAAGCTGCAAGCCAAGAAAACCGCCTCCGCCAATGGCGACGAGGGAGAGCACCACGACCGCGATGATCACGTTGAGCAACGAACCGCCTTTATCCTTCGGTTGCGCCGCTCCGGCATTTTCTATCGCAGTCGCCATGGCAGCATCGGCTCCGGCACATCAGAACGGAACAATGATATCGAGGAGCTGCTGGCCGACACCCGGTTGCTGAACCTCGGTAATGCGGCCGCGCCCACCGTAGGCAATGCGCGCTTCCGCAATCTTATCGTACGATACGGAGTTATCGGTCGCGATATCACGCGGACGTACCACGCCGGCAACACTCAGAACGCGCACCTCGAAGTTGACGCGCACCTCCTGTGACCCGCTGATAACCAGATTCCCGTTGGGAAGCACGTCAGAAACAATGGCTGCCACCAGCAATTCAATGCTTTCCGACCGCGATATTCCGCCGACCCCTTTCGACTTGGTCTGGGAATTGATCGACGCATCGTAGGAGCCCTCGCCCTCGATCGAGGTTTTGCCGGTTTCGACGCCCCAGGAATGGCCGAGCCCAAGCGTCTTGTTCGAATCGCGCTGGCGGTTGGAAGTATTGTCCAAAGACGCCTTGTCCCTGATCGAGATTTTAACGGTGACGACGTCGCCGACTTTCGTCGCTCGCGGATCACGGAACAGATTGGCGCTCGAATCCTGCCAGAATGAATAGCCGGGCCGATAGCTGGCGGGCGTCATCGGCTCGCTCAGGATCGGCACACGGTTGGGGGTAAGCCCGGCGCCAACCGGCGTCATGTGCGGCTCGCGCCCGATGTCTTCGGGATGGATGCTGCAGGCCCCGACCAGAAGCGCGGCAAGACAGAAGGCTGCCCGTGCAATCATGATTTACCACCGCGCGCAACTACGTTGACGTCCGGAAGATCCGGCGTAACCCGCCCCGCGCCAGCAATCGTCATCTGTAGTCGCGCGGCCGGAGCTGCCGGCATCTCACTCAGAATTGCGCTGGCGTTGCGCGGATTGAGTTTCGTTAGAACAGCCGCTGCCGTTTCCTCGTCCATTTCGACAAGTTGCGACGCCGCAGCGTCAGGCCGCATTTTGGCGAAGATCTGCACCAGCGTTTCCTGCGCTTTGCGCGCGAACTCGTCGCGGCGCTCCAGCCAGTCGCGATACTCGGCGGTCCGCTTTTCCAGCAGCTCGATGCGCCGGTCCAGTTCCTGCTCGATCTCGCCAAGCGTCTTTTTCTGCCAGGCGAATCGCGCGTCCGCCGCCGCATCCGAAATATTGATGCAATATTGCTGGCCGGGACCGGCCTCGGTCACCTTGCTGACGCGCTCCATCTGGCTGCCGGGCAATGCAGGTGGCAACGGCGCGGGGGCTGGCTGAGCTGAAGCTTGTGGAACTGCTTCGGGCTGGCGCTCCGCTTCGACCGGCTGGGGCATCTGCGGTTGCGACTGCGATTGCAGCGAAAGTGCCCTTTGGGCGATCTGGGGCTGCTGCTGCAGTTGGGGCGTTGGCAGAATTGGCTGTTGCTGCGTCGCGCGGCGCACGCCCTGGCCAACCAGATCCGGCATTGTCGCCGGACCGAATCCGCCCGGATCTTCCTTTGCCAAAACGCGAGGTTCCCAGCCTTGACTGGTAACTGGCATATCGAACCGCTGCGCGGGAATTTGCGTCGTCGATGCGACCGCGGGCTGCCAGTCCTGCTGAGCCAGCGTCGGCGATACCGCGATCAGTCCAGCCGCAAAAGCGCACCCAACAATCGGCGCAGCAAGACGAAGCAACCGAAATCCGTTTGTCATTGCACAACCAGCTCCGCCTGCAGCGCACCCGCCGTCTTTATCGCCTGCAGGATGGCAATAATGCCCTGCGGCTTAAGCCCGATCTTATTCAAGCCGCTGACCAGCAGCTGCAGGTTTGTTCCACCGACGATTGCGATGTTTCCCCCTTCCTGCTCGGCCTGCACGACAGTGTCGTGCGTAACTTTCGTTTCGCCCCTGGAAAATGGCTCCGGCTGCGAAACCTTCGGAATATCGGTGACCCTTACCGACAGATTGCCGTGCGCCACCGCAACCGTGGAGATTTGAACATCACGCCCGATCACGATGGTTCCGGTTCGCTCGTCGATCACGACGCGCGCCGGCGCATCGGTCTCGACGAGCAATTCGCCGATTTCCGCCATGAAACGCGCTGCACTGACATTACGTGGACGCGCCAGCGTGATGGTCCGCAAATCCTCTTCGCGCGCCGTGCGTATCCCGTACGTCTGCCCACTATAGGCGTTGACAACGTCGGCGACGCGAACCGCTGTCGCAAAATCCGGACTGCGCAGTTCCAGCACAATGAACCGTTCATCGGAAAAACGGCCCGGCGCCTCGCGCTCAACCAGTCCGCCATTGGCGATGCGACCCGTCGTCGGAACGCCCTGCGTCACTGTCTCGGATTTTCCGCCCGCCGCAAAACCGGTAACGGCAATCGGCCCCTGAGCAACGGCATAGATCTTGTCGTCGGCGCCGGTCAGCGGCGTCAGCACCAGCGTGCCACCTGCCAAGGACGTTGCATCGCCCATGGACGACACCGTGACGTCAATCCGCGATCCCTGACCGATGAATGCCGGCAGCTCGGCCGTCACCATCACCGCGGCAACGTTCTTGGAACGCGGCCGCGCATTTCGCACGTTAACGCCCATGCGATCGAGCATCGACTGCATAGATTGCTCGGTAAATGGCGAATTCCGCAGGCTATCGCCGGTGCCGTTCAGGCCGATAACCAGTCCGTATCCGACCAATTGATTAACGCGGATGCCCTGAACGGAAACGATATCCTTGATACGGCTTGCCGCCGATGCCGTTTCCGGAACCAGCGCCAGCAACGCCATGAGGCAGGCAATCGCAATCCGACCGATCACTGAAATCCCACCCTGATACTGCCGTCATTCTGCACAATACCGCGGATAACTGTCCCCGAATCCGCGTTTCGGACGCTAACGACATCGCCGATACCAGCCGACTGCAGCGCGATGCCAAGCCCTGTTATAGTCAGGCCACCAGCCTGGAATACGACGGTTGCGGCCTTGCCCTGCGTAATCACGTGAGGCTCTCTGACGGCATTGAACGGAACCGGCTGGCCAGGCAGCAGCGTTCTCCGCGCGACCTTTCCGATCAGAGCGTCGGGAGAAACAAAAATCGGCATCTGACTTGCGACAGAGCGAAACAGGCGCTGATCCAGATGTTCAGGCCCGATTGCATCGCCTGGATAGATGGCCACGCGCGGCACCGGCAGAGACTGCACATTCGCGATCGCTGCCGACCCCGTAAACAGTCCGACCAGTGCGCTCAAAAAGCACACCAATCCGATCGCCAATCCCAGCGAGCTGTGAGAGGAAATGGCGCGCGCACCGAACATATCAGCGAATACCCTTGGCGATGGTGCCGAACATATCATCCGCCGCCTGGATCACCTTCGAGTTCATTTCATATGCGCGCTGTGCCGAAATGAGCTCGGTAATTTCCTTTACCGGATCGACGTTAGAATTCTCGAGATAGCCCTGATGTACCTTGGCGTATCCGGGATCACCCGGCATCCCGACAACCGCAGCGCCTGAAGCAACCGTTTCGCGGTAGAGATTTCCGCCCAGAGGATCGAGACCGGCCTCGTTGGCAAAATTCGCCAGCGTAAGCTGGCCGAGATTTTGCAGGTCGATCTCGTTCTCGATGCGAACGTAGACCTGTCCGCTTTCATTGATGATGATAGCGGTCGCATTCGTCGGAATGGTGATTGCAGGCTGCACGACATAGCCGTCGACGGTCACGATCTGACCGTTGGCATCCTTGTTGAAAGCGCCTGCGCGTGTATAAAGCGTTTCACCTTCGGCGCCTTCGACCTGAAACCAGCCACGGCCATTCAATGCGAGGTCGAGCTTGTTCGTGGTGTTTGTCAGTGCTCCCTGCATGTGCAGATTGCGAATTGCAGCGGATCGCACACCAAGTCCGACCTGCGCCCCTTCCGGGATCATCGTATCGCCACCCCGATTGGGCGCGCCAGCAGCGCGCTCAGCCTGATAGAGCAGGTCAGTAAACTCGGCGCGCGCGCGCTTGAACCCGGTCGTATTTATATTCGCAATATTATTGGCGATGACTTCCAGGTTCAGTTGCTGGGCATTCATGCCAGTGGCCGCAATGGCTAGCGCTCGCATAGTCGCGTCGTCCCTTTAAATCTGCATTCTGCCCAATTCGAGATACGCCGCCGTGACCTTGTCGCGTATGGCGATTGCAGCCTGCAGCGTTTGCTCAGCCGCCATCACATGCTCAACAACCTGCTGCACGGTCGCCTGCCCTTTGACGCCGGCAATCGATGCCGCCTCGGAGGCGCGCAGCGTATCGGTCGCTTCGGTGATCATCCGGCTCAGGACTGAAGAAAAATCGCCGGCGCCGGCGGCAGCACCAGCGGCGCCAGTCGCGCCAGCAGCACCAGTCGCCCCAGCACGCGACGCCCCGCCGACAGGACCAATTGCATGCGCGCCAATCGGCGAAATCTGATCGATCATTATGTTGACCTCAGAAGATCAATTGTCATCGAAATCATCTCACGAGCCTGCTTGATGACCTGCAGGTTCGCTTCATAGGAGCGATTCGCCTCACGCATATCCGCCATCTCGACCATGAGATTGACGTTGGGCAGCTTCACATACCCCGCCGCATCGGCCGCCGGATGATTGGGATCGTGCTCCAGGCGGAATGGCGATGGATCAGTATCGATACTTTCGATTTTGACCAGATTGGCACCTGAAACGCGGTCAACCTCGCTTTCGAAAGTCAATGTTTTGCGGGTATAGGGATCAGCCCCCGCGACGCTCGCGGTCGAATGCGCGTTGGCCATATTCTCCGAAACGACCCGCACGCGATTGGACTGAGCCTGCAAGCCCGAAGCAGCCACACGCAAGGTGACCTGTAACGGATCAGCCATGATCGTCAGCCTTTCGTGCTGGCCAAGAGCATGCGATGAAACGCTTTGGTCACGCCGGCATTGAGTGCAAACGAGCCGCGCACTTCGCCGGCCTTGACCAACTCCTGCTCAAGACTGACCGTGTTGCCGGAATGCAGGACGTCCCAGGATTCATCCTCGCGCACATCCGTCACGGGCGGCCCGCTGGGCGTAGGATTCAAATGGCCGGGCTGCGTTGCCGCCATACCCAGCGGGACGGAATTGAGGACGGACTCAAAATCCTGTGTATCAAGCGCCTTGTACCCAGGGGTGTTGGCGTTGGCGATATTGCCCGCGAGTGCGGATTGCCGCACAGTCAGCCAACTGTTGTGCTGGGATACCAGATCGAAAAGATGGACTGGAATCATTAAACCCCCGGCAATTCGAATTTACGAATTGCTAGGATGTTTGTCTTGTCCCAGGCTTACCGGAGACTGTCGGTCCCATTTTCAGAGTGGGTGTGTGACCGATTGATTATCAGCCAAGCGCTCTCCGTCCATACGCAGTGAGGACGATACCGGAGCAAGCCGCGCATCGGCGATAGCTTGTATCAACCTCTGCGTATTGTCACCCGGATCTGCGGATGCCTGGTCGAAGGATATGTAGTCGATCTCAACGCCAGCCTGCAGCGCTTCGAGGACCAGGCGAAAATAGACGTTCACCTGCCGATAGTGGAATTCCATATCGAGCACAACCGACGGCGCTTCCCCCCAATTCATCATCACATCGGCGGAATGGCCGAATGAAAAGGTATTGGGCCTATAGAACAGCTCCGTGGAGGAATTTACGAGTTGCTCGATATTCCCGAACTGCTCCGTGCGGATGAAGGCGACAAAATCCGCTGACTCCACGAGCCGAAGCTCGGACGCAATTTCCCTGACGGCGTCAGCTAGAGCAATCTCACGCTGTCGCGTCGTATCGCACGCCTCTTTCCGCATTTCCTCAACCCTGCAAACTATGCCCTTTCCTGTTGCCGCCACGCGACATCAGGAAAAACACGATCTGTGCCACCGCTTTGTAAAATTCCGGCGGAATCATGTGATCGACTTCAACTTTCTTGTACAGGGATCTTGCCAGAAGCTTGTCTTCAACGACCGGAATCTCATTTTCTTCGGCGATGCTCCTGATTTTCAATGCTATCAGGTCTGTGCCCTTGGCGATGACACGCGGTGCGCCACCTTCATCGCGCGTGTAGCGCAGCGCGACGGCATAGTGAGTCGGGTTGACAATGACGAGCGTTGCCTTCGGTACTGCCGCAATCATTCGCTTCCGGGACCGATCCCGCGCCAGAGATCGCATTCTGGCCTTGAGGATCGGATCGCCATCCATCTGCTTGTGCTCGTCCTTCACCTCTTGACGGGTCATGCGAAGCTCTTGCTTCCAGTAGATCCGCGACCAAACGAGATCCACCGCCATCAGAAGCAACGTTGCAACGACCACACCGGCGATCAGCGATTTCGCGACGCCATGAATAAGCCCCGGCAGTTCGCTCGGTTCCATGAACATGGCATTCAAGACATCGTTGCGAACCGCGCCAACAAGCATAAAGCCGACGACACTTATTGCGCCGAATTTGAATGTTGCCTTCAAAAACTCGACGCGACCCTGGGGCCCAAATAGCCGGCTCCACCCTTGCTTGATGGAAAGCCGGGACAATTTCGGCTGGATGCGGTCGCCGACCATACTGGGCACGTTCTGCAGCAGGGACGAGGCAAGGCCCAATGCAGCCAGAACCACGATCGCGGGCATCATAATCGAAGCCGCCGCCCAGCCGACGCCGGCGAGCACGTTCACGGCATCGCCGCCGTTTTCCAACGACCAGCCACCCGGATTGTCGATGAAAGGCCGCAGGACATATTGGATTTCGCCGACTCGGGCGGCGAACAACGATGCGATGATGAAGACGCCCAGCAAGGAACCGAACACCGCTGTTTCCTTTGAGAAAGGAATATTGCCTTTCTCGACGGCATCGCGGGTCTTTTTCTCGGTCGCCTCTTCTGTTTTGCTCTCTTTATCCGGCGCTTCAGACATCGGCTGAAAGCCTCCGTTAAGCCGCCTGGCTGTCTACGTCGGTCGACGGCAGTTCGATCTGCCCTTGAGCATTCAGCTTCAGCACCACGTCGACGATCGTCCGCCGGGCCTCGTCAACCTCCCGCGCCGGCGGCTCCCGGCCAGGCTGCAATTCGGCCTCCAGCATCCTGCGCGCGCGCGATCCCAGCACCGCCAGAACCGCCGTCTGGAACGGGGCATCCGTGCCGTGCAGCGCCTTGACGAGTTGATCTACGGGCACCTGATTGAGCACCACGCTGAGCGATTTCGGTGACAGTGCGTACAAATCCTCGAACGTAAACAGCATGCTGCGCAGTGCGCGCACATCCGCGGGCCGCACTTCCGACAGCAGGCGCAGCGCGGCATCGGACTGCGACTTGTCGAGACGGTTCAGAATTTCTGCGATGCCGGCATGAGAACCGGAGCTGAACGACGACAAAGCGATGAGATCTTCCTTCAGCGCCCGCTCAAGCGCCGCGAGCGCATCATCCGCAACGTTCTTGACGCCCAGCATGCGCCAGAGCAGCGAGTTGCGGACATCCGCGGGGAAGGAACCGATAATCCGCGCCGCCAGACCGTAGTCGATGCGCGAAAGAATAACGGCCGCGATCTGGGGATGCTCCCCCAGCAGGTAATCGCGCAGCGAATCATCTTTCAAGCGCGTGAAAGTTATCCAGACTGATTCTTCCGGATCAGGCTCATCGCTGCGTTCGCTGAGAACCGCAGCGATCTCCTCCTCGCTCATGATGTCGGCCAGGAGGCTTTTGACCTCGTTCGCCGTGCCGACGAAATTCACGCCGCCGGAAAAAAGCTTTGCGAAATCCTCGACCAGGACACCGAGATCGCTCCCGGATACAGAGGGTAGCTTGTTCGCTGCATTGGTGATCAGGCGAATTTCTTCGGGGTCAAAACGCTTCAGGAGCTGCGCAGCCTTGGGCCGCCCTAGAGCAAGCAGCAGAATAGCCACCTTCTCTGGACCGCCCAGCGAATTGATATCTGGCTCGGCTGTGGATGCGACCTGGTTCGTCATGACGCTCGAGATGAACTAGGTCCCTCTACCTGATCCCGTCGTAGTCACGACCTCGGTAAGTGCGATACCGAATCGAGACCCGCCCTCATCCATTACGACGACGTCGCCTCGCGCCACAACGCGCCCATTGACGACCACGTCGACCGGCTCCCCGACTCGCCGATCCAATGGAATAACAGCACCTCGACCGAGTTTTGCTAGCCCAGAAACCGGCATTGTCGCCGACCCGAGCACGATCTGCACAGAAACCGGAATGCGCATGATCATTTCGAGGTTGCGCGCCAGGGGAGCGCCACCCAAGGCATCCCCATTTGCGGCCGCCTGCGCCGGGCCAAGTGCCGCGGCCAGCTCCTCGGCTGAGGGTGTCAGCTCGGCCGCAAACTCCTGCAGCAGCGAATCCTGTTTGGTTGCACTGGCGCCTTGAGACATTGTCATCACCCTGAATTCTGAGTTGAGCGCCGACCGAGGTTACGTCCGGCGCCAACGTGACCAGCTATCGACCGAACAGCAGGTGGTGCATGAACACTTCCTCCTGATCGATGAAGCCATCCACGCGCAGCGTGTACGCCCCGTTCGACTTCCCGATTTCGCACCAAAGCAAAGGCTGCCCGTTGCATTCGACGCGGATACGGCTGCGTGGGGTCGCCTCAAGCTCCAGGATTTGGCCAACCTGCAAATTGGTAATATCGACCATCGGCCGGATACGCTCATCCAGGACCGCGCGCAGGATAAGTTGCGTCCGCGTGATCTCATTCTGGATCTGCCGGCTCCAGCCAGGATCGGCACGTCCGGCCTCGCCAGCAGGCAACGGTGCGAGCGCGGGGCGCAACGCCGTGAGAACGGACCGCGGAATGGCAATTTGAACGTCGCCGCCGCGATCTCCAAAATCGATGCGGAGATGAAGCAAAGCGACGGCCGCATTGGCGCCGCCCATCAGGTCGAGATCGACGCGCGCCGGATCTTCCGTCGCCGCGAATGCCGTCTGCGCGAACGAGGCAAATCCGAGTTCGAGCGCCCTGCCAAGGCGCGCGATCAACGTGCGCGCAACCTGCGTCTCGATGCGGGTGAGCCGGCGATCGCCCCGGTAGGCGGGCTGCGATCCGTCGGCGCCGAGGACCATTTCGAGATACGCGAATACCAGATCGCGATTCAAATGAACAAGAAGATGGGAATCCCACTCCGGGGCATGCAGCATCTCAACGACGCTGCCACCTTCTTCCGCGTCGACAAGCTGCCCCACGACACCGCGCGAAATACCCGTCAGACGGATCTGCGGCACCAACGCCGCCACCGTGCGCAGGTCGTCCGAACACGCATTGGCTGCCCGCTCAACGGCCACGGGCAGCATCGGCAGGCGCTCGGCAATCGGCGGTTCTCCGCCGAAAATCGTGGAGAAAGCATCACGCTGAACGTGCCTCTGTTCCGCGGACGCCGTCATGCCGGTCACGCAGCCTCCTTGCGAGCTGCCTCTTCGCCACCACCTGACAGCGCGGCCTGCTCGACATCATCGATCGACGGGCGCTCGTAGGCCGATATGGTCTTGCGGCCGTGTTCGGTCGCAACCTGAGGCATCGCGCCATTCATAAATGCCAGCAGCGTCTGTTTGACGACGACATACAGGCGCAGACGCTTTTCACGCACCAGCTTCATCTTCGTCGCTATGGGAGACACGACGGCATAGGAAAAGAAAATGCCCGCGAACGTACCAACCAGCGCAGCACCGATCAGCGCTCCCAGAACCTCGGGCGCCTGATCCAGCGCACCCATGGCCTTGATGACACCCAGAACGGCCGCGACGATGCCAAGCGCCGGCAGTCCCTCGGATACCGTGACCAGCGCGTGCTGAGCCTTCATCTTGTCATGACGGACGGTCTCGATTTCCTCGTCCATCAGCGATTCGATTTCATGAGGCCGCGCGTTCCCCATCAAAATGATGCGGCAGTAGTCGCAAACGAAGCTGACCAATTCCTGGTTGGCCAACGTCGCCGGATACTTCTTGAACAGAGCCGATTCAGTGGGGTTTTCGATATGCGCTTCGAGCTCATTGCGGTTCGGTCCGCGCAGCTCACGCATCAGCGCATGCAGCAGGCCGAGCACATCGAGATACTCCTGCCGGGTCGGCACGGAGTTCTTGAAGGCCTCGCCAACTCCCTTGCCGACATCCTTGATGGTTTTCATTGGGTTCGCGACCACAAACGTGCCGAGAGCGGCACCACAAATGATCACATATTCCCAAGGCTGCCAGATCACCCCGACATGGCCACCCATGGCCATGAAGCCGCCGAGCATACAGCCCAGGGTGATTATGAGCCCGATAATGATCGTCACTGGATCAGTCCCTGCTTCGCACCCCTTGGATAACCCTTAGACGTGCTGAGCCTTGCGCGAGCCTGTTGCAAACGCACGTCGGCGCAATCGACAGCTTCAGGTAAGGCGGATGCGCCACTGTCGGCGCACCGATGGAAATAAATTCGAGCTGATGAGCGGGCGCTGTGCTGACGACCTCGATAAGCTACCGGCTGATCGCCAACGATATCGATCGCTCGCTTGAGACGACGGCCAAGCAACCCATGGTCGCGCGCGAAACGGCCTATTATCTCGAAAACATCGGCAAAGTGAAATCGATCAAGGATTTCCTCGCCGACGACCGCCTTTTCAAATACGCCATGAAGGCTCACGGCCTCGGCGAGATGGACTATGCCAAAGCATTCGTTCGCAAAGCGCTGACTGAGGGGATCGACGACGACGGCAGCTTTGCCAATCGCCTGTCCGATAAGCGCTATCGCGATTTCGTAGCGACATTCAATTTCGCGCGGTATGGGGAAGACGCAACCGTTTTCCAGGTCACGCAGCAGGGCACTGTCGACAAATACATGCGGCAGACGCTTGAGGAGAATGCCGGCGCGCAGAATGAAGGCGTGAGGCTGGCCCTGTATTTCGCGCGCAAGGCCCCGAACGTCAAAAATGCTTATGAGATCCTGGCCGATCCGGCGCTTCAAAGGGTCGTCTACACCATCCTTGGAATGCCATCGACGATGGCCGGCGCGGACATCGATAAGCAGGCTAAGGCGATACAGGACCGAATCAAGATCGAAGATTTCTCGGAGCCCGAGAAGCTACAAAAACTGGTCCAGCGCTTTACGACCATGTGGGAAGTCACGGAGGGGCCGACGGTATCACAGCCCACGAATGCGCTGCTGATCGGTCAGCAATCCCGGGCGGGACTGACGCTGAGCCTTTTGACCAGCTTGCAGAAATTCAGGATCGGGGGACGATAATATGCAATCTGGTCTTTACGTCGCGCTGTCGGGCCAGATCGCGCTCCAGAAGCGCATCACAACGATCGCTGACAACGTTGCGAATTCGAATACGGTTGGTTTCCGTGCAGAGCAGGTCCGTTTTGAAACCGTGCTGTCGGAAGTCCCGCGCGATCCGGTCGCCTTTGCTACCGACGGTTCCACGTACATATCACGCCGAAGCGGTGAGTTCGTCCGCACCGATAATGCGCTCGACGTCGCCGTCGAAGGCGATGCCTGGCTATCGATCGCAACGCCGGCCGGACAGGTTTACACTCGTGATGGGCGTTTCAAAATCAACGAAGCTGGAGAATTGCTGACGCTCAACGGCCATCAGGTGCTGGACATCGGCGGGGCAGGCATCCTTCTTGACCCCAATGCCGGACCGCCGACGATCTCGCGCGACGGCACGATTGCACAAAATAACCAGCAAGTCGGTGTCATCGGGCTGTTTCAGATCGACGAACCCGCGCGCCTGACCCGCTATGAAAATTCGGGTGTCATGCCCGACCGGGCGGCAACACCTGTTCTGGATTTCACCAAGGCAGGAATGCAGCAAGGTTATACCGAGCGCGCGAACGTCAATCCGGTTCTGGAAATGAGCCGGCTGATCATGGTTTCCCGCGCGTTTGAAGCCATCACCAACGCGATCAATGATTCCGACTCATCCCTGAAGGGTGCGGTCAGGTCCCTGGGCGAGACATCTTGACAGCCAATGCTCTGAGGGCGCTCGCTGACGCGTTGGCGCCGCCGTCGCGGAATAGCAGTCTCATTCGGGTCAGCGGCGTCGTATCCGAAGCAACGCCGACCTCCATTCGCGTCGACGGTCTGTCCTGGCACCTGAAACTGGGGCAATGCGTCGAACTCGGTGGACACGATGAACTCGGAGAAGTGATCCGCATCGACGAGCGCGGCGCCACCGTAAAGCCATTCAACGAGCCACTGAAAATCGGACTTGGCACCCGCGTGCGCGCCCGCGGACCGATTTCGCTCAATCCCGACTTATCGTGGAAGGGGCGCATCCTCGATGCGTTCGGATTGCCGATCGATGGCCAGGGTTCTCTTGATCAGGGCGCCGACGCCGTATCACTCGAGCGATCGCCACCGGCCGCCATGCGGCGACAGCGGGTGACGAAACCGATGCGCACCGGCATCCGCGTCGTCGACCTGTTTACGCCGCTGTGCGCCGGCCAACGCATCGGCATTTTCGCCGGATCGGGGCTTGGCAAATCCACGCTGTTGGCGATGCTGGCCCAGGCAACGGGTTTCGATGCCGTTGTCATTGCGCTTGTTGGAGAACGCGGCCGTGAAGTGCGCGAGTTCATCGAGGATACGATCGGCACTAACCGCGATCGTGTCGTGGCCGTGGTTGCCACCGCCGATGAAAGCCCTATGCGACGGCGGCTCGCGCCACGCACGGCCATGTGCATCGCTGAGTACTTTCGCGATCAGGGCAACAACGTCCTGCTGATCGTGGACTCGATTACGCGCTTTGCGCACGCTGCGCGCGACGTCGATCTCGCAGCCGGCGAACCTCCGGTCGCGCGCGGATATACGCCTGGCGTCTTCAGTGAATTGCCGAAACTGCTTGAGCGGGCCGGTCCAGGGCCAGAGGGCAGCGGGTCGATCACCGGAATCTTCTCAGTGCTGGTCGATGGCGACGACCACAACGACCCCATCGCGGACGCTATTCGTGGCACACTCGACGGTCACATTGTTCTGGATCGCGCCATCGCCGACCAGGGTCGCTATCCGGCAGTCAACGTGCTGCGGTCCATTTCGCGACTGGCGCACGCGGTATGGACGCCGGAGCAACAGAAACTGGTCATGAAGCTGCGCGCCATGATGGCGCGATTTGAAGAAACCCGCGATTTGCGGCTGATGGGCGGTTACAAGGGCGGCGAAGATCCAGAATTGGACAACGCGATCGCCCTGGTCCCTAAAGTCATAACCGCTCTGCAGCAGTCGCCGCGCGATCCCGCCAGCACTGATGCATTCCAGGAACTGGCCCGCCAACTGGCGCCATAAACTTGGCACGTCTAAAACGCGCACCTCGCGCGGGCTACAGGCTCATGCGACCGCGGATTTGTTCCTTCGGAAGATAATTCAGGTCTTGCACGAGAACTTCTTCGACGAACCGCGCGCCGAAGCGTGCATTGACGTTATCCGCAATCAGCTTTGCCAGAGCTGGCAGGTCATGCTTTTTCATCTGGCGGAAATCGAAACCCTGACCAGCGTAAATCGTACGGATCGCTTCATCGACAAGGAAAACGTCGGGTTTCACAGAAAGCTTTTTCAGCAGATTGGCTTCAACCGTGAAGACGAATTGCGCCACAACATAGCCCTGCACAGCGCCGTCGGTGATAACCGGGACGCTGATCATTTTGGTCTTGATATAATCAAGGCCGCCGAAAAATTTCTCAGCCTCCTGCTCTGGCGCGCGGCCGGTCTGCCACATCACGGCCGCGTAGCCTGAAGCAAGCGTGACGACGCAAACCCAAGCACCGACGACCAGCAGCTTGATCATAGCCTGGCGCCCGCGAGCTGCGCGACCGGCGAATAGGTACCGTCCGATTCCGACTCACGAATGGTATCGGACACGATCATTGCGATTTCTCGTACGGCCTGGAGATGCAGGTTCAAAACAGCACTGTTTTCATTCAGTGCGCTGCGCAGGGATTGCAACCGTGACACCGTGGCGTCATCAGCCGAACGCACATCGAATGTCCTCAACGCACGTGTCAGCTCCAGAAGCCCCTGGCTTTTCCGCGCATTGAATTCGTTGAGGTCAACGCCCGCGTTCGTGCGCAGCAATTCAGTTTCTTCATTCACCGTGTCCTCAAGACGCCGGATTACACGCTCAATGGAATTCACAGCCTTCATCCGCCACCTTTACGAGTTATCTGACTGATCAGGTTGAGCACTCGTCCGCGATGAAGCTATCACCTGGGCAATGCCAAGCTGGCCACTCTTAGCCAGTTCCATCCCGAGTTTCTCAGCGAGCATCGATTTCCACATCGTGCCGGCCGTGCCCCCGCCGAAAACATTCTCGGCATCCTTGGGCAGCATGGACTCTATGAAATTCTGCAGGACGAACGCCTCGAACTGTACGTAGGCCTTGTCAACTTGCTTTCCAGATCCCTGCCGCGCCGACGCCGCTTCGGCAGCCCGCGTCAAACTGCTCAACTGGTCCATGTGGGCCATATGCGGGGATATTGGTGCGATTGGCATTGTGAAGGTCAGTTCCAGCAGATTCCGAATAAAACAACATTGTCTCAAAGGGCTTACGGGAGGCTTGCGTTGTAGTTCCGAAGAAAGCGCTCAATAGCCTCTGAAAGATCCTGCTGGTCCTGTGCCTTTCGCGCATCGGCTTCCGCCTCAGCGCTCAATTTCTCCGCCAGCTTCATGCGGCTGGTCTGGGCAATCAATCGTTCCGCCTGGGCTTGCCGATGCTCCTCGACGCGCGCCATCTCACTTTGAACCATGCTCAGGCGACGTACGCTCGTGACCGTCAATAGGCCTCGCATGGTATCGTCAGTGTTGAGCAATTCAATAAGCTCAACCTCGAGCTCTGCCAGACTGTTGGCGCGCCGCTTGATCTCGGCCAGATGTCGCTCTTCGACTTTCTGCAACTGGCGCTGAACAGCGAGAATATTGCGCGAGCGGCTGACGCGGCGTGCCTTTTCGTCTGTCATACCCGCAGCATCCAGCTTGCAAAGCCTTCGATGAACAGGCGCAATGCCTCGCCAACCGTGAAGTAGAGGAGCAGCAGTCCACCGGCGAGAACGAACGGCAGCGATACGAAATACACGGGTACTTGCGGTATCAGTTTGTTTGCGAGACCAAACATCAAATTGATGATAAGCGCGTAAACGACAAAGGGGCTGCAGATCTGCAAAGTCAGAAAGAATGCGTCAGATAGCGCGTCAGCCAACTGCGGCAGACCGTTGTCGATGCCAATTGCCATCGATATCGGCATGACCGTGTAAGATTGCGTCAATCCGCGTAAAACTTCCCAGTGCTGTTCAGTTGTAAAGAAAAGCACCGTGGCCGTGATCGTGACGAGGCTCGCCAAGGGCGGACTAGGCTCGTTTTCATCGATCGCAGCTCCTGGCATGCCGCCGTAGCCGCAGAACATCGCGATCGCGCTCGCCATAAATTGCAGAGCGAGGAAAAACACGCGCCCCATCATGCCGATAAGCGCGCCAGTCAATGTTTCTCCGACAATCAGCGCAACCATGAGACCTAGATCGAGCTGAGGCACCGTGGCACGCGCGGTTGGCAACAGGACCGGCGTAAGCGCCAACGTCACGGATATCGCAATAAAAAGCCGAATTTGCACCGCAACGCGCGGGCTTGCGAAGCCCGGCATCAACATCAGACATCCGCCGATACGGCAAAACAGCACAAAGACCAGAAGCACCGTTTCCGGTCCAAGTGCATTCACGAGATGGAGCCCAATGTCTTGATTTGGGCGCCGCGAGCGATTTCCAGATGAGACAAGACGGGCAACGTCGGGAACAGCCGCTCAGTCACCATGCGCACGTACGGACGGGCATCCGGTGCGGTCACCAGAACGAACTGGTGCCCCTGGTCCATATGAGATCGAATCGCCTTCGTAGCGTCGGCGCCGAACTGCTCAATCAATTGCGGATCGATATCGAATTCAGCAACCTCTCCTTTGGCATCGCGCTTCAAGCCCTGATGGAAAACAAGTTCCCAGCGACTACCAAGTCGCAGAACCTTCAGGACACCGCCGTCCGACAGATCTCCGCAGATCTGCGGCGCCATGCGCATGCGCACATGCTCCGCCAATTGCTCGGCGCGGCGGGCGTGCGGCGCCACTTCAGCGATCGCCTCCAATATCAGGTGCAAATTGCGAATGGAGACACGCTCCGTCAGCAAAAGCTTGAGCACCGCCTGCAGGCCGGAAAATGAAATCTGAGACGGCACGATCTCGTCGACTAGCCGGCGATACTCCGGATCAAGCCGATCAATCAACATCCGCACGTCCTTATAGGACAGCAATTGCGACAGATTATTGCGAATAACCTCGCGCATATGCGTGAGCAGAACCGACATATTGTCGATCGGTGTAAAGCCCTCACGCTTGATGTTTGCCGAAAAAATCTCCGGCACCCAAACGGCTTTCATACCAAACGCCGGCTCGCGAACCTCGTCGCAGGGGACGTCCGGCCGAGGACCCTCGCCGATGATGACCAGCAAATCGCCAATGCGCAGCGCTTCACTGGCTGTAACCGTGCCGTGGATTTTGATCTGATAGGTCTTTGGCGGCAAAGTCAGGTCGTCGGAAAGCTTGATCTCCGGCACGACAAATCCGTATTGGCGCGCAAATGCACGTCGCATTTTAGCGACGCGCTGAGCCAGTTCCCCGTGCGTCGGCAGCAGCGCACTTGAAATCTGCTTTCCGAGGGACAGCTCGATTTCAACGGCCCGCAGTTGCTCCTTGACGGAACTGCGCTGTTCTTCTTCGGCTTCCCTTTTTGCGGTCTGCTCAAGCGCTTCGACGGCGGCCTTTTCCTCAGCCAGCCGCTTCGGGATCAAATAGGCAACCGTCGCCAAAGCAATTGAAAGCAACGCGAACGGCACAAATGGCAGCCCCGGCGCGAGCGCCAAAATTGCCACGACAGCCGAAGCAACGGTGAGCGCCCGAGGATAGCGGCCAAGCTGGCTGAAAATCGCCTTCTCGGCGGAGCCACGCGTGCCGCCTTTGGATACGAGCAGGCCGGCAGCGAGCGAAACAATCAACGCCGGTATCTGCGAAACCAGGCCGTCGCCCACCGAGAGCTTTGTAAATACGTCAACAGCCGACCCCAAATTCATGTCGTAGCGGGTGATGCCGATCGTGATGCCGCCGACAATATTGACGGCCAAAATGATCAGGCCGGCGATAGCATCGCCACGCACGAACTTGGACGCACCGTCCATCGCGCCGAAGAAGGAGCTTTCCTCCTCCAGCTCGCGGCGCCTGCTCATCGCCTCCTTGTCATCGATCAAGCCGGCCGACAGATCGGCATCGATCGCCATCTGCTTACCAGGAATTGCATCAAGGGTGAAACGTGCGCCGACTTCCGCGATACGCGTCGCACCCTTGGTTATGACGATGAAGTTCACCGTGATAAGGATAAGAAAGACGATCGTGCCAATGACGAAATCGCCGCTCATCACGAAGCTGGCAAAGCCCGCAATGACATGCCCAGCCGCCGTTATGCCCTGCGCACCATCGGTTAGAATCAAGCGGGTTGTCGCGATATTCAGCGCCAGGCGCAACATCGTCGCGATCAGCAGCACGGTCGGAAAGGCCGAAAACTCAAGCGGCTTCTGAATCCACAGAGCCACCATGAGTATCAAAACGGACAGCGCAATCGAGATCGCGAGCGCAACGTCGATCACCGCCGCGGGCAACGGCAAAAACAGAATCGTCAGAATAAAGACGACACCGGCGGCGAACCAGACGTCCTTGCCGCTCTGTCTGCCAGACGACTCTATTCCGGACGCCGAAGTCAACGCCATGCCTGCCCTCGTATCTCATAGTTCGCGAACTATGCGACACCCTGCAAGGTCACGCTTTCCCCAGCCTTGCGTGCACGACCGCACGCACAATTATCTATTGATACAGCAGCACTTCAGCTCAAAAACCGTTCTCGATTCGAGAATAGATCTGCTCGGCGAACGTATATATCACCGAGCCGATAAACGGCGCCGAGAACGACGCCGTGACCAGGATAGCGATGATCTTGGGAATGAATGTGAGCGTGATTTCCTGGACCTGCGTCAGCGCCTGCAACAATGCAATAACAATCCCGACGAGCATTGCGGCTGCCACGGCTGGGCTGGACGCGACGATAACCGTCCAGATTGTCGCCTGTACGATGTCTAACGCGTCGGCCTGGTTCATGGCTAGGTGATCGTTACGCCTGGACCCAGCGGCACTTCGCGCTCGTCAGCCAGAACGGCAACTGCACCGCCGGTGATCGCGCGCAATGATGTCACTTCGCCGGTAATACTGCCGTCTGCCGATGTAATGGTGCGACCAATGATGCCATCGGCCTGCGACAGCGCCATCGACGTCATCAGCGCATCGAGCTTGGCGTTGGTTTTCATTGCCTGCTCAACGTTTGAAAACGACGCGAGCTGAGCCATGTACTCCGTAGAGTCCATCGGTTTGGTCGGGTCCTGGTTCTTCATTTGCGCCAGCAACAGCTGCAGAAACGCATTGTAATCGAGCGTCGCACCAGACGTCGCCGTGCTACTATTGGTGCTGGTCTTTTCCTGAGTGGTGGTCGTTCTGGCCGTGTAGTCAGTCCCGACCGTCGCATCTACTTGCATGCCACAGGCTCCCGCTGCTCTGTAAACATCACCGGCTGCGCCGGGCGCCCGCCCGCAAGAATCGCTTCCTCCAGCGGATATAGCGTCCGAATGATCCGCAACGCATCGAAAATTTTGCCGGCTTCGATCTGCTGGCGCACGCGAGCGAGCCCGTCGAGCACGTCGCGACTGGTAAACGACATCATCAACAACGCGTGCGACTGCTCATACATTGCGCGCGCCTCATCGGCCTTGGCGGGCTCAATCAGCATCGTCTGTACGATGAAATAGAGCTGCCGCAGCGGCGTCGTTGCATCATCCGCGAGGATCACATGGCTCTCGAGGAGAAACGTCACGTCGTTGAGCAACTCCATCGAGACCTTGCGGTCAACACGCACCACCGCGCCGTTAATGTAAATTCTTTCACCGGCGCGCAGTGAAATGTGCATGGCGCTCACCGCAGCCCTTCGCCGATTGCGCGCGTAACGTCGATCAATCCCCTGAAATTGGTCGACTGCTCGAGCCTGATCTGCTCGGATTCCCGCATGATCCACAAGCCGATGGAAATCAAGTCCGCGCGAAGCGCCTTCGGCAGGTCGTTTTCGGGATTGGCGAGATCCTCGATCAGCATGCCCCAAAGGCGACGCACAAAGAGAATTGCATCGATGGCCTCGCGCGAGCGCGGCCCCTTAGCTTCGGCGGCTTCGAGAAGTTCGATAGCCCGATCAATCGCCATCCGCTCGCGTTCACGCGCATCTTTAGGCGTTTCTTCGAGCACTTCCGCATAAGAAAAATGGTACATGGCGGTTTCAAGCCCTAGATGTAATCGAGCAGGCTGAGATTTTGAATGCGAGCGGTGAGAGCGTAGGACGTCTCGATCTGGGTCAGCAGCGAAGTGACCCGCGCTGATGCCGCGTCGGGATCCACCGCTTCCATCGATTGAATGTGCCGTTCGAAAATGCCGGTCTGTATCGACATGCGGTCATTCGCGCTGGATATGCGCTCCTGCACGGTACCGAGATTGGCCCTTAGACCAGTCAGACCCTGAATAGCCTCGCCAGTCTTGATCACCGCTTTGTCAACGATGGCCTGGAACGCTTCTTTGCTGAGGCCGTCGCCCCCCAGGTCGGCAACCATCGTGTAGACGCTGACAAGATCGCGCAGTGCCTTGACGTTGGCGTTGCTTGACGTCTCAACGAGCTCGGACGTTGAAATGCGACTGCGAATATTCTGGTCCGAGGCTGCGGACCAGTTTGCCGACCACGCCGCCTCATCAGTCAGATCCGCGAACGCCCCGTTGAGAAACGCGTCCATATCGGTGCGCGAAATCGAAGCTGCCGCCGGATCATCCTGCGTAAAACCAAACTCATCGAAGAACGCTGTCGCCACCGATTGCCGGCTGGCAGGCGCGGGATCGCCGAAATACGATTCCATGGGCCGCACGTCGGCGTTTATGCCGGAGAAAATGTAGGCCCCATCCACGGATGTATTGATAGCGCCGATAAGCGCCTCCAGCCGCGTTCTCGCTTCGACCTTGAGCACCAGCGCACCATTGTCGGCCTCACGAGAGGCAAACATTGCTCCGATAAACTCCTGCGCGTCGGCGGCCAGCCCATCCAGAACAGCCTGCGTCATATCCAGTCGCGTACTGGCTACGGCGTTGGAGTCCCTAATGCCATTGAGACGGGCGAAATCCTGCCGCAGCGAAACCGTATCACTTGTGCGGTGGCCAAGAGCACGGCCGACGTCGGCGTGACGCCAAGTCGCCATCTCCTTCTCGGCCTGCATCAGCGCCTTTTGCGATTTTGCCAACGACAGCTTCGTCGTCGTAGAAATCGACAGCGTGGAAACGAAATTAGCTTTCATCACGTCACCCCGCTGCAGCCAGTAGCGAACGGTACATCTCGTCGATCGTCGATATCAGTCGCGATGTCGCCTGGTAGCTCCGCTCCAGCTCAAGCATGAGCGTCATTTCCTCATCCAGACTGACACCGGTCGCCTTGGACAACGACTCAGCGGAGCGCTCAAACATTGTCGTGCGATATTCGGCTTCCGAACTCGCGGTCCTGCGCAGCTCCTGCAGCCAGCCAACGGAAGATGACGAAAAACCGTAGATCGTGGCCGTGGTATTTAATTGGGAATCAGGATCGAATGAGCGCTGACTGGTCATTTTGCCGACCAATTCGTGCAAACGATTACTGAAGCCCGAGGCATTTTCCGTATTGTAGGTATATGCTGCCCCAGCCATTCCGCCGTCACGCAGCAGATTTGCATCCCCGCCCTGCGTTGGGTCGACACTTGCATGAACGCGAATGGACCCCGCCAGTCCAGCAATTGCCGTTCCGCTGGCCGGCATCCCGGGCGCTCCAGACCAGGTAAACAAGCCGGGAGCGTCAGCAAGCGTCGGAATAGCGCTTTGGTCACTTTCCGCGAAAATCTCGATAAGTCCGCGGGCAATCTCGTCAAGCTGGGTCTGATAGTCGACGGCGATTTCGTCGCGAACAGCCGTCAAGCCACTCAAGCGACCGGTTCCGCTCGCCATGCCGCCAGTGGCGCCGGTAACCTGCACGCCGTCAACGAATACATGATTTCCGACCGACGTCGGGGTCATGAGCATCGCAGGCTCGAAAGTCACTGTGCGAGCCTTACCCTCGAACAGCGTTACACCGCCATCGGTGAATATCACCATGTCGTTGTCGCCGCGGGTAATCGTACGCACGCCGATTTCATCCGACATTGCGAACAACAGCTGGTCACGTTTATCGAGATGATCCGTGACGTCCGATCCTGAACGCGTTCCTTTAACAATGGCCGTGTTAACGGCCTCAAACTGCGCCAGAAGAGAATTCAGGCTATCAACAGCACTCGCGATATCGGCATCCGCCTTCGAGCGGACTTCCTGAACGGTTTCGGTCGCGGCATGTAGCGAATTGACAAGATTACTGGCCGCGGCGACCGCAGAATTAGCGCGCGCCAGATCCTGCGGACCTTCGGAATAAATCTGCAGCGCGTTATTCAACTTCGCGATCATTGCCGCCGGCGAAACATCGAGCTCCGGATCGTTGACGGTAAGATCGAGACGATCGAGCCCATCGACAATGGCGTTCTGGCGCCCTGCCGCGGAATTCGTCGTCACCATATGCTTCAACAGCGCACTATCCGACGCGCGCGTGATCGACGTCACGCGAACGCCCGCACCGGGAACCGTCACGACATTCGCGGTCTTGCGCGACGTCAGCGGCTCATTTGTATTCGCGGTATTGCGAGAAATGATGGCAGTCTGGTTCGCCAGCGCCGCCAGGCCCGAGCGCGCAATGCTCAAACTATTCGAGAGCGTCATGCGATATGATCTCCCCGCTCGGGACTAGTCGCGCCTCGCATCATCACCGCTTCAGATTTACCAGCACGTCCATCAGGTCCGCGCCGGTCTGGAAAACTTTTGAATTCGCCGTGTAATTCCGCTGAGATTCGATCATCGCCGTCAGCTCGGTCGCCAGATCGACGGTTGACTGCTCCAAGGCCTTGGATGCAACCGTGCCCAGACCGCCATCACCCGGAAAACCGACCCGAACATCCCCGGAATCCGCACTCGGGGCGTAGACGTTGCCCGGCAGCGGCTGCAGGTTGTCAGGACTATTGACCGTCGCAAGCGGAATGCGATGCGTCGCGACGCGCGCGCCATTCATGAAAACGGCATAAACAACGCCCGTATCAGAGAACTCGATCCGGTCGACATCGCTGGGCGCGTTGCCATCAATGGTCGCGGTCCGCACGGAATAGTCGCCCGCGAGCTGGCTCGACTGAGACATATCGAGTTCGACCGTACCGCCGCCCGGGATCGGAATAGAAAGCCCCGTGGCGCCCGCCGGATCAACGCGACCCTGGCCGTCGAACAGCAGCGTTTCCGTCGCAAGCGGAGGCGATGAATAAGGAAAACCACCGCTAGCGCTCGCATCAGCGCGATTATAAACAGAGACTTCCCATTGGCCGTCCGCCACCTTCGAGCTATAGACATCAACGATAATCTCGTTGCCGAGATTATCGAAGGTCCGTAGCGAGGTCTTCGCCGTAAAGCTGTCGCCGCCGGCCGAAGGCAAGTCGCCAGGCGCAATATCATCCGAATTCAGCGGGAAATTGACGTAGAATTCGCCGCCCGTCGAGGGATTGGCCTGCAGCGCGAGCGAACCAAGATTGATGACCTCAAGGCCGTTATAGCCGTTCGCGACAACAGCGGGGTTTCCGTTCGTCAGCGGATAACCCATCAGGTACATGCCGGCCGCATTGACCAGCCGCCCCTCGCCATCCGGAACGAACGAGCCGGCGCGGGTCATATATATCTGCCCGGAATTGCCTCCGACCAGAAAGAAGCCCTGACCATCGACAGCAAGATCCGTCGTCGACGTGGTATAGGCCAGCGTGCCTTCGACACTGATGCCGTAACGCACATCGGTGCGAACGCTGCCCGAAACGTAGCTGCCGTCGCCTGATTCCAGGATCATCGACGAAAACTCGGTCGATGCGCGCTTGTAGCCCGTCGTGCTCATATTGGCGATATTATCAGCGACCGTTGCCAGCCGATTCGCTTGCGCCGCCATCCCAGACGCGCTCGTCCTCATCATGCCGTAAAGGCTCATTGGTCATAATCCCGAAGTCTGGCTTCTGATTGCCACATGAGAACAGGCTCGCCTTGCGCGGGACTGAAAACCCCAGCACCAGGCATCAAGCCAGAACCAAGCGGTAACCGAGATACCGCTGCGAATCGACCAGATCCTGACCGAGCCGGTGCCGCAACCGCTTGCGCAATTTGCTTATATGGCTCTCGACGACATTCTCGTCGATGTCCTCACCAAACAAGCCGTACACCGCATTAAAGATCTGGCTCTTCGTTACCCGCCGCCCCTTATTGACGACGAGATACTCAAGAATGCGGCGCTCGCGGCGCGGCAAGGCCAAAACCTCGCCACACACCTCCGGATCGCGACCATCGAAAAACACGCGCAAATCACCAAAAACCGCGCAATCGGACTCAGTCGTTGCACGCCGGCGAATAGCATGGATGCGTGCCAGAATTTCACGCACGTGAATTGGCTTCTTGACCACGTCGTCGACGCCAGCCGCGAAGAGATCAAGCGTCTCCTCGAGCGACTTACTGTCGTTCATCGCAATAACAGCAGCACAGGAACGACCACGGATCTTCCGCGAAAGCGTTTCTCGCCCAGAAAAATCCCCAAGCAGAAACGCCTCCACGGCACCCATGTCGGCGTCCGAAGCCGTATCAATCCAGGTGCAAAGATCTCCCGGCGCTATACCAGAAGCCGAAACGCCTTCGCGGTCGAACCACGTCGTATACCCATCAGTCACAGTCTCACGATCGTCCGCGATTAGGATCATGGCCGCCCCCCGAATCATGCCCCTACTGAATCGGGTACATTCCTCCACTTTTCGCGTCAACGCGAAGGTGGGCCATTCGAATCCAACAATTGAATTTAAAACTCAAGTGCGGATTTCTGCACACATTCGAGTAATGGCGACTGAATGACGTGAAACAAAAAACAGATGTACTGGGCGTATTCTTTTTTTAATTGAAAATTAATATTTTCACAACCGGTGATGGCAGTTGGGGCGCACTTAGATATCTGCTCCACCGATGGGTCATGCGTTTGCCTTACTGAAACCAATTATGCCCGGTTTTATCGGAGCACTTTTTTGACGGCGGGCGTTGAGCCGCACGTCATCACAGCGCATCTATCACCGGAAAACACTGAATTTCGGGAACTCGACGGCGAGCTGCACATAGCACAGAAGATCACTTGACAAGACTCGGGCCTCTGTCCCGATTCGGTTCGAGGCCGTTACCGGTTGGTGAATATTAACTTAATTTTAACCGATCCGGACCACCATGTGGCGGCCAAAGAGCTCCGTGACTGCGCACACCGGAGAAACTTCTGTTTGCGTCAACGCCAAGCGCGAGAGAGTTGAGTATGCAAAGCGTGTCCACGAGTACGAAATCACACCTACGCCCGTCGTCCAGTATCAATACTCTCAAGAAATTTCCGAGCAGCGAAGAAGTTCAAAAGATCGTCCAGTCGTTCAACACCTGGGCATTCAAGCGCGAACAACCCTCCGAT
>JAEZBZ010000180.1 GCA_023412745.1 Pseudomonadota bacterium | reverse complement strand
CTATATGGCCAACCTGCCCGGCAAGCTCGCTGAGTGCCAAGATCGCAACCCCGCCAACACGGAACTGTTCATCGTCGAGGGTGACTCGGCAGGTGGCTCCGCCAAGCAGGCCCGCAATCGTGAGTTCCAGGCCGTGCTGCCGATCCGCGGCAAGATCCTCAACGTCGAGCGCGTGCGCATGGATCGAATGCTGTCGAGCCAGGAAATCGGCACGCTGATCACCGCGCTTGGCACCGGCATCGGCCGCGACGACGAGGGCAATAGCGCCGTCAACATCAACAAGCTGCGCTACCACAAGATCATCATCATGACGGACGCCGATGTCGACGGCGCCCACATCCGCACGCTGCTGCTGACGTTCTTCTATCGGCAGATGCCGCAGCTCATCGAGCAGGGCCATCTCTACATCGCACAGCCGCCGCTCTACAAAGTCACCAACGGCCGGTCGGAGACCTACCTGAAGGATCAGACGAGCCTGGAGGATTATCTGATCGACAGCGGCCTCGGTGAAGCCGTGCTGGAGCTTGGTCGCGGCGAAACGCGCGGCGGCCAGGATCTGCGCGACATCGTCGTTCAGGCCCGCGCTGTCCAGCGCACGCTTGACGGCATGCACTCGCGCTATTCGCGCTCGGTCGTCGAACAGGCCGCAATCGGCGGTGCGCTAGATGCCCGGCTTCTGAACGATCGCGAAGCTGCTGAGGCGAGAACCGCAGTCGTTGCCGCGCGCCTCGACCGCATCTCGGAAGAAACCGAGCGCGGCTGGACCGGCCGGTTCTCGGATAATGAGGGCTTCGTCTTCAGCCGTGAAGTGCGTGGCGTGAAGGAAGTGCACATCATCGATCGCGCGTTCATTGGCTCTCTGGAGGCCCGCCGGCTCAACGAGCGCCACGAGCACTTGGCCGACATCTATGACCTGCCCGGCAAGCTCAAGCGCAAGGACTCCGAGACCGAGATCTTCGGACCATCGGGGCTGCTCAAGGCGGTCTACGACGTCGGCCGCAAGGGCCTGGCGCTGCAGCGCTACAAAGGTCTCGGCGAGATGAATGCCGACCAGCTCGCAGAAACCACACTGGAGCGTGACACGCGCACGCTGCTGCAGGTGAAGCTCGGCGATCTGACGGAAGCCGACGAGATCTTCTCCAAGCTGATGGGCGACGTCGTCGAACCGCGGCGTGAGTTCATTCAGGAAAACGCGCTTTCGGCCAGCGTCGACGTCTGACGCGCAGGCGATCCAGAACACACAGTCATCAGGTCTGCCCGCACGGTTTCGCGGGCAGAATCCGTTTTTGACTGGCGTTCTGACGCACCTCTAAGACGATTTTCGCTTATTCGGCCGCAAACTCGTGCATTGCCGTTGGCGAACCCATGTCCCACGCACCGGAATTGCGAGAAACGCATTCTCTTTTGAGAATTTCGGGCCGAACGACCTTTTCGAAAAGCAATGGCTTTCAGAAATGGCGATCGAAATAGCCAAACGCAGGGGAATATCATTATCAGAAATAATTCGTAGCCCGCCGCGAAGAGAAAGCTATTCTCATGGGGCTGGTCGCGCTTGCGGCTGGTCGCGGTGATTTGCTGAGCAACTTGCGCCGCGTCATCAAACGCTAAGATGCCCACGAGAATCTTCGTGGTGCCCCACTGCGAAGGATAGACGAGATGAGCACACCCCTCGTCCTGCGACGGCTGCCTTCCCCCGCGTGCGCCACGCCGGCATGCGCTTCCATGATGTGTTGTCGCCGCTAGCGCGAACGACACGACTTAACTCCCGCCGTATCTGACCACCCGGGCGCGCTTATCGCCAGCGGCGACGCGCCTGCGCCGATCGATCCCAAACCCCATGCCGCCAACGGCGGCGGGCATTGAGAGATCATGCGCAACGGTCACGGCAACAGGTGATCATGAGCACGAGAGTATTGGATATGAACGCTCCGCTTAAGGCGTCCGAATTCCGCGACGCGATAGCCGTGCAACCGGCCGAGCCGATCATCCGCTTCGAGACCGTTTCCAAGGTCTTCAGCGGCAAGCAGGCGAACGACGTCCGCGCTCTGGATGCCGTAACCTTCAATGTCGCCCGCGGTGATGTGTTCGGCATCATCGGCCGCTCCGGCGCCGGCAAGTCCACACTCATCCGCCTCGTCAACGGCCTGGAAAAGCCGACCTCAGGGCGCATCGTCGTCGACGGCACCGACATCTCCAATCTCGCCGAGCGCAACCTGGTCGGTATCCGCCGCAAGATCGGAATGATCTTCCAGCACTTCAATCTGCTGGCGATGCGAACGGTGTTCGACAACGTGGCGCTGCCGCTGGAAATCGCCGGCCGCTCGCGCGCCGAAATCGAGCAGCGTGTCGGCCCATTGCTGGACCTCGTCGGCCTTGCCGACAAGCGCGATCGCTATCCGGCGGAATTGTCCGGCGGCCAGAAGCAGCGTGTCGGCATTGCCCGTGCCCTGGCGACGCAGCCGAAGGTTTTGCTGTGCGATGAAGCCACCTCCGCGCTCGATCCGGAAACGACCGCATCGATCCTCACCC
>JAEZBZ010000133.1 GCA_023412745.1 Pseudomonadota bacterium | reverse complement strand
GGTCCGGATCACCGCATCGTCCTACCCGGTTCGGCGCTGACTGGGGCCGCAATGGTGATCGTCGCCGATATCGTCGCGCGGGTGATCGTGTCGCCTGCCGAATTGCCGATAGGCATCATCATGGCTGTCGTCGGCGCTCCGGTGTTCCTGCATCTTGTCGTCAAGCGCGGCCAGGCGATGTCCGAGTCATGATGCAGGCTGAAGCGGTTTCCTATGTGGTCGGTGGGCGCAAGCTGATCGACAACGTGACGCTGGGCCTGACGCCGGGCCGGCTGGTGGTGATCGTCGGACCCAATGGCGCCGGCAAATCCACCCTGCTGCGCATGATGACTGGCGAACTAAAGCCGACGTCGGGCCGGGTCACCTGCGAGGGGCAGGACATTGCCGAGATGTCCGCCGACGCGCTGGCCCGCCGTCGCGCGGTGGTGGTGCAGCATTCGGTGTTGGCGTTCTCGTTTACGGTGCTGGAAGTCGTGCTGCTCGGCATTACGGTGCCTGGCCTGCAGCCACCCAGCCGTAGTGCGCGGCAGTCCGCTATCGCGATGCTTGAACGTCTCGGTCTCAGCCACCTGACCGAGCGCGCTTACACCAATCTGTCGGGCGGCGAGCGCCAGCGTGTGCATATCGCGCGCGCGCTGTGCCAACTTGAGGCCGCCAGGATCGCGCCGCGGGAATCGGTGCTGTTTGTCGACGAGCCGACATCGAGCCTCGACATTGCTCACCAGATCGTCGTGCTGCAGGAATTGCGCCGGCAGGCCGCGGAGGGCCGAGCCGTGCTTGCGGTGTTGCACGATCTCAATCTGGCGGCAGGCTACGCGGATGAGATCCAACTGCTGGCCGACGGCCGCACGCTGGCGAGCGGACCGGCGGCCGAGGTGCTGACAGATCGACTGCTGTCGACTGCGTTCCGCTGCCACGTGCGCATGAACACGCCGCCGGCGAATGGCGTCCCGTTCATGCTGCCGCAATCCTGCTCGGTAAGCCCGGAGTGATGGATTTGCCGTCGGTGCGTTATGGCACCTGTTTGACAGCACGCAGGGGCGCGGCGGGCGAGTAAGCGCAGCGATCCGGCTTGATATCGATCAGCGGCGTGCCATCGAGGCAATCGAGCCCGCGCACCAGCAAGCCATCAGGCTCGACGGCAACCAGGCTCACCAGCGACACCGCGACCGGATTGGGTCTCAAGGGCGAGCGCAGCGCAAACGTGCCCGTCGCGCTGCCATCCGATTTCGGGCTTTGCTGGATGAGATCGCGCCGTGCCTGATGCAGCCAGTAAATGACTTCAATGGACGTGTAATGCTGAAGCCCTTTGAGGCCTGGCCGCCAAGGTTCGTCGATCTCGATCCGGCACACCGGACCATCAGGGCGGCCCTGTCGCGGACAGTCGTTGCGGGTGAGAAATGGCGTGCGGATGCGGCCGATGAAGACCAGACGCGCGTCGGTGCGATCCGGCAAGGGGATTTCCAACTCGCCTGTACGGGTGGCGTCCTGGCTGCTGTCGGGTTGGTTAACGTCAGGCATGGGGCGGTTCTCTGCGCACGGCGGCGAGTGGCGATCTCGCCCGCTACACTATAAGGCGTGCCGGGCAAGGTGCCTAACGGGTGCAGTGACAACCCGCGATGGGCGCGAAAATTCATATCCTAGCGAACTTGTCAAAACGATTGAACGGCCCGCAATCGTGCACGATATGTCGCGCTGGGGACTCGTTTGACGCCGTACAGACATACTTGGCTAAGAGGACAACATGACAGACGTCGCCGTGAAATCGCCGATGCAGTATCTCGACAAAGCTGCGGGGACCCTGCGCGATATGGGGCTGATGCCGTCCAAGGTCGAGCCCGCGCCTATCAATGCCCTGCTCGCGAAGATCTCCGATCTCGATAAGGACAAGATCACGCTGATTGCCCGCACGCTGGGCCAGGGCGAGGTGTTCAACGAGGTTGTCCGCGAGCAGACCGCGCAGATGGAGATCGGCCAGCGTTATCAGGACATCACCAACGGCTTCAACTCGATTCGCGATGACGCCAAGCGGTTGGTCGATCAGGTCGAAGATGGCAAGATCGACATCTTCGAGCGCGGCAGCAACATCTGGATGAAGGTCGCGCGCGGTGACATCTCCGACCGCTTCGACAAGATCCGCGATGTCTACCTGTCGGTGACCAAGGAGACCAAGAACCAGATCGAGCGCGAGGCCAAGATCCTCGACGCCTATCGTGACTATCGCGGCGCGCTGAAACATGCCGAAGTGATGGCGCTGGAAGTGCTGCAAACGGCGGAAGGCAAGCTAAACGCCGCACGCGAGACGCTGGATGAATCCTCGGCCAAGGTTGCGGGCTTCACCGGCACCGAGCCGGCTGAGCGCGCGAAGCTGGAGCTCGCCCGCGACGAGGAGCTGCGCCGGACGCAGGAAGAAGAAAAGCGCTATCAGATCGCCAAGGACCTCTCCGACAACATGACCATCTCCTACAACACGTCGGAGGTGATCATGGCGCGTCTGATGCAGACGACGTCCGCGAAAGAGCGCGTCTACAGCCAGGCGGTGTCGTTTTTCTCCACCAATGACAGCGTGCTCACCGCGCTGAAGGCCTCGTTCACCGGCATGTTCGGCCTGCATGAGTCGACAAAGACACTCGAGGCCATGAAGGAAGGCATGTCGAAGAGCCTCGAAGACTTGGCCAAGATCGGCGACAAGGTGCAGGAAGCCGCCATCCGCACCGGCTACGGCCCGACCATCCGCGCCGATGCGGTCAAGCAACTCCTCGACAGCGTGGTCAACTTCCAAGTCCGGTCCGGCGAGATCATCGCCGAGATGCGCAAGCTCGCCACGCAAAACTCGACCGAAATTCGTGAAGCCGTGGAAGAGGGCAAGCAGCGGATTGCGCGTATCGCGGCGGCAGCCGAAAGCCTGCCACCGGCCCACGACTGAGCGGGCGGGGAGACCGCTAAATCATGGCCGACGTATCCGCGGTTGAGCAGAAGCCGCACACGCTCGATGACGTCATGATCGCGATGGACGTGGTGGACACGCTGCGCCATCGCGACGATCTCGTGCGGCGGGAGCTCAACGAGGAGGATCGCGCAGCCGAGCTGATCGCCCGGCTGCGCGAGATTTATCGCCAGCAGGGCATCGCGGTGCCCGACAGCGTGCTGGCGCAGGGCGTCAAGGCGCTGCGCGAAAGCCGCTTCACGTATGTGCCTGCGCCGAAATCCTGGACGCGGACCATGCTGGAGATCTGGGCGCGGCGCGGCGTGCTCGGACGGCGCACCGGCATTGCCGCAGCGGCGCTGCTGATGGTGTGGGGCACCTACTACGTCACGGTCAGCCGTCCCGCGCAGCAGGCCGCGCAGCAATCACGCATCGAGAAGACGGTCACGCTGCCGAACAGCATCCGGCAAGTGCACAGCGATATTTTCATGCTGACCACGGAGGATGCCGCGCGCCAGAAGGCAGATGCGTTGCTGGCGGATGGCGAGCGCATGATCCGGGACGGCGACGTCGCCGGCATGCGGCGCGTCAATTCCGAACTCGTCCAGTTGCGGGATCAGATTACGTCGGAATATACGCTGCGGATCGTTTCCCGTCCGGGTGAAGCCAGCGGCGTGTGGCGCAGGCCGCCGAAGCAACCGCAGGGCCGCAATTACTACATCATCGTCGAGCCGATCGCGCCGGACGGAAAAAAACTATCGCTGCCGATCCGCAACGAGGAAACCGGTGAAACCGAAACAGTGGACCGCTTTGCCGTGCGCGTTCCCGAGGCGACGTATAACGCGGTTGCCGCCGATAAGCGCGATGACGGGATCATCCAGAACAACACGTTTGGCG
>JAEZBZ010000232.1 GCA_023412745.1 Pseudomonadota bacterium | reverse complement strand
CCTCGCACGAGGGCCGGCACGAAGAGCATCCGGCTTGGGATCACACGATCCTCTTGGGGAGAGGCAATGTCGGACTACAGCAGCCAGGATCCGCACAATGCGCAAGGCGACGACAGCGCCCGCGTATCCTGCGAGGCAGGCGAGCTCAAAGTCCTGCTCGGACGGATTGCGGATCATATTGCTGACGCGGACACGCGACACGGCTCGACGCTGCGCGAAATGCACGATCGCATCGTGCATCTGGGGGAAGAAGCCCAGTCTGTGCGCGACACCGTTCCGCCCGCACTCGCATCCGCCTTTGCCCGCATCGAGGAAGGACTGGCGGATCTGGCGGAACGCATCGGCGATTCGGCCGAACTTCCGAAAACCGACCAGGATGACGCCACCGAGTATCCGTGCGCGACACTGGACGCATGGGTTCGATCCGATGTCGGCCATGGCGCAAGCGATGTCGACTACTGGGGTGTCACCGACAGCATGACCGGCCGCAGCACCGTTGCGGCCAGAAAAGATAGCAGCAGCAAATCGCAGGTCGACGCGCACAACCCACATTGGGACCACGCCGCGGCGGAAGAATTTACCCGGGCCCTGGAAGACGGCGCCGACGATCTGGATCGCTCTACTCAGGCCAGCTCCGATCCGGGCCACGCCCATCACACCGCTTTTGCCGGCAGCTCAGGCACGGACCACGGTCCTGCGACACGCCGGCTCGATGACATCGCAAGCCGGCTCGAACACGCCCTGTCGGCCATCTGGCCGAACGGCTCGGTGATAGATCTTGAATCCCGGTTCCAGTCTCTGGAGCAGCGCGTCAGCAAGGCGCTGGAAGGCATAGCCACACGCGCTGATGCGGAAGGTTTGCGGCTCGTCGAAGCGCAGATCGCCGATTTGGCGCAGCACATCGAGAGCAGTCAGGCGCAGCTTGTGCGGCTCGACAGCATCGAGCGCCATCTCGCTCAGGTGACGGAAACGCTCAGTGGCGAGAAATTTGCCAACCTCCTGAGCAACGCCCCGCTGTCGGCGGACGATTTCGAGCACCTCGCCGATACCATTGCCCAGCGCATGCAGCAGCGCAGCAACAACGCCCATGTCGCGACCGTCAAACTGGAAGAACTGAACGGCCTTATCGAGCGCTTCGTATCGAGCTATCGCGAGGCCGACGAAAACACGGCCAGCGCGCTGACCACAATTCAGCAGGCCATGGTCCATCTGTTGGACCGGTTCGATCCGCACGGCCAGCCACAGGGGGCGTGGCCGGAGGAAAACGAACCCGTTGCGCCGGAGGACGATTTCGACGTCCGCAGCGATGGGGAAGCGCTGCTGGCTCGCGTCTATCATCATCAGGCACGCGATCACTATCCGCGGGGACCGCTATCCACCCCTGAACTGTCCGACGCGCCATCACATCCGGCAGACTTCACGGAAACAGCCGCCGAACTCGATGAGGCGCGCACTGCTGCCCGCAGCGCTTCTCCACCCCCTATGAGCGGGCCGACCAAGCCTGAGGCCCAAGCCCAGGAATTGCCCGCGACAGGCGAGGCAGCGCCCGACACGCGCCGCCAACTGGTCGGAACGCGTGAGGAATTCGTTGCTTCCGCGCGGCGCGCGGCGCGCCAGGCATCGAGCCAGCCACCGCTGAGCGGCGAAGCTGCCCCGCAGCCGGAAAAGCGGTCATGGTTCAGCAGCCGCCGCAAGTCGCTCGGCCGGCCGGTCGCCGGCCTGTTTCTGGCGACCATCGTCGTGCTAGTCGCTGTCGGCGTCGGCATGACGACGTACAGCTTCATCAAAACTGACGGGGCGACTGCGACCACGCCGGCCCACAGCCTGCGGATTGAGGATGGCTCCTCCTCGGGTGCGAACGGGGAGCGCCTCGGCACCCAACCCACCGCCGCGGGCAGCAGCGAACAGCCGGGCGATAGCCATTTGATCGGTGACGAACCGGAGCGGGAAACTCCACCGGCCAATACAGGGCCGGCCCTACCAGCCGGCGTACTGATCGAAACGGGATCTCTTTCCGCTGACGAACTGGCTCAGGCCCAGCAGCGCCGCGCGATGGCGCAGACCTCGACGCGGCTCGGTGCAGCGCAAGCCAACATTGCATCTATTCCCACGTCATTGATCCCGTCGGATGGCGAACGTTCGGCCGCCGGCACCGCAGCGACTGCGATCGGCGCCAGCGTACAACCGCAATCCCTGCCACCTGCAAGCATCGGTCCGCTGTCGCTACGCATCGCAGCCGCCAACGGCGACCCGTCCGCGGAATTCGAGGTTGCTGCGCGGTTTGCGGAAGGCCGCGGCATCCAGTCGGATTTCACCAAGGCGTTTACCTGGTACCAGCGCGCGGCGTCACGCGGCTTCGCGCCCGCACAATACAGACTGGCGACGCTGTATGAGCAGGGCCTCGGTACCGCCAGGGACCTGTCCCGCGCCCGCGTCTGGTATCAAAGCGCGGCCAAGAAGGGCAATATCAAGGCCATGCACAATCTGGCCGTGCTCAGTGCCGGTCGCGCCCCTGCTGACTATAAGACCGCCGCGCACTGGTTCACCGAGGCCGCCGAACGTGGCGTTCGCGACAGCCAGTTCAATCTCGCGGTACTGCTCGAGAGTGGATATGGCGTGCAGGCCGACCAGGTCGCCGCCTACAAGTGGTTCGCCATCGCGGCTCAGGGTGGCGACAAGGAAGCCCCGCGCCGTCGCGACAGGATCAAGACCCAGCTCAGCGCCGAAGATCTCAAAGGCGCGGATACGGCACTGCGCGGATGGCGGCCGAAGCCGATCGATCACCTCGTCAATGACTCGCGCGCGGCGGGCGAAGCGTGGCGTCGGCGCGAGAACGATCCGACAGCCGGCTGATTTCGCGATTGCCGGAGCGCACAGAGCGTCGCAAGGGCGACTAGTGTTTCGCGGCTGATGCATTCGCGAAACAAAACATACCACTCCGCGAAATTGGTGATTGACCCTGCTGCCCAGCGCTGGCTTAACAAGAGATATTATAATTCAGGAATAAATCGGCATGCTGGCTGTATTCGGCTTTCTCCGGCGCACCGGAGCTGTAAGCCGCTGACGTTGGCGACGGGTTCCGGACAAAACATGAACTTCTATTTGCCCATCGCCGAGATGTCCGTGAACATCTTCATATTCCTCGGCATGGGCGGCGCTGTCGGTTTCCTGTCTGGAATGTTCGGTGTGGGCGGCGGCTTCCTGATGACGCCGCTGTTGATCTTTTCCGGCATTCCGGCCGCCGTCGCGGTCGGTACCGAAGCAGCCCAGATCGTCGCCTCATCCGTTTCCGGCGCAATTGCGCAGTGGCGGCGCAAGAACGTCGACTTCAAGATGGGTACTGTGCTTCTCGCCGGCGGTATCCTCGGCTCGGTGCTGGGTGTCGAGATCGTCAAGATCCTGAGACAGATCGGTCAGTTCGATATCGTCATCTCGATCAGCTACGTCACCTTCCTTGGCATCATCGGCGTGCTGATGTTGATCGAGAGCATCAAGACCATCCGCATGACCCGGCAAGGCAAACCCGTGTCGGTGCGCCGACCCGGGCAGCACCACTGGGTGCACAAATTGCCGCTGAAGATGCGATTTCATCGCTCGAAGCTTTACATCAGCGCAATCCCGCCATTTGCCATCGGTACATTCGTTGGCCTCATGGCGGCGATCATGGGTGTCGGCGGCGGCTTCATCATGGTCCCGGCCATGATCTACCTGCTGCGCGTACCAACCAACGTCGTTGTAGGCACGTCGTTGTTTCAAATCGTCTTCGTTACCGGGGTCACGACTATTCTGCATGCCACTCAGAACAAGACTGTCGATGTCGTGCTGGCCATCATCCTGATGGTGGGAGGTGTGATCGGTGCGCAATTCGGCGCGGTCGCGGGCCAGAAGCTCAGGGGTGAACAGCTCAGATTTCTGCTGGCGGCGCTGGTTCTCCTGGTGTGCGTCCGTATTGCCTGGGGGCTGGTCGCGGCCCCTGCTGATCTCTATTCAATAAGCGGTGTTGTCGGAGGCCGGCGGTGACCATGAACTGGACCCCGAACTGGCGCTTGGTCAGAGCGATTGTCGGTGGCGCCCTGCTGGTGCTGGCCCCGGCGCTCCTGGTTGGCGCGCAGATCGCCGAGGCACAGCGCAGGCAAGCACCAGCTCAGCAGCAGCCGGCCAAACCGGTCGAGCAGGTGCAATCCGCGCAGGAGCAGCCAAAACCCGTTCCGCCCGACACCCTCCCGCGCGAAAGCGTGCAGGCCGACGTCTCGTCGCGCAGCGTATCCATCACGTCGAGCTTCACCGGCACCGAGATTGTAGTGTTCGGAGCGGTCGACAATAGCCGGCAACTGACGGCCGAAGCTGGCATGTATGATGTCGTCATCGTTCTGGAGGGAACACCAACCCGGCTGGTCGCCCGCCGCAAAAGCAATGTGGCCGGCATCTGGATCAACACCGACTCGATCACATTCCAAAGCGTGCCGAGCTACTACGCCATCATGGCGACGCGTCCGCTGGACGAGATCGCCAATCCGTTGGTGCTGCGCGAGCACGATATCGGCTTCGAGCAGGTGCGCATGACGCCGATCCAGGGCTGGGAGACTGGCGTCACGACAGCCGAGCTTCAGGAGTTCGGCGAGGCCGTGGTGCGGCTGAAGCAGAAGGACGGTCTCTACGTTCAGGAAGAGTATGGCGTCGTGTTCATCGGACGCAGCCTGTTCCGCGCCTCCGTCAACCTCCCAGCCAACGTCCCCGTCGGCCCGCTGGACGTGCGCGTCTATCTGTTCCGTGGCGGCAACATCATCAGCACCTACACGGCGCGGGTCAGGCTGGAGCGGCAAGGGCTTGAGTTGCTGCTCCATAGCTTTGCGTTCAACCAACCGCTGCTCTACGGCATATTCACCGTGATGATCGCAGTCGGTGCAGGCCTGCTGGCTTCGGCAGCATTCCGGCGCGGTGCTCACTGATGGGTCCAGTCGCGAGCGTCCGCCGAATGGCGGGCTAGGCCTGGGTTTCGCCGCGCAGCAGCTCGGTGGCCATGAATGCAACCTGGGTGCGGTTCTTGGCCTTGAGCTTCTTCATGATGTTGCGCACGTGGACCTTCACCGTGCTCTCACACATGTTGAGTTCGTAGGCGATCAGCTTGTTGGCCTTGCCGCGACGCAGCGCCTCTACCACGGCGATTTGCCGGGCGGTAAACATCGTCGTCGATGGACGCCGGTCGCGCTCGACCGTTTCGGCGATCTTGTGGGCGGCGATCAGGCTGGCCGCCGGAACGAACGTGCCTCCGGCCCTGACCAGGCGCATCGCGCCAAGCGCCACCTCCAGCGACAAGGTCGTCGGGATATAGCCATGGGCGCCGGCCTCGAGCGCCTCTACGATCGCATCGGTGCCCTGCCGATCCGACAGGATGATCGTCGGAGCAGGATTGTACGCCATCGCCAGCGCGGCAATGTCGTCTCGAGTGTCCTGGTCGCTGGAAGCGCCTGACTTGCACAGAACAACAAGACACGCCTTGGAGTTTTTCGACAACTCCAGCCATTCCGCGACGCTGGCGACCGGCTTCACCGGCATGCCGGCGGCCGACTGCAGGAAATGGGTGATGCAATCCCGGAAGAAGCTGCGGCTTTCGATGACAACGATGGCCGATGCGTCCAGCGTCTCGGCCGTTGAGTGGTCGTTGTGGGTCGGCGAACCCATGCTCAGCACACCGAGGTTGGCCGATGGTGGATCGCAGAGGTCGTTACTGGGGGACGTACTCACGGTTGGTGATCCTGTCTGGTTGGGATCGGCCGCCTCCGCCTCTAGCAGAAGCTTGCGAGGCGCCGAAAGACAACTTTAAAGATGCATAAATTCATAACTACAACTTATAGTAATAATATCGACTGAAGGCAAGTCGATCCGGGGGAAAGGCGCGGCGAGAACGCGTTAAGGTTAAACTCAACTTAAGATGCAACAGACACTCCGCTGCATCAGAAAGCATTAACGGAACATTACTTGTAATCACCCAAGCAACGCGAAATTAATCCGGGCAAATAGCGAGAATAGCCGACGCCCTGAAGCGCCAAGCGGGCAATCTTCATCTCGGTACAATATTCCGCCATTTCAGCTACTTAATGCGCTCTGCTAGCATTTGCGCCTGTGTCTTGGCGGGGAATCAGCTTAATTTGTGCGTCGGCAGACTGATTTGTCCGCTCGGTTCTGATGGAGCAGGGCAACGGCGGGACAGGCATGGTGTTGGGGAAGAGACGCGGGCACACCGGAACGACGGGGGGGCGTGCGGTCACAGGCCGGATGGCGAAGCTGCTGCTGGCCGCTGTCGCGGCGCTGGCGCTGCTGGCGCCCGTCAACGCGCCCGTGCATGCTGAAAGCCTTCGTCAAGCGCTGGCGGCCGCCTACAAGTTCAATCCCCGCCTCGATGCCGAGCGGGCGCGGCTGCGCGCCACCGACGAGGAAGTGCCGCGCGCCAAGTCCGGTTACCGGCCGCAGGTGTTCGGCTCCGCCGACGTTGGCTACCAGCGCGTCGACAGCAATTTCTCCGCCGCCGGCGGTGGCGGCTCCGGCAGCCGTGAGTCGCATCCGCGCGGCTACGGTGTCAGCGCCAGCCAGTCGGTGTTCAACGGCTTTCGCACCCTGAACTCGGTGCGCGAGGCGGAGGCCGTGGTGCGCTCCGGGCGCGCCACGCTGCACGTCATCGAGCAGTCGGTGCTGCTGGAGGCGGTCATCGCCTATGCCGACGTGGTGCGCGATCAGGCCGTGGTGCGGCTGCGCGAAAATAACGTCAACGTGCTGACCCGCGAACTGCGTGCCGCCCAGGACCGTTTCTCGGTCGGCGAGGTGACGCGCACCGACGTGGCACAGGCCACCGCTCGCCGCGCCGGCTCGGTCTCCGCGCTGGATCTGGCACGCGCCAATTTGCGCACCTCGCGCGCTGCGTTCGAACGGGTGATCGGGCACCCGGCCAGCAATCTGGTCGATCCCGGCGTGCCCGAGCGCTACATGCCGAAGTCGCAGGACGAGGCACTGAACATTTCGGGCCGTGAAAACCCCAACATCGTTGCGGCCCTGTATCGCGAGCAGGCGGCCCGCCATGTGGTCGACCGCATTTGGGGCGAACTGCTGCCGGAAGTCTCGGTCGACGCCAGTTATGACCGCCGCTTCGGCTCATCGGCGACGGTGTCGGACGCCGAGACCACGCAGGTCACCGGACGCCTGACGGTGCCGATCTATCAGGGCGGCGAAGTCTCGGCGCGTGTGCGTCAGGCCAAGCACACCCACGTCAGCCGGCTGCAGGAGGTGGAACAGTTCCGCACCGAGGCCCACGCCGACGTTGTGGCATCATGGTCGCGGGTGCAGGCGTCGCGGGCACAGCTGATCTCGGATTCGGCGCAGGTCGAAGCCAACCGCACGGCGTTGACCGGCGTGCGTGAGGAGGAGCGAGTCGGCCAGCGCACCGTGCTCGACGTGCTCAACGCCGAGCTGGAGCTGCTGACCTCCGAGGTCAATCTGGTGACGACGCGCCGCGACCTGACGGTCAATGCCTACGGGCTGCTGGCGGCGGTGGGCCGGCTCGGCGCCGAGCATCTCAAGCTCGGCTCGGAGGTGTACGACCCCGAGGCGCATTACTTCGACGTGCGGCGCAGGTGGTGGGGCATCTCGATCACCCACGCCGACGGCCGCCGCGAGCAGATGGACCTGTGGGAGACCCACGGCCAGGTCCAGCCGAGCAAGTAGGCCGCCCGCCGCGGCCGGCGGCAGCCGCTCAGCTACGCAGCAAACGGATGAGCACTCCGCACTGGCCAGATGGTGCCGGTGTGGGGCGTTTTG
>JAEZBZ010000202.1 GCA_023412745.1 Pseudomonadota bacterium | reverse complement strand
CACGCGCGATGGCATGGCGCTCGACACTTTCCTTTTGCAGCGCGCGTTCGTCGAGGACGACGACGAATCCCGCCGTATCGACCGCATCGTGAAAACCATCGAGCGGGCGCTGAACGGCGAGGTGCGCATTGCGACGCTGATGGCGCAGCGGCGCCCGCCGGAACGGCGCATCACGGCCTTCACGGTCGAGCCTGAAATCATCATCAACAATGCGCTGTCGGATCAATTCACGGTCATCGAGGTCGCCGGGCGAGACCGTCCCGGCTTGTTGTACGATCTGACCAACACGCTGTCCGATCTCAATCTCGACATCACCTCCGCACACATTACGACCTACGGCGAGAAGGCCGTGGACGTGTTCTACGTGACAGACCTGACGTCCAAGAAGATCGATAGCGAGACGCGGCAGGCGACGATCCGCGAGCGCCTGTCCGGTGTGCTGTCCTCCCAGGATATGGTGGCATGAAGCTCTACCGTTCCTTTGCCACCGTTGGTGGGCTGACGATGGTCAGCCGCGTGCTCGGGTTCGTGCGCGACATCCTGTTCGCCTGGGCGTTCGGCTCGGGCATGGTCGCGGATGCATTCAACGTCGCGTTCCGGTTTCCCAACCTGTTCCGCCGGCTGTTCGGCGAGGGTGCGTTCAACTCCGCATTCATTCCGCTGTTCGCCAGGGAACTGGAAGAGCGGGGGCGCGATGCAGCGCGCGATTTCGCCGAGCAGGCCATGAGCGGTCTGTTCGCCATCCTCATCGCGCTGACGGTCGTCGCGATCATCTGCATGCCGTGGCTGATGTATCTGCTGGCGCCCGGCTTCAGCGCGACACCAGAAAAGTTCGATCTCGCCGTTCTGCTGACGCAGATCACTTTCCCGTATTTGCTGTGCATGTCGCTGGTCGCGCTGTTTTCCGGCGTGCTCAACACTTTCGGTAAGTTCGTCGAAAGTTCGTCCGTTTCGATCGTCCTCAACTTGACGCTGGCGACTGCGATCTTCATTGGCGTTGCGCTTGGATTTCACAACGAACCCGGTGGCGGCGTCATCCAGGCCATCGGCGTTTTCGTCGCCGGCATCCTGCAGCTCTGGCTGCTGGTCGACGGCCTGCGCCGTAACAATTTCTCGCTCAAACTGCGCCGTCCGCGCATGACGGACAACATGCGGCGGCTGATCACGCTCGGCATTCCCGGTGTGATCGCAGGCGGCGTCACGCAACTCAACATCATGATCGGCACGGTGATCGCGTCGCAGCAGCCGGGCGCCGTTTCCCAGCTCTACTATGCCGACCGTCTGTATGAACTGCCGCTTGCGATAGTCGGCATCGCGATTGGCGTCGTGCTGCTGCCGGACATATCGCGCCAGCTCAGGGCCGGCAATCGCGAGGGTGTGCTGCAAAGCCAGAACCGCTCGCTTGAGTTCGCCATGCTGCTGACGGTGCCCGCCGCACTGGCGCTGGCCGTCGTGCCGGGGCCGATTGTCCGGGTCTTGTTCGAGCGCGGCGCGTTCACAGCGCTGGATACGGCGCAGACGTCGACTGTGCTTGCTGTCTTTGCGTTCGGTCTTCCGGCCTTCGTGATGATCAAGGTGTTCTCGCCGGCCTACTTTGCGCGAGAGGACACGCGCACGCCGATGCGCTATGCGGCGATCAGTCTGATCGCGAACACGCTGGGCTCCATCGCGCTATTCTTCCTGTTCCGCAGGGCCGGATATCTGCCGCATATGGGCATCGCGCTGGCGACGACGCTGGGCGGCTGGCTCAATGCCGGGCTGCTGTGGGCCGGCCTGATCCGGCGCGGCGATTTCATTGCCGACCGGCTGCTGCTGCGCAGCCTGCCGCTGATCGTGCTGTCGAGTTTGATCATGGCTGCCGCGCTATGGTTTGCGGCCGACCTGCTGGCGCCGTGGCTCGGCGGACCGTCGCAATGGGAACGGTTCGGCGCGTTGATCGCGCTCGTCGGGGCGGGCGTTATCGTATACATGGCGGCTGTGCAACTGACCGGCGCCATGACCATCCGCCGGTTAATGGCTGGCCTGCGGCGCAAATCCGGTCCGGCCTGAGCAAGCCAACAGATAACCGCCGGGCTTGCGCCAGTCAGCCGAGCGCGCGATAACCCCACGACTTCAGTGCAAAGCAGGATTCCCATGACGGCAACGACGATCACGCCGCGCGTCTTCTCGGGCATGCAGCCGACAGGCTCGCTGCATCTGGGGAACTATCTCGGCGCCATGCTGCAGTGGATCAAGCTGCAGGAGACGCACGAGTGCATCTATTGCGTCGTCGATTTGCACGCGATCACGGTCTGGCAGGATCCCGACGAACTGCGGAACGCCATTCGTCAGGTAACGGCGGCCTATATTGCGTGCGGGCTGGATGCGAAGAAGAGCATCATCTTCAACCAGTCGCAGGTGCCTGAGCACGCGGAGCTGGCCTGGGTGTTTAATTGCGTCGCCCGGCTCGGCTGGTTGAACCGCATGACCCAGTTCAAGGAAAAGGCCGGCAAGGATCGCGAGAATGCATCGGTCGGCCTGTATGCCTATCCGAACCTGATGGCGGCGGACATCCTGGTCTATCGCGCCACGCATGTGCCGGTTGGCGAGGACCAGAAGCAGCATCTCGAACTGGCGCGCGACATCGCGCAGAAGTTCAACAACGACCTGCGTGGCGCGATCACCGAGGCGGGCTACGAGGACGGCATCTTCTTCCCGCAGCCGGAACCCGTCATCACGGGGCCGGCGACGCGCGTGATGAGCCTGCGCGACGGCAAGAAGAAGATGTCGAAGTCCGATCCGTCGGACCTGTCGCGCATCAATCTGATGGATGATGCCGACACGGTTGCGCGCAAGATCCAGAAGGCCAAGACCGATCCGGAACCGCTGCCGACCGAGACGGCTGGTCTCGCGGAGCGTCCGGAAGCGGAGAACCTCGTCGGCATCTATGCGGCGCTGGCGGGCGTCAGTCGCGATGAGGTGCTGCGCGATTTCGGCGGCGGGCCGTTCTCGAGCTTCAAGAAAGCGCTCGGTGAAGTCGCGGTCGAAAAAATCGGCCCGATCGGCGCGGAAATGCGCCGTCTGTCTCAGGATGTGTCGGAGATCGACCGCATTCTCGTGGATGGATCGCAACGTGCGCGTGCCATCGCAAAACCGATCATGGATCAGGTGAAGGATCTGCTTGGCTTCATCCGGGGGTAGGATCAGCAACGGTTTGTCGCCGTTTTTCTCAACTGGCGAGCCGGGTCTTCTCGCCGCGTGACTTGATCTATCGTCGTGATTGCCGCCCGAACCGCAACGTGACAGCATGAGTTATGGCCATGACAAAAAAACGCCGGGTTTTCGAGGAAGGCCACCGTCGTAAGTATCTCGTCATCGTTGACGAGACTGACGAGGTCGAGGCCGCGCTTTATTTCAGCGCGCTCCGCGTCGCGCATACATCCGGTTCCGTGCTGCTGCTCTACGTCATCGAGCCGCAGGAATACCAGCACTGGGTCGGCGTGCGGCAGGTGCAACTTGAGGAAGAGACCACCAAAGCCAAAGCTTTGTTTCGGATGTTCCGGCGCAAGCTGAATACGGCTGGCTTCGAGACCGTGCCGACCGAGGAGGTCGTTCGTGAGGGCAAGAAGGCCGATACGATCCTGTCGATGATCGATGAGGATGAGGACATCGCGGTTTTGACCCTCGGCGCGGCAACGGACACGCAGGGTCCAGGACCTCTGGTGGCTTCGCTCGCTGCCGGCACGACAGCTGGTTCCTTCCCGATTCCGATCACCATCGTGCCCGGAAATCTCACGCTTGAGGATTTGCAAGCTCTGGCTTGAAAACCCATCTCTCTCACGTATCGTTTTTTGACCGGAACCTTGTCACCATTGTAGAATGGTTCTAAATGAGAGAAGGGAGACCGAACCTAGGCGTCCGCGATGCCTGGGACGAAGGAGCAACAAAGACATGTTCATTCAGACCGAACCGACCCCAAATCCGGCTACGTTGAAGTTCATTCCGGGCCGGTCGGTGCTCGGAGAGGGCACGGCGGACTACCGCACCTCGGACGAGGCCAGCGATTCACCTTTGGCGGCCCGGCTTTTCGAGGTCGAGGGCGTGAAGGGCGTGTTCCTCGGGTCGGATTTCATCTCGGTCACCAAGGACGATACCGAGTGGCAGCATCTCAAGCCGGCCATCCTGGGCGCGATCATGGATCATTTCATGTCGGGCTCGCCGGTGCGGGAGGCCGAGAGCTCCAATGACGTCGCCGGTGGCAACTACGATCCGAAAGACGAGGAAACCGTCCTCACTATCAAGGATCTTCTGGACACTCGCGTGCGCCCGGCGGTTGCGCAGGACGGCGGCGACATCACGTTCCACGGCTTCCGTGACGGTGTCGTCTACCTGCACATGCGCGGCGCCTGTGCCGGGTGCCCGAGTTCCACGGCGACGCTGCGCCACGGCATCGAGAACCTGCTGCGCCACTTCTGCCCGGACGTCCAGGAAGTCCAGGCCGTCTGAGGCGGCGATGGCGGGCCGCCTGGATACGCGTGCGCTGGATCAGTTGTTTCTAAGGGCACGCACGCATAACAAGTGGCAGGCTCGCGACGTAGCCGACAGCATGCTCAAGGACTTGGTCGATCTCATGAAAATGGGGCCGACCAGCGCCAACAGCTCGCCCGCGCGGCTGGTGTTCGTGAAATCTCCGGAAGCAAAGCAGCGGCTGAAGCCGCTGCTTTCAGACGGCAATCGCGCCAAGGCCATGTCAGCGCCGGTGACGGCGATCATCGGCTACGACCTCAAATTCTACGACCATCTGGGCAAGCTGTTTCCACACGAACCAGATGCGCGCGGCTGGTTCGCCGGCAGCGAAGCGGGCGCACGCACCACCGCATTCCGCAATGGCACGCTGCAGGGGGCTTATCTGATCCTCGCGGCGCGTGCACTGGGGCTCGATACCGGCCCGATGTCCGGCTTCGACAATGCGGGTGTCGATCGCGAATTCTTTGCCGGGACTGACGTCAAATCGAACTTCATCTGCAGCCTCGGCTATGGCGATCCAGCCGGGCTGTTCCCGCGCTCCCCACGCTTCGATTTCGCCGAAATCGCCAAAATCATCTAGCGTTTGGGACCCCGCCCGCAAGAAGCGCGCGGGCGGAACCATGTTGGTGTGCGATCAGGCAACCTGATCGAGGCGGCATTCGCCCTCGTGCAGGAAGCAGGCTTTCGCAAATAGGCCGAGATCGAGCGGGTTGGGCAATCGAACGTCTGAAAGGCCGGGCAAGACACCGGCCTGAGCATCAAACGCGCGACTGATCTGAGAAAGGGCAACAATCACGGCATTCCGACTGACCGCATGCGCCTTCAACGCGCGGATTTGATCGCCCAGTTGAGGGTTCTGGCGCCGCTGATCCAGGAGCTGGAGGAAATCCCGCACCGTCCGGACTTGCCTTGGGCGTTCGATCAGGTAGTCCGCGCAGATGTCAGCAGACGTATCGAGAACCTCCTCTTTCGAGCGGAACTCGCAATCCCTCCTTATGCGCAGGCTCGAACAGAAGCGGTTCGACGATGTTGGACCCTGCATGTCGGATGCTTTCCCATTTGGAGGGGGGAGGCGCGGGCTGCCCTTGACCAGCCGACAAGCCGTCCCGCGGCCTGCCGTCCACAACGTTCACCCCATCGCGCCGAGCAGCCACCACCAGGCGGCGTTGAGCGGGACGATCACCAGGCAGGAAATGGCGGCGGTGATCAACGTGAAGGAGGTGGCGCGGAGCTGGCTGACCTTGCCCATCATCAGGCCGACCACGATCGGCGCGGCGATGTAGGGGAAGAAGATCGCGGACATGCCGGGCGCGATGGCCATGACTGCGGTTTCGAGCGGAAGTCCGGTCGCGGCGCTGATCTCGGCAGCCGCGGCGGCCATGGTCGGCACCGCGCCACCGAAGGTCGACAGGATCGCCAGCAGGGACGACAGATAGGCGATGGTGAAGTAGCCGTAGAACGGCGACTGGCCCTCGATACCGGCAAGGTCGACGATGGCGCCCGAGATCAGCTTGCTGCCGCCTGACTCGGTCAGCACTGCGGCGAGGCTGAGAACGGTTCCGACCCAGAAGATGATCAGCAGCCGGCGCGTGTTGAAGATCTCTTTCGGCGGCAGCACACCGATACCGGGCACGAGGCACAGCATGCCCGCGGCCAATGCTACCCAGCCAGGCTTGATACCATGCAGGAAATCGGTCGCCCACAGCAGGATTGCGAAGCAGAGAATGATGCCGACGCGGCGCGCCTGCGGGCTAAGAATCTCTGGCTGATCATCCGTTGGTACAGAGCGCGGCGTGGGGGCGGGATACATCCACAGTACGGTCCGCCAGACGATCCATGCCTTGACCAGACCGAGCACCGGCGCGCACAGCACGAGCCAGTGCATGTACGTGATATTGAGCCGATAGAGCGTCTCGCCGGCGCCAACGATCATCATGTTGAGCAGGTTGCCGGACATCACGCCCTGCGCGACGGAGAAGTTGCCGATGACGACCGTCAGCACCAGTCCGAAGTGTCCGGGCGAGCCGATGTCGTAGCCTGCCTCCTTGGCCAGCGCCATCACGACCGGCACCGTGATGGCGACGCGGCCCATGTTGGAGGGCACCAGTAGCGCCAGTACGGTCGATCCGATGATGACGCCGAGGATCAGAGACGCGTAGGAACCGCGAAATCCACCCAGGAAGCGTCGCGCGACGTAGCGGCCGAAGCCTGTGCGTTCTGCTGCCGTTCCGATCAGCAACCCGCCGAACACCAGCCACAGGGAACTCGACGCGAAACCCGACACGGGCGCATGCATCGGCGCGGCGCCGGTCAGGAAAATGAGCGCCACGAAAAGCAGGGACGCGGCCGGTTGCGGGATTGCCATCGTCGCCCACAGCGCCACCGTCATGGCAATGAGGCCAAGGGCGACCATGGTGTGTGGCGCGGCGCCAGCAGGTGGCGGTACCAGCGCAATAGCCAGGGCACCGATGGCGGTTAGCGCTACGATCGCCACGCGCCAAATCGGCAGTACGATAACTGTCCCGGGGATGCTGACCGTCCAGCCGCTCCCCGTCTTCTCGATCTCGGACTTCGACATGCCGCCGCTTGGTTTCCCGCTCCCGCCGTTGGTTATGGGAGCCATTCCGCTTGAGGCCGCTGGCGTCAAGTCTGTCAGTGCCTATCTGCCATGCAAATCGTGCAATTGCCGAGCGCTGCGCTGCAATTCCTGCACCGTGTCGATGTCGAGCGCCGCGCCTTCGTCCCTCAGCGCAACCTGTACGACATCTCCGGCAACTTCGGAGAGCAGCGTCTTGCCGCCTTCGGCACCGCTGATCCGCGCGAGCCGCGGCAGCAGGCGCGCGGGCCAAAGCACGGGATGCCCAGGCCGCCCGCCGGAGAGGGCAGGCCGGATGACGCGATCCCCGCCTTCCTGATGAAATGCTGCGATGAGGTCATTGATCAGGCGCGGGGTGATGCCGGGCATGTCGCCAGGGCAGACCAGAACGCCATCGATGCCGGCGGGAAGCACCGTGACGCCGGTCGCGATCGATCCCCCCATGCCATCGAGATGATCGGGATTATGCTTGAAGCGAACGGGCAATCCGGCCAGCGCTGTTTCGATCCCGCCGCGATCCGGGCCGGTGACGACGATGACCGGGTCGGCCTGGCTTTGCGTGAAGGCTGTGACGGCCCAGCGGATCAGCGGTTGTCCGCGGAAGTCGGCCAGCAGCTTGTTTTCCGGGCCGAACCGTCGCGATGAGCCGGCTGCCAGTACGATCGCGGCGATTACGGGCGGGGTGCGGGGGATCGGCGGTCGGCACTCGGCCATGGCTGCGCCTCAGGCCTTCTTGCGTTCGCCCTTGGCGCCGCGCACCGCGAGAATGACTTCGGCCATGATCGAAATGGCGATTTCGGCTGGGGTTTGCGCTCCAATATCGAGTCCGATCGGGCACTTGATGCGCGCAAAATCCTCATCGCTGACGCCAGCAGCCAACAGGCGCTCCTTGCGCTTGGCATGATTGCGGCGGCTGCCGAGCGCGCCGATGTAGAGCACGTCGGATTTCAGCGCCAGTTTCAACGCTTCGTCGTCAATGTGGCTGACGTGCGCCACCACGACCATAGCGGTGTACGGGTCGAGCCCGATGCGCGGCAACGCGTCCTGAGGCCATTCGGCCATGATCTCTATGCCGGGAAAGCGCGTCTCGGAGGCAAATGCGGTGCGCGGATCGATGACGTGGATTTCGTATCCGGCCAGTCGCGCCAGTTCGCACACGATCTGAGCGATATGCGTCGCACCGATCACCACGATGCGGGCCGGGGGCAGTAGGGCCTGCAAGAACACGTCGCCTTCCGGGGTTTGCAGCAGCTTGCTTTCGCCTGAACGCATGCGTTCGGCGACGTCCGGCTCAAGGTTCGGCGTGCCGCGCTCGAAGATGATGCGCTGGCCGTCATTGAGGCGCGTGCGCAGCACGAGCCCTTCCCGGCTGTCGCTTGCGCTGCGCAGCCGCTCCACGAAGCTGATGCCGCCAGCCTTTTCGTCGAGACGTTCGAGATAGACCTTCACTTGCCCGCCGCAGGGCAGGCCGACACTCCAGGCGGTTTCATCCTCGACGCCGAACGAGAGTGTTCGCGGCTTGCCGTCCTCAAGCACCTCCTCGGCGGCGGTGATGACCTCGCCTTCAATGCAGCCGCCGGAGACCGAGCCTTCAAACCTGCCATCGGCGCTGATTGCGAGCTGTCCGCCAACCGGCACCGGCGCTGAACCCCAGGTGTCGACCACGGTTGCCAGCGCGACCTTGCCATCGCGCGCGAGCCATTCTTGTGCGCTGCGCAATATGTTGACACGCGCGCTGGCTGGCTGGCTAAGGCTGGGGTCCGACATGCTCAACGTCCCGTGACTATTTCTCATGCGTTTTCGGAGCATCTACCCACGTGGGCTTTGATGCAAGATCGCGATATCAAGGTTCTTGCGATGCAATATCACGCGTGGTTGCTCCTTAGATGATAAAGAATTCGCAGCACTCAAGTGAAGCCGAAATACGCCGCGGGTTGGTCGTGGCCGCCGGGCTGGCGTTGGGCGTCGCGGTTTCCAACGGTTTGGGACGCTTTGCTTATGCCTTGATCCTGCCGGCGATGCGCGGCGACCTTGGCTGGAACTACACGCAAGCCGGAGCGCTGGGGACCGCAAACGCTGTTGGCTACCTTGTCGGATCGATTGTCGCGCTGGTCAGTGTGCGCCGCCTTGGCGCGTCAGTTTTGTTCCAGGCAGGTATGTGGGTGACGGCTGCCGGCTTGCTGGCAACCGGATTGACCAGCGACTTCAATTTGCTGATCGCATTGCGGTTTGTCGTGGGTGTCAGCGGAGCAGTCATCTTCATCACGGGCAGCGTCCTGGCGGCCAGCATCTTTCCCGACAATCCCAGGCTGGCCGCCTCCGCCATCTCGATTTACTTCGCAGGCGGCGGTGTGGGGCTGCTGCTACCCGGCTTGACGTTGCCATGGCTGATTGCAGCGGGCGGAGATGCCGCCTGGCCGTGGGCGTGGGTAGGCATGGGCATATTTTCTCTGTTGGGCTGCTTCGCCACCGCTGCCGCGGGCCGCATGGTGGATGCTCCGGCGCGCCAGCAATCGCCGCATCCGTGGCCAAAGGCTCCGCTCTTGCCCACATTTGTAAGCTACGCGTGTTTCGCGCTGGGCTATTTCGCCTACATGACCTTCATTATCGCGTGGATGCGTGAGCATGGAGCCGACGCGATCGAAGTTTCCATCGTGTGGGGCGTGCTTGGCGTCTCGACGATCCTCTCGTCGCGTATATGGTCTGGCCCGATAGCATCTTGGCGCGGTGGGCGGCCGCTGGCTGCGATACAGCTCGCGGTCAGCATCGGTGCGATTTTGCCGCTGTTTGCCACCAGCCTGCCAGCGCTGATGGCTTCGGCTGCATTGTTCGGCTTCTTTTTCATGATTCCCGCCGGCATTACCGCCTTGATCAAGAAGTCCCTTCCCGCTGTTGTGTGGGGGGAGGCAGTCGCCGCGTTCACTCTGCTGTTTTCGGCGCTTCAGCTCGTCGGCCCGATTTTCACCGGTATGGTCGCGGACCGGACGGGAAGCCTGGCGTGGGGACTTGGAGTATCGGGCATCATTCTGCTGATCGGCACTTTGATCGCGCTCTTTCAGCGTGAAGTCGGCCCCGCATAGGCGCTTGAGCCAACGATCGCGATTCAGTCCGAATTGCGCGTATTTACAACGATTGCCATGGCTTCGGCATCAACTTGCCGCGGGAAATCATTGATTCGCCTCGACCGCGCCTGACGACTCAGATCAGATTCAACTTATGCGTGAATTTGGTCGTCGACATGGTATTCGGCCGTTGGGAGCCCTGGCGTTGGCGGGTCTCCTGGGTCTCGTTCTGGCGCTGGTCGCCCCGTTTGAGCCGTCGCAGGCTGCGCGAGATCAATCGCGCTCCGCGATGTCCGGACCCGCGCGCGTCATCGACGGAGATACGATCGCGATCGGCGAGACGCGCATCCGCCTGGAAGGCATCGACGCTCCCGAAACTTCGCAGTTATGCACCACTGCGACGAAAACGCAGTGGTCGTGCGGCCAATCCGCCAAGAGTGAATTGATGGCGATTACCGCAGGAAAGATGGTTCGTTGCGAAAGTTCCGGCAACGACAGGTACGGCCGCGTGCTCGGGATCTGCTGGGCCGGTTCGCTTGAGCTTAACGCAGAGATGGTTCGGCGCGGGTTCGCCTGGGCCTTCGTTCGCTATTCGTCGCGGCTGGTGCAAGTCGAAGCCGAGGCGCGCGGGCGCAGCATCGGAATCTGGCAGGCGGACAATGAGCCGGCTTGGGGCTATCGCACCGGCCGCTGGACCACTGCGGAGAACACCGCGCCGCGTGCCTGCGCGATCAAGGGCAACATCACCAACGCCGGTCGCACGTACCATCTGCCCTGGAACCGGAATTACGATGCGGTGCGCATCAACCCTTCCAAGGGGGAACGCTGGTTCTGCTCGGAGGCTGAGGCGCTGGCGGCTGGCTGGCAGCCGGTGCGCACAAACTAAAGTTGAAGTTTCGGAAGCGTCGGACCATGGTTCTTTAGGAGCCGGTGGACTTCCGTTTGACACGTCTAGTCGAGCTTTCTAGGCTCAAAATCGCGCTAAAATCCACATCTTGTGGGGTAGAAGCAGGAGTTTTGTCGAAATGACTACCCGTCGGACTTTCCTCGTCACCGGCTTGGTACTGGCAACAGTGGGCATTACCGCTGCGGTTGCTCAAACGCCCTCCTTCTTCCGGATCGGGACAGGCGGAACAGCCGGTACCTACTATCCGGTTGGCGGTATGCTGGCCAATGCCATCTCCAACCCGCCGCAGTTGGTCTCGACTGCAGTTGCATCCAACGGCTCGGTTGCCAACGTCAACGCCATTGCGGGCGGCAATATGGAGTCGGGCTTTTCGCAGGCCGACGTCGCGTACTGGGCTTACACCGGCACCGGCGTATTCGATGGCAAGCCGAAGAATACCGACCTCCGTTCGATAGCAAATCTCTATCCGGAATCCGTGCACATCGTCGTGCGCAAGGGCTCCGGCCTTAAGTCGGTCGCAGACCTGAAGGGCAAGAAGGTCTCTCTTGATGAGCCGGGCTCGGGCTCGCTGATCAACGCGCGCGCGGTGCTGGCTGCTTATGGCATCACCGAGAAGGACATCAGCCCGGAATACCTGAAGCCGAACCAGGCCGCTGAAAAGATGAAGGACGGCGCAGTGGATGCGTTCTTCATCACCGGCGGTTATCCGATGTCGGCAATTTCCGAGCTGGCGACGTCGGGCCACGGCATCGAACTTCTGCCGATCTCGGGCGCAGGCGCGGAGAAGCTGATGAAGGACGCTCCGTTCTTCGCCAAGGACGAAATCCCGGCCGGCACCTACAAGGACGTTCCTGCTATCACCACTCTGGCCGTTGGCGCTCAGTGGGTGACGTCAGCCAAGATCCCCGAAGAGGTGGTCTACAACGTCGTCAAGAACCTCTGGTCAGAGAAGACCCGCGCTGTGCTCGATGCAGGTCACGCCAAGGGCAAGCTGATCCGCCCTGACAGTGCGCTGAGCGGTTTGGCCGTACCGCTGCATCCTGGCGCAGAGAAGTACTACAAGGAAGCCGGAATCCTGAAATAAGCGCGTCATACGTCACGCGCTTCGGAGGGCTGCATCGCAGGATGCAGCCCTTTTTCATGGGCAGTTCAGCGGGCGGAGCGGTGTCCGTGGGCGGCGCGTTCCGGTTGGATCAAGCAACCGCAAGGCCGGCTGTCGTCAGCGCGTCGCGAATGGACGTCTCGCTATAGGGCTTGCTGACCAGGGGCGCGGACCGCAAGTCCGGTGGAAATTCAATTTCGTTGCCATAGCCGGTGGCAAAAATGAATGGAATGCCGAGGCGCAACAACTCGCGCGCCACCGGGAAGGACGTCGAACTACCCAGATTGACATCGAGGACGGCGGCATCGAACTTGGTTGATGCAATGACCCGCAAACCATCTTCGGCTGTGCCGACAACGTGCACGTTCGCCGCGCCTTGGTCTCTCAGCACCATCTCCAGATCTAGCGCGATGATCAACTGGTCTTCGACAACAAGCAGGGTCTTGTTGCGGACCGGGTCCACCGGGGTTGGCGACGCTGCAAGCGCTTTCTCAAAGGCCACGTATTGAGCAGGAACAACGATGCGTCCGCTGCAGTCCGAGACTTCGAAGCGGATCATCCCTTCGCCAGCGCTGTTCTGGTCGAACGCCGGATGCGCGGCACTTCGTGACAGCCCGGAACTACCCTGGCCGGGGACGCTGGGCTGCGGCGCGGTCAGGACGATGACGCAACGCTGAAGCTCGTCGGCAAGCCACGTGATGGTCAGGCGCGCGTTGGTTTCGGCGGAGGATAGCGAAAGCTTGCTGAAGAGTTCTTTGAGGACCGGCCCTAGAACGTTGCAGGCGCGAGCATCCAATACCGCCTCTGGCCCATTCGCGATCAGCGTCTGAGGCGCCAGCAGGGGCGTCAACTCGGTCTCGACGAACGCTTTGAGATTTGTCCCAAGGGCGGCCATGCGCTGCGTGAGAATCCTCGCTCAGGGTGTGACTAGCAAAACCTAGCCCGGTCGCGCAGGATCCGCAGCAAGGCATCCCAATCAGGAGCGTTTTCCTAGCATGCAGTTACGAGGTTCGGAAGCTAGGCAAAAGCCGCAGCGTAAACGGGCCGCAACCTGCAGGCATGAGTGGGAAAGTGGAGCAACAGGAATGGCCCCGCACCACCCCCGTTGCTCTCGCCCTCAAACTCCAGCGACAAGCGCCGGAGGATCCGCCATCCCTCCGATGAGTTGGCTGATTTGACAATGCAGCGCGGCATGAGGAGCTGCAAGTAGACAAGCGGCAGGCCGGAACGATTTGCGGTACAGGCTTCGCATGCTCTCGCGCTCAAGTCTCAGGGCGTGCCTTGGCCATGGGGCCGGACCTATTCTCGCCACGATCGCGCGTAGTCGCAGTTACGTATATTCTAATTCCTTGATGTAAGTGTCATATTCGAGCGGCCCTAGGGCGTGATCTGGCAAGCGCTGGGTTGCTGTCTCGGCACGTACACGGTGCTTTCTGCCCAGGTTGTCCACAGGATCGGATCGGCTCGAAAGAGGGGCGAGTGATGCGCCTTTGCGACAATGCAATAGCGCAGTCTCCAACAGTGTCTGCCATGCGGCAGGATGCTGTTATTTTTTCGTCGCGGACACCGCGAAAGTCCAGTCGGATGGCAATCCGATCGCCTTCTTAGGCCGCAGCGTCGCACCCCCACCCAGCGGATCGGAACCTGCGCCATAGCCGCTGGTTAAGTCCGGGTCGGTTGGCCAGCGGAGCGTATCGGATGCACGGTGTCTCTATAGGGTTGTCCGCAGTTCTCGTTATCTCAACTTGCGGCGCGGTGGCGACGAGTGCCGGTGCGCACAGCTGGTATCCTGTCGAATGCTGCGACGGGCGGGATTGCTTTCGCGTCGATCGCGTGGAGCCGACAGGCGATGGCGGGATGCGGATGACTGCCGGTGACGTTCAAGTGCAAGTCCCCAAGGGTTTCACGCAACGGCCATCCCAGGACAGTGACCATCATGTTTGCGTGCGCAAGAACGGCGATGGGTCGCTCGTGCCGCGCTGCGTGTTCATGCCGTTGGGAGTGTAGACATGACGATACCTCCGACCATCGCGCACGCCGTGCAGCAGCTTCAGGAGTGGCTTAAGGAACTCAGGGACAACGGCGGTCTGGCTGACGAGGCCGAGGCGTACAGCGTGCTGCGCGCAGTGCTGCATCAACTCCGCGATCGCTTGACGCTGGCGGAGGCAGTCAACCTCGGTCAGCAGCTGCCGTTAATCGTACGGGGTGTCTACTACGAGAGTTGGCGTCCATCGCACGCCCCCGAGAAAGTGCGAACCAAGGCGACCTTCGTCGATCAGGTCGCGATCCGGCTGCGACCGCATCAGGTCGATGCCGAAGCGGCGGTGCGCGACGTCTTCGTGCTGCTCGCACACCATTGCGATCCGGGTGAAATATCGGACGTTATCGCGCAGCTGCCTGACGAGCTGAAGATGCTGTGGCCCGAGACGGCGTGCACATTCCGCAGTCGGACGGCGTGACGACCGTTCGATTCGCGACCTCACGCGTTCTTCAGTTCTATTTCGACGAACGCGCATTCGAAGTCGTTGGCGTTAAGGACGTTGTGATGCACGCCGGCCTTCCTGAAGTACGAGGCGCCGGTCTTGAGATCGGCGAAGCTTTCCTCGCCCGCTGGCGATACCAGCTTCAATCGTCCATCGACGCTCGGCACGACGACGTAATCCATTGCGTGGACGTGGAAGCCGGTTTCGGCGCCGGGCGCGAAGCGCCATTCGGTCACGCGGACACGTTCGTTGTCGATTTGAACGGTTGGCACGGCAGGCAGCGGTTTCATCCGGCCAGTCTCCTGTTCGATCTGGGGCTTTCTGAAGCTAGCTGATCAAGCTGCTGAAGTCGCCGATGAAGGCTGAGGACCGCTATATCGCCCCACCTGACAGAGCCTGCCTGGTCACGGCTCCGACGAGATCCGCGCGCGGCACGATATGCACGCCGGCCTGCCGCAATGCCTCGATTTTACTCGCCGCACTGCCTGACGAGGTCGACATCAGGGCGCCGGCGTGACCCATGCGGCGGCCAGGCGGCGCGTGCAGCCCGACAACCAGCGCGATGACAGGCTTGCTCGGCTTCATCCGTGCAAGCAGCGCCGCCGTATCCTCCTCCTCGCTTCCGCCGATCTCGCCGATCAGGACAACGGCCTCGGTTTGATGGTCGTCGAGGAACATTTGCACGCAGTCTGCCAGCCCGATCCCGTGCAGCGGATCGCCGCCAACGCCGACGGTCGTCGACTGCCCCAGGCCGACGCTGGTCGTTTGCGCGACGACCTCGCTTGTCAGCGACGCCGATCGCGACGCAATGCCGACAGGTCCCTTGCGTGCGTGAACGGTCGTCATCACGCCGAGCTGCGTAGCGCCGGGTATCAGGATGCCCTGCGAGTTGGCGCCAACGAGACGGGTCTTTGAGCCGGCCAGCAGTTGCCTGACGCGGATCATATCCAGGATCGGTACGCGTTCGGTGACGCACACAACGAGCGCGATGCCAGCCTGGATCGCTTCGATCATCGCATCTGCCGCGCGGTCCGGCGGCACGAAGACGAGGCTTGCCGTTGCGCCGGTGGCTTTAACGGCTTCGGCGACAGTGTCGAAAACAGGTACGTCGAGATGGCGGCGACCACCCTTGCCGGGTGTCACGCCGCCGACGATTTTCGTGCCGTAGGCGATCATGCGGGCCACATGATAGGTGGCTGCGCGGCCGGTCAGCCCTTGGCAGATCACGCGCGTATCGCTGTCGGCAAGAATGGCCATTACGCTGCCCTTCTGGTTGCCTGGGCGACGGCTGCGTTCACCGCTTCCCACATATCCGCGGCTTCCGTGAATGGCTGGCCGTAGCTTTGCAGGCGTGTCGCGGCGAATTCGGCATTGTTGCCGGCAAAGCGAACGACGATCGGCAGTGCCGATCCGGACTTTCGCATGGCGATGCCGATGCCTTCCGCGATCGTATCGCAGCGCTGCATTCCGCCGCCGTGGACATTGACGAGAATGACTTTGACGCGGGGATTGGCTGCCAGCAGCTCCAATCCATAGGCAATGTCCAGGCTGGAGGCGGTGGTGCGCACGTCCATGAAGTTGGCAGGCGCGCGGCCGGCATCGGCCAGCTCATCAAGTGTCGCGAGCGCGAGGCCGGCCCCATTGACGATAACGCCGATGTCTCCGTCGAGCTTCAGGTAATTGATCTGGTGCCGCTGCGCCGCCAGTTCCAACGGGTCGCCGTCCTCGTTTTCCGTGACATCGCGCAATGCCGCGAGGTCCGGATGGCGGAACAGGGCGTTGTCGTCGAGAACCATCTTCGCATCCAGCGCAACGAACCGGCCATCATCCGCCGCAGCCAGGGGATTGATTTCGATGAGCGAAGCGTCGAGCAGGAGTGCCGCGTTTGCAAGCTGGCCGAGCAGTTCAATGAGCGCAGGCATCCGTTCCGCGCCGATGCCTGTGCCGCGCGCGGCATGCGCGAAGTCGCCCGTGACGCCGGCAGGTGACAGTCGCAGCGGCGTGTGGACAACGTCGGATCGCCGGCGTACGGGCTCCGCGCCGGTTGCATCCTCGTTGCGAGCGGTCAGCAGCACGAGCTCGCCGCGCGCGGCATCCACCACAACGGCACAGTAGATGCTTTGTACGTAACGGACTGCTTGCTCGACATACACCCATCGCACGCGCTGGCCGCGTGAGCCGGTCTGGCTGGTCACCAGCGTCTGGCCGAGCATGGCTTGAGCAAAACGGCCGGTTCCGGCCACATCCTTCGCAATGCGGACGCCGCCATTCGCAGCCCGATCACCGGCGTGTATCTGGGCCTTGATCACGAAAGGACCTGCGCCGAGTCGCTGGGCAACGCGCTTCGCCTGCTCGGCGCTATCGGCGAGGCGGCCATGCGGAATTTGAATGCCGCAATGGGTCAGAAGCTCCTTGGCTTGGAATTCATGCAGATTCATCAGGATGTCCTCCTGTGCTGCTACTTAGCCTTCCAGCATCACCCCTAAAGGAATTCGACGAGGTCTTCGGCAAAGCTCTTGAAGTCAGCAATGCTTCGCGCTGTGATGCGGTCAACATCGTCCCGAGCTACCTGCCATGCCGCCTTCCGAGGGGCCAAAGTCCGATCCGTTGCAACATGGTTGTGGGCACTCCACACGGCCGCGCCACTTTGGCATGCCAAATACAATATGCCACATCGGTGAGATGTGTCGAGAATCATTCGCCGCCGCAACGCGGCATAGCCAGCGCTTTCGCTCTCTCAACCGCGTGCTCAAGCGGCAGATGCCCGGCACTGGCTAGGGAGCCGGATAAGATCGTATTGAAAATAGGCATTCGGGGAGACGCACGGAATGGAATTACTGGTGGCGGCCGGGGCGGCCGGGGATCAGGTCGCGGGTTGGCTTCAAGGGGTTTTCGGTTTCGATACCGAGCTGATCGTCAACATACTGCGCATCGTTGGCATTGATATCGTTCTGGCTGGTGACAATGCCGTCGTGATCGCACTCGCATGCCGCTCGCTTCCGCCGAAGCAGCGCATGATGGGCATTATCCTCGGCGCCGGTGTGGCGGTGCTCCTGCGTATATTCTTCACGATCATAATTCAGCATCTGCTCGAAATTCATTATTTGAAGCTGATCGGCGCCTTTCTGCTGTTCTGGATCGCGATAAAACTTCTGACGGCCGATGCTTGCGACGAAGAGAATGTAAAAAGCGGAAATAGCCTTTGGGAGGCCGTCCGGATCGTGGCGATTGCCGATCTCGTCATGAGCCTTGACAATATGCTCGCGATCGCGGCAGCGGCTGGCGGCAATACCAGTCTGATCATTTTCGGATTGGCGCTGAGCATTCCGCTGGTCATTGGTGGTTCGACGCTGATTGTTGCGCTACTGGCGCGTTTCCCCGTCCTGATCTGGGCGGGTGCGGCCTTGTTGGGTTGGATCTCGGGCGAGTTGCTGGCCACGGAACCAGTATTGGCGCCGACAATCAACGCCGTGGCTCAAGCTCTGCACCTGACACCGAAAGGCGTTGCGCGCCTGTTCGAGGTGATTGGTGCCGGCTTGGTGTTGCTGGCCGGCTGGATCATCATGAAGCGCAAGACTGGGCGGCACGATGCTGGGCATGCCTAAAACCGGTGAAACGACCGACATTGAGGACTAAATGCGTGAGCCCGGGGGATGATCCTGGGCTCATTTGCGTTTGGGGTATACGCCGTTTCGTACGGCAATGCCGCAGTCGCTTGCGCGCCCAGGCCGATGGGCCGTGCGGAGGTGATGATGCTACGCGCGATGACGATGGAGATTGCGGCACGAAAAAACTCGGCCCGACCGCGAAGGACGAACCGAGTTTGAGGGAACGCTGCGCGGGTTCAGTAACCCAGCATGGCCTCTAGTGGGCCCTTGGGCAGCGGTACAAGAAACCAGATCTCGAACATCATAAACAACGCGAACGGAATGCCGACAGCCACCGCGATCGCCTTAAGCACTGGCTCGCGTCCCAATATGATCATGAAGCCGAAGATGAAAATCGCCGACGAAACGTAGATGCCGATGTACTGCATCACGGCAACGTAGCCGATCGCAGGAATGAGGACGGCGAGAACACGCTTGAAGGCAGGAGCGGTGACGAACGTGTCGGCTGCGCCTTCAGTCTTACCCAGGATGGCGTTCACGAGATTGACGACGCTCGCGATGCTCATGAGGAGCGCGATATAGAACGGGAAGTAACCCGACGCCGGTCCTTCGTTTTCCTGCCAGTGGAAGCCGAGGCGATTGCTGTCGTAGATGACAATTGCCGCCATAATCAGAAAGAAAACGGAAACCGCTATTTCCATGGTCCGATTGGAGACGAGGCGGGGTTCGTCTTCCGGATTTTCGTTGCCGTGCATGAGAGGCTGCCTCACAGGTGGCGCGATCGCGCGATCCAATCAATTGCACTTCCAGCAGGCCGGCATACGCGCGCCGGCCTGCTGGGATCTCGTTATTTCTTTGCCGCGAGGAAGCCGGCTTCCTTCATCAGCTCGTAATGGATCTTTTCGTTCTTCTCGACCCAGGCCGTATACTC
>JAEZBZ010000095.1 GCA_023412745.1 Pseudomonadota bacterium | reverse complement strand
GCCATCGCGTTTCCGTGGCTCGAGATGGCCGCGAGCTGTGGCAGGTGCTCGAGACTGCAGAAATCGACTTGGTCATTCTGGACATCATGCTGCCGGGAGGGAACGGCCTCGACCTCTGCCGCGGGCTGCGCGCTCGCTTCCCTCAGTTGCCTATCATTATGGTGACGGCTCTCGGCTCCGACACTGACCGTATCGTGGGCCTTGAGGTCGGAGCGGACGATTACCTCCCCAAGCCGTTCAATCCGCGTGAGCTACTGGCTCGGATCAACGCCGTGCTAAGGCGGGCTCAGGCCGGAAGCGGCGAAGTCGTGGGTCGCGGCGGCCATCACTTCATGTTCAATGGCTGGGTTCTGGACACGCGCCGCCGCGAGTTGACCAATCCAGGCGGCATCATCGTTGACTTGTCGACAGGCGAGTACGATCTCCTTTTGACGTTCCTGGACTTCCCACAGCGCGTTCTGTCACGCGACCAGCTGATGGATAGCGCCAAAAACCGCGTGGCGACCGGCTACGACCGCGCCATCGACATTCAGGTCAGCCGCTTGCGCAAGAAGCTGGACACGAGCGAGAATGGACAAGAGATGATCAAGACGATCAGAGGGACCGGCTACATGTTCGTTCCCACCGTGACCCGCTCATGAAGCGATCCTTGGACACCCTCGTAACCCGGCTCATTCTTGTTTTACTACTCGGAATCTCACTGGTTCACGTACTGAGCATCTGGAGTTACGAACAAGCCTTGGACCGTGAGCTTGGATTGGCAGACGAAGCGCGTCTCGCTGAACGCATTCTGACCATCAAGCGGAGTGTCGTAGCAGTTCCTGAAAGCCAGCGTGAGTCGTTGGCTCATGATCTGTCGAGCGGACCGCTGGAAGCACATTGGAATAGAACCCGGGGCGCGACGGCGGGCGGTCCGGGCGTGGAGCAGTGGCAAGGTGTCGTTCAGCGCATCCGCACAAGCGCCGTCGATCTCGACGCAGAGGGTATCGCCGTCGGCACAACGGATGATCCGCATCGCGCACTCATCTCGATCCGCTTGCCCGATGCGACGTGGCTGAACGTCGGCCTGTTCACCGGCTCGCGCAGCGGACATGGCGGCCACGGCACACTGCTGTCGACGACTATCATGGCTGTGGGCGTCATCCTGCTGTCGCTCCTCGTCGCGCGCTGGCTCACGCGGCCACTGCGGGTGATGTCGGCAGCGGTGTCATCGCTGTCGCCCGATGAGCCACAATCGCGCATCCCCGAGAGTGGGCCACTCGAGGTCCGGCAGCTGGCGTCGGCATTCAACGACATGCGCACGCGGATTTCGGAGCTGGTGAGGCGCCGGACCCAGGCGTTGGCCGCCGTGTCGCATGACCTGCGCACGCCGCTGACGCGACTTAAGCTTCGCCTGGCGGATGCTGGCGAGTCGGACCTGCAGCTGTCGATGCAAGCGGATCTGGCCGAGATGGAGGCAATGATCGAGTCGACCCTTTCCTATTTGCGCGGAGCCGAAAAGAGTGAAATCGTTCGGCCGCTCGATCTGGTATCCCTGCTCGAAACTGTTGTCGACGACGCCCGCGATGGTGGACATGATGCGGTCCTCGATGCCATCGAACCGTTGATCGTCATGGGGCGCCACCTCAGCCTCAAGCGCGCGATGACGAACCTCGTCGACAATGCAGTACGCTTTGGAAGCGCGGTAGTAGTGACTGCCAGATGCGACGACGGCCGTGCGGTTGTCGATATTGCCGACAATGGGCCAGGCATTCCAGCAGACAAGGTTGAGGTGGTCCTAGAGCCATTCGTCAGGCTAGAGGGTTCGCGCAATCGGACCAGCGGCGGGGTCGGTCTAGGCCTGACGATCGCCAAGACCAACATCGACGCCGATGGTGGTACACTGTCCCTCCGCAAACGTGCCGAAGGCGGATTGAGCGCTGTCGTCACACTTCCGCTCGCGCGACACGGAGTTGAGCGAAGCGAGCTCCGCTCTAGACGCGTCGCAACTGCGCCGAAGCGGCTTGAACGCCCAGTTTGACGAATGGCAGTTGGCCATCGCCATCCTTTCGATCTGTTCCTCATTCGACGCAGCAAAGTCACGGCCTCGCGGCCGAGTGATCGGGAGCGGAAAGCCCAGATTGAAACAATTTGTTACGCAGTCGCAACGCGCAGTGACACTGCCCTAACTACCTTCTCCTTGGGATCAATCTATTGCGCGAGGCACTATGCGTTCAGGCAACGCCAGCCTTTTCATGGCTCCATTCGCGTTGGCATTCGCGCTGTGGGCGAAACCTGCCGCCCAAGCTCACGAAGGGCATGATCACGGGGCTCCGCCGCCGCCCGTGTCGAAAACGATCGCGCCGCGCGCGGAGGCGTCTTCGGCCGATTTCGAGGTCGTCGTGATCGCACGCGAGACGTTGCTCGCGCTCCATCTCGATCAGTTCCGCACCAACCAGCCGATCGATGGTGCCGAGATTGAGATTGATACACCGGCCGGTGTGCTCAAGCCGCTGCCCATCGCGAAAGAACCGGGAAGCTATTCCGTGCAAGCTTCGTTTCTGGCCAAACCCGGCAACTACGACCTTGCAATCACGGTCACAGCACAAGGCATCGTCGATATCTTCGCCACCACACTAACCATACCGGATGCTGCCAGCGCGGTTGAGCGCCCCTCGACATCTTCCTGGATTGGCAGCCCCGCCTTTGCTCGTGATGTCCAGCGCCGCCTGGCGGAAACCTCAGGTTCGACCTGGCTCTATTTGGTGCTGGCTTTCCTTGCTGGGGCCGTGACTATGCGCTTCGTCGGGCCCCGCGGCGTCCCCAAAGCGTCGGCCGCCTTGATCGCAATCTTGGCGTTCGGAATCATCGCTGCAAGCCCTGCCTTCGCCGACGGCGGGACAGCAAGCCGGGACATCGCCCAACGCTTTCCCGATGGCAGCCTTTTCGTACCGAAACCGACGCAGCGCATCTTGGGGCTGCGCACTGTCTTTACGGAGGAACGCGAGCACCGGGGCGTCGTCGAGCTGCCGGGTAGAATTGTGCCAAGCCCCAACGCGAGCGGTCTCGTCCAGGCTTCCGTAGGCGGGCGCTTGTTTCCGCCCGATGGGGGATTCAAGCCGCTGGGTACGCCCGTGAAAGTCGGTGACATCCTCGCCTATGTGCGTCCGCCACTGCCGCTCGCCGACGCCACTAGCCAGTCTCAGCAGGGGCGCGAACTCGACCAACAGATCTCAATTGTCACGCGGAGGGTGGAGCGTCTGCGGACCATCCAGCAGGTCATCGCCCAGAGCCAGCTGGAGGACGCCGAACTCGAGCTCAAAGGCCTGACGAAGCGCCGTGCCGACCTCGATCGCGCCACACTGGAGCCCGAGGCGCTCGTGGCTCCCGTCGACGGGGTTCTTGCCGCGGCAAATGCGGTTGCGGGCCAAATGGCCGAACCGAATGCCGTGATCTTCCACATCATCGATCCGGAGCAACTTTGGATCGAGGCGTTGAGCTACGACGCACAGCCCCTCGAGGGTATGGCCCGCGCGCAGCTTCCCGACGGCCGGACCTTAAGCCTTGCCCATGTCGGAACCGGTTTTGCCGATCGCAACCAGGCAGTCCCTGTGCACTTCTCTATTGCGGAGGGTTCGACCGGCTTGCGCGCCGGTCAGTTCCTGACCGTTCTCGCTGCAATCGCCAACGTGCGGCGCGGCATCGTGGTGCCGAGAGAGGCCGTGCTACGCGGCAGCAACGGCCAGTCGCTCGTGTTCGAACATTCGAATGCCGAGCGTTTCGTGCCGCGCGAGGTGCGGGTCGACCCGCTCGACGGGGTCCATGTGCTAATCGTGGCAGGCGTGGAGCCGGGACGCCGTATCGTCACGCAAGGCGCAGAACTCCTCAATCAGATCAGGTGACGGGCGATGTTCACGTTCCTCGTCACTCGTTCCCTCCGCAACCGGCTGCTGGTCATCGCCATCGCCGCCGTGCTCGTGATCTACGGCGCCTTCACGGCAGTACGGTTGCCGATCGATGTGTTTCCCGATCTCAATCGCCCGACTGTCACGATCATGACGGAGGCCGAAGGGTTGGCGCCAGCCGAGGTCGAGCAGCTCGTCTCATTTCCGATCGAGACTCAGATGAATGGCCTTCCGGGTGTGACACGCGTGCGCTCGGTATCCGGTGTGGGCCTGTCTGTTACCTATGTCGAATTCGATTGGGGAACCGACATCTACCGAAACCGCCAGCAGATCGCGGAGCGCCTCGCGCTGGTGCAGCCGCAATTGCCGGCCAATGTCGTTCCGCAGATGGGCCCCATCAACTCGATCATGGGCCAGATCTTGATGTTCGCACTGACCAGCGCGTCCGCGAGTCCGATGGAGATGCGTGAGATTGCGGACTTCGTCGTGAGACCGAGGTTGCTCACGATCGCAGGCGTCGCCCAGGTGATCCCCATCGGCGGCGAGGTGCGTCAATACCGCGTGTCGCCGAACATGCCCGCAATGCGCACCCTCAACGTTTCGCTCGCCGAACTCGAGCGCGCGCTGCAACAGTTCGGGACCAACACGGGTGGGGGATTCGCTGACCAGTACAGCCGAGAGTTCCTTGTGCGCAATGTCGGCCGCACCCTGAAGCTCGAAGATCTGTGCAACATCGTTGTCCGCACCGAGGCTGGTGACTCTGTCTATCTGCATCAAGTGGCGACGGTGAGCTATGCCGCGAAGCTGAAGCGCGGCGAAGCCGGCTTCATGGGAGCTCCAGCCGTCATCGTATCGGTCGAAAAACAGCCCGGAATCGATACCGTCCGCCTCTCGCGCGAGATTGAAAGCGCAATGGCCGACCTCAACCAGACGATGGCGAAAGGCGTCAAGGTTGATACCGTCGTCTTCCGTCAGGCCAAATTCATCGAGACCTCGATAGGCAACGTCGAGAAGGTGCTCCTGGAAGCGATCGTGGTGGTTGCGATCGTCCTGTTTCTCTTTCTGTTGAACCTCCGCACAACAATTATCTCGCTGACCGCGATCCCAGTCTCGATGCTGGTGACCGCGATCGTCTTCTATGCCCTCGGCTTGTCGATCAACACCATGACGCTCGGAGGTCTCGCGATCGCGATTGGCGAACTCGTCGACGACGCTGTCGTGGACGTGGAGAACATCTTCCGGCGTCTGCGCGAAAACCGCGAGCATGGCAATCCCCGCTCGACATTCAACGTTGTCGTCTCGGCCAGTCAGGAAGTCCGTTCCGGCATCGTCTACGCGACGATGATCATCGTGCTCGTGTTCGTGCCCCTATTCGCACTGTCGGGCATCGAGGGCCGCCTGTTCGCCCCGCTCGGCCAAGCCTACATCATCTCGATACTCGCGAGCCTTGTCGTCTCCATCACGCTGACCCCGGTGATGGCGTATTACATGTTGCCCAGCTTGAAGCGGCTCGACGAGCGCGAGGGGCCGCTCGTTCGTGCCCTAAAGGCCGTCAATCGTCGGGTGCTCGCATGGGCGTTCTTACATCCCCGCACTTTGATGACCGGGGTGCTCGCCTCCGTCGTCCTTGCGATTGCTGCAGCCGTCGCGCTGCCGCGCGTGTTCCTGCCCCCGTTCAACGAGGGCACGCTCACCATC
>JAEZBZ010000087.1 GCA_023412745.1 Pseudomonadota bacterium | reverse complement strand
AATGGCGGAGGGCAGGTGCTGAAAGGCGTCGTCGCTCATCTGCTCAGCCCTTCTTAACCGGCTCCACGTGGCCGCCAAAACCCTTGCGCATGGCCGACAGCACCTTCTCGGCGAACGTGTGATCCTGCCGCGAGCGGAAACGCGTATAGAGCGCCGACGTCAGTACTTCGGCCGGCACCGCTTCCTCGATGGCCGCCTGCACCGTCCAGCGGCCTTCACCGGAATCATCTACATGGCCGGAAAATTCCGCAAGCTCGGGGTCAGCGGCCAGCGCCGTCGCGGTGAGATCGAGCAGCCACGACGTCACGACACTGCCACGCCGCCACACCTCGGCGATGTCAGCGACGTTGAGATCGAGCCGCAGATCTTCCGGCAGACGCTCCGATCCGGCATGGCGCAGGATGTCGAAACCTTCCGCCATCGCCTGCATCATGCCGTACTCGATGCCATTGTGGATCATCTTGACGAAGTGGCCGGCCCCGTTCGGCCCGGCGTGCAGATAGCCGTGTTCGGCACGCGGATCTCGGGCTTCGCGGCCAGGCGTACGCTCGATGCTGCCAAGTCCTGGAGCGAGCGCCGCGAAAATCGGATCAAGCCGCTCGACCACGGTCTTGTCACCGCCGATCATCAGGCAGTAGCCGCGCTCCAGGCCCCAGACGCCGCCGGACGTGCCGACATCGAGATAGGTCAGGCCCTTTTCGCGTAGTATGCGGGCGCGGGCGACATCGTCCTTCCAAAAGGTATTGCCACCATCGATGATGGTGTCGCCGGGGGAAAGCAAGGCTGAAAGCTGGTCGATGGCGTCCTGGGTAGCCTTGCCGGCCGGCAGCATGACCCACACCGCGCGGGGAGCCGCGAGCGCTGCCACCAGTTGGCTAAGGTCGCCTGTGGCCGTCGCACCTTCAGCAGCAAGCTTCTCGCCCGGTGCGGAATCGCGGTCCCACACCACGCAGGCATGTCCGCGCTGCATCAGCCGCCTGACGATGTTGGCCCCCATGCGGCCCAGACCAACCATGCCAAGCTGCATTCGTCCTCCTCGCAGGCTTCGGGGCCAGCTTATCGATTGATCAGATCCCAGTAATCGCCGCGAAAGTACAACAACGGCTCGGCTTCTGCACGCACCCGGCCATCGAGTACACGACCGATGAAGATGGTGTGGGTGGCGAAGCTGTGCTGTTCCTGCAGCCGGCAATCCAGGCTTGCAAGCGCCCCTTCCAGCACAGGCGCGCCGGAGGCAAGCGTGGTCCAGGCGTCGGTGAAGCGGTCCTCGCCGCGGTGGCCGGTCTTGCCGGAAAAGCGGGCGGCGACTTCCTGCTGGTCGGTGGCGAGCAGGTTGACGCTGAACGAGCGGACGCGGCCGATTTCGTCGTGAGCGCTGGCGGTACGCTTGATGCAAGCGAGAATGGTGGGCGGATCATCCGACAGCGAGCATACGGCCGTGGCGGTCAATCCGGTGCGTTCGCCCGGCGAACCGACGGCGATCACGGTGACGGCGCCCGCCTGGTGCCGCATGATCGACCGATACAGTGCCCCGTCCATTCCGTTCATGACATTGATCATTTCCGCATCATCCCGCGCACGGACGACCCAAATTCGGACAGTCAGGGTCCAGGTAGCAAGACGGGTGCCATCGGTATCCCGTTAACGCGCGGGCAACCGTTTCACGATTTCGTGCGCCCCGCCAACCACTTCTTCAGGTTTTCCGCCAAAGCCGACTGCCGCTTGCCCATGCGTTCGCCCGCAGGATGACGGCCGGCTGGCCGGGGAGTGGCAGGGGCGGCTTTCGGTTCCGGCGCGGGGGCTGCCGTCTTGTCCGGCTCGGCTTGGGTGACGCGCGCGACCTCGCTCAGGAACCGTGACTGATCATTCCGCGCCAGCCGGCCAGCGGCCTTGGCCATGGCGTCGAGCAGCGGCTCCAACCAGTCCTGGTCGGCTTTGGCGAAGTCGTGCAGCACATAGTGCGCCACCGCATCCTTGGTACCGGGATGCCCGATGCCGATGCGCACGCGCAAATAATCGTTGCCAAGGTGGGCGCTGATCGAACGCAAGCCGTTGTGGCCGGCATTGCCGCCGCCGCTCTTGGCCTTGAGCTTGCCGGGCAGCAGGTCCAACTCGTCATGGAAGACGACGAGGTCATCCAGCTCCAGCTTGAGAAACCGCATGGCTTCTCCGACCGAGCGGCCGCTTTCGTTCATATAGGTGTGCGGCTTCAGCAGCATTACGCGTTCACCGTTGATGCTGCCTTCGGCGGTTTCGCCCTGAAAGCGCCGACGCCACGGCGAAAAGCCGTGCTCTGCCGCGATGCGCTCGACTGCCATAAACCCAACGTTGTGGCGATTGCGAGCATATTTATCGCCCATATTGCCGAGACCGACAAACAGCTTCATGACGTTGATGTGACTCCCGGCTATAGGCGGCGCGGCGGCGCACGCATCGACGGCGTTTATCGATCGCCACTCGACGCCCCGCAACCCCGCAATTAACGTCTTTTCGGCATCGCTGATAAGGGAGGATCGCAGCGTGAGTGCGGCGAACGACACAAAGCCCATCCGCGCCGTATGGCCGCGCGCGGCTGCCAGCGCCGCCATCTTCCGCGGCGATCGCGTGCTGCTGGTCGAGCGCGGCAAGCCGCCGGTGAGCGGGCTGTGGAGCCTGCCCGGAGGTCATATCGAGCCGGGCGAAACGGCGCGCGCGGCTGCGATCCGCGAGGTGGCGGAGGAGACCGACGTCGTCGTCGAGATTATTGGCATCGCTGACGTGCATGACGTCATCATACGCGACAGTGCCGGGGATCTGGCGGCCCACTACGTTCTTGCGGTGTTCTTCGGACGCTGGGCCGGCGGCGAGCCCATTGCCGCCAGCGATTGCCGGGCAGCCCGCTTCGTGCCGGTGTCCGAGATCGGAGCCTATCCGCTGACCGAGGGTGCGGAACGCATCATCCAGGCCGCATGGCACCGTTTGCCGAAATGAGGCTGCAGAACCCAGCGCACTGAAACGCCGATGGGCCGTCACCAGGTCCAGCAGGTCACCCGGACATCAGTCTAGAGAATGATCGACTGTTTCGGCCGGCATCGCATGGAAATACTTGCCAATTGCATCGCATTCGACTTGGATAGCCCATGTTTCCTGGTTGATCTGTGCGCGCGTTCATTGATCGGGAAGCGGAGCGTCCCGGCGCAGACGATCGATTGTTCCGGCCGCCCGATTTCGTGCCCAAGCCTTGCGCTTGCTTCAAGAACGCCGTTCCGTGTCCTCAAGTCAGTTCGGATCGGGCCCAAGAAACCCGGCACAGTGAAACCCGACTCCGTCACGACAGGGCGGAACACCGCTTTGGCCGGGGCGTTGGCCTGCAAACGCTCGATGCGAGTAGAGGCATTTTGCCATGTTCCGACGTAGCCTCATCATAGCGCTCGTGCTCCTGACCGTTCCGGTCGCCGCTGCAACCTGGGTGTGGTCGCCGGTTCTCCTGATGGCGCCGCCTTCCGAGGACAAAGCGCCCGAGGCCGCCGCACCGGCAACCCCGGTCGCGCTGGAACAGCCAGCCGCCAAGCCAGGCCTGCCGGACCTGAGCGCGCTCGCACCGCGCACCGCCGCCCCGGACAAACCGCAATTCGACGTCGCCCGCGTCGAGCCCGATGGCGGCTGGTCGATTTTTGCCGGCACCGCACCTCCCAACACGTTCGTCTCCATCACCGCCGATGGCGTCATCATCGGGTCCACCAAAGCCGACTCCAATGGCGAGTGGACACTGATGTCCGATCACAAGTTCAACTCGAAAAGCCCGGCGCTCAGCCTGTCGACGACCACGGAAGCGCCGAAACCAGTCGCAGTGGCCAGCGCAACGCCCGCCCCGAACGCCGCGCCACGATCGGCGTTAACTCGTCTGGCATTGCAGGAGCCGCAAGCTGCCGCGCCGCAGGCGAGTGCACCCACCGCCGCACCGGCAGCTTCCGCACCTGCTGCCGCCCCGAAGGCTTCCGCCGAGGAGGCGACGCGCAGCATGATGCAGAACCTGGAGAAGATGGTCGCCGAGGCGCGCGCCCAGCCGACCCAGCGTGTTTCCGAACCGGCAACGCCGCAAGCGACGGACCAGCCCGCAACGCCGCCGTCGGCGACCGTCACGCCTGCCACGCAGGCCGCCCCGAATTCGCCCACTGCTGGCTCTGCCGGGTCCGTGCCAGCCCAGCCAGCCCCGCGGGCAGCTCAAACAGCCATTGTGGCTACACCGACGCCGCCGGCAGCCGCAAAACCCGTTGCGCCCGCTGTTGCCCAGCCGGCGCCCGTTCCGGTCGCGGTTCCCGTGCCGATTCAGTTCGTCTATGGCGAGGCCACGTTCACGGCAGAAGGCCAGGACGCGGCAGCGCTGCTGCTTGAGTACATCAAGCTCAAGAATCCCGAGCGGCTGTCGATGACCGGCCATGCGGATGAGCGCGGCAGCGATTCGTTCAATCTAGATCTTTCGCGCCGCCGGCTCGAAGCCGTCGCCGCATACCTGCGTGACAACGGCTATCGGGGGACATTCGCGTTGTCGCCCAAGGGCCGCAGCGAGCCGTTCCAGGGTGTCGACCGTAGCCGCTTCAGTCGCGAGGCGCTCTATCAGCTCGACCGGCGGGTGGAGTTCACGCTGGAAACGGCGCTGCGCCGCTCGGCGGAAGACGGCGGGTCGAGCGGACATCGCCGCAACTGACGTTGACCCCCGGCGTCCGGCTTTCTGGTCCTGCAATGCACGCACCACCCACGTCTTGCGCGGAGGACGGAACTTTCGTGCTATGCGCAACGTTGCTTTCCTCTGAGGACGTAAATCTGCAGCCCTGGAGTAAGGATGACTGCGCGCACGACCCTATTGCCCGGCCTGGAGCACGCGCCGGCCGGTCGATGGCGATTGGCATGTTGCACCGCAGTCGTAGGGGCTCTTACGCTCATCGGCGATCTGACGTTTGCGCCTGCGAACGCGACCGACGCCGCCGCCCCGCCGACGCAAGCGGAGGGGCCTTATCTGTCGGCGGACGTGTTTCTCGATCGCCTAATGATCGCCGAATCCAGCGGTAACGACGACGCCCGCAATCCGCGCTCCACCGCGACCGGCCCCTTTCAGTTCATCGAATCCACGTTCCTGGACATTGCACGGCGGCATTTCGCGGACGAGATCGATGGCCTGCCGGATCACCAGATCCTCGCCAAGCGCACCGATCGCGCATTCGCGCGCCGCGCCGCCCACATCTACACCAGCGAGAACGCGGCCTTTTTGGCCGATAACGGATTTCCCGCGACCTCAGCCAATCTGCGGTTGGCGTTTCTGCTCGGCGCCAATGGTGCAGTGCGGGTTCTGCGTGCCACCGAAGCGACACCCCTAATCCAGATCCTCAGCCCAGAGGTGCTGACTGCGAATCCGTTCATGGCCGCCATGACTGCTGCGGATCTGATCCGGCGAGCCGCCTACGACCTGCGCGGCGATCGTACTGTCACCGAACTGGCAGCCACATCAACCTCGCGCACCCTGCCGGGTATCCGCATTCGCTGCAAACTGACGCTGCCGAGCTGCAGGCGCTGGGTGGCGCTGCAGCAAGCTAAGCAAAATAGGCCACAACGGCGCGCATCCCGCTGAACCATCCAAGGGGCGCGCGCCATCGCGGCAAGGGCTTACTTCGTCGTGCTGATGGTGCGTACGACGCTGGAGGTCGGGCGACCGCTGACCACCGGCCCCTTGATTTCTTTCGCAGCCACTTCATCCCACTCCGGCAGCGTTTGCGCAGGTGCGGCCGCGGTCAGATGCACGACCTTGTAGCCCTTGGCTTTCAGCTCGTTGAGCAGCATCGCCATCGCGCCAGCCGTCGACTTCTGGAAGTCGTGCATGAGGATGATGCCCTTGCCCTTCTTGTCGAGCTTGGTCATCACCGACTTCACGACATCCTCCGGTTTGCGGAACTTGAAGTCGAAGCTGTCGACGTCATGCGAGAAGATGGCGATGTTGCGCGTGCCAAGATATTCGACCTGCGCCTTGGGATCCTGCAGGAACGGGAAGCGAAAGAACGGAGCGGGTTCGCTGCCAAGGCCGAGCTTGACCGCGCTCAGCCCCTTTTCGATTTCTTCCTTGGCCTTGTCCGGCTTGGCCCGGCTCAGGTTGGCGTGTGACCAGGTATGGCTGCCGACGGTATGGCCGCGCTGCGCAATGTCCTTCAGAATATCCGGGTGCCATAGTGCGTGCTTGCCGATGATGAAGAACGTGCCTTTGGTGCAATGGTGATCCAGCGCATCCAGTACGGCACGCGTATTGTTCGGCCACGGACCGTCATCGAACGTGAACACCACTTCCTTGTTCTCAAGGAAGTCGTGCACCTTATATTGCTCGAAGCCAAAGCCCGGGCCGCCGGTGGTATCGATTTCCACCGTGCGCGCCACGCCCAGCGCATCGGGATTGCTCGGGCAGGCCGCGAAGGCGCCCGTACCGCTCAATATCACCGCGGTTAGCGCCACGGCGCAGCTTTTGATCATGCCCATCGCAATTCCCCTCCGTGACAGCCGACTGCACGCGCGCTGCATGGCAATGCCTTACCGGAGACTCTTACACGCCGAGTACGTCCGATGGCGAGCGCACGCGGGCATCAGACCTCTGGAAAACCTTGCGATCGGGCAACGAGCGGTGGATTAATTGCCCTCAACGAAATCAAAGACAAAACTGGGAGTGAAACGATGGCTGCAGCCGTGGTTGGATTTATCGGTCTCGGCTTGATGGGCACGGGATTCGTCCGACGCCTGAAAGCGACGGGGCATCGCGTCATCGGCTGCGACGTCGTGCCGGAGAAAGTCGCCGCTGCCGAGGCGCTTGGTGTCGAAGCTGCCGCATCACCGGCCACAGTCGCTGACGCCGCCGATATCGTACTCGCCTGCGTCACCACCACCGCCGCGCTTGCCGACGTGATCGAGGGAAGCGGCGGCGTGGCGTCCGCTAAAACCATCGCCGGCAAGGTCTTCGTCGATCACTCGACGGCCGAGATCGAAACGACGCGGCGGCTGGCGGACGTGCTGCAGCGGCACGGCATGAGCTTCATCGATGCGCCGGTGTCCGGCGGCCCGGGCGCGGCGGAGGCCGGCACACTGGCAATCATGGCCGGCGGTGACGACGACGCCATCGCCAAGGTGACGCCGGTGATGCAGCATCTCGGCGCCTTCACACACATGGGCAAGGTCGGGGCAGGGCAGGCGACGAAGCTCGTCAATCAGACGCTGGTACTGACCAACTACTGCGTCATCGCGGAGGCGCTGCGAGTCGCAGAAACGTATGGCATCGAGGCCAGCCGCATTCCCCAGGCGCTGGCCAGCGGACACGCGGGATCGAACCTGCTGCCGGTGCTGCTCAAGCGCATGATCGCCCGCGACTGGACGCCATCGGGCTACGCGCGCCAGGTTCTGAAGGATCTCGAAATGCTGAACGAGGCCGCGCGGGGCCGCCATCTGGCCATGCCGATGGCGACCCAGGCGTTAACGCTGTTCAGGATGCTCGCCGCGCAGGGCAAGAGCGAGCTGGATGGATCGGCCATCCTCGAGGTGTTGCCCCCAGGAGATAAGCCCTCCTGAGAGCTATGCTCGATTAAGGTTGCCTCACGCTTTTGGCGCCGATTCGATCTGGTTGACGGCCTCCGCGAGGAAGGACGCCATCGTTTCGCGGATTTCAGTATCCGATATAGTCACGCCCTTGGCGTTGAAGTCTTCACGCAGCTTTTGGAAGACATCATCATCACCTTTAGTCGCGAGATCTGCCTTCCGGACAGCTTTGACGTAGTCTTCCACGCCATCCCCCGCGATTCCAAGCTTGGCGGCCGCCCATTCGCCGAGCATTTTGTTGCGGCGCGATTCAGCGCGAAACTTCAAATCCTGGTCGTGCGCGAATTTTTTCTCAAAACCTTTCTGGCGTTCATCGAAAGTCGTCATCCGGTTCCCTCCATAATTCCCATAAAAACAACATAATCGGCGACAACTTCTCCAAATATTGCCGACCGAAAGCCTCGCAACCTTGCCGAGCCTTAAACGCAGATAGCCGCCCGATCAATGGCTGGCGCGTCGTATTAGCCACGCGGCAACGGGACCTGGAGATGAGATTGTTTCTCCCCCCGCGTTCGGCTAGTGTCCGGCGAGATCTTTCATCGGGTTCCGGTTCTCCCGCCACGCCGTGCCGAGGTGTCGGCACGCTGCACTGAGATTGGATAGATCGGCCCCGATTTTCGGATGTCAAACCGTCCCCTTCATGCCCAAAGCTCGCACGATTTTGCTTTTCAGAGGTCATTCGCAGATGAACAGGCGCCGTCGCATTTATGAGGGTAAGGCCAAGGTGCTCTACGAAGGTCCGGAACCCGGGACCTTGATCCAGCACTTCAAGGACG
>JAEZBZ010000036.1 GCA_023412745.1 Pseudomonadota bacterium | reverse complement strand
AGCATGCTTGACGTTTCTCCCGTCGCAGCCGACGCTTCTGGCGCGATGAGCATTGTGAACCCAACCAATGAGATCAAGGTCCAGGCGCGTGAAGTCTCCGTGTTCTACGGAGAGAAGCAGGCGCTGAAGTCAGTGACCATTGATATCCCGAGCCGCTCGGTAACCGCCTTCATCGGTCCGTCCGGCTGCGGAAAGTCGACGTTTCTGCGCTGCTTCAACCGCATGAACGATACTATCGAGGGATCGCGCGTGGCCGGCACTATTCTGCTGGATGGCCGCAGCATCTACGACGCCAACCTGGATGTCGTCGAACTGCGCGCGCGCGTCGGCATGGTGTTCCAGAAGCCGAATCCGTTCCCGAAGACGATTTTTGAGAACGTGGCCTACGGTCCGCGCATCCACGGCCTGGCGTCGTCAAAGACCGATCTCGCCGAGATCGTCGAGACCAGTCTGCGCAAGGCGAGCCTGTGGGACGAGGTGAAGGATCGTCTGAACGAGGCCGGCACCGGTCTTTCCGGTGGCCAGCAGCAGCGCCTGTGCATCGCGCGTGCGATCGCGGTATCACCCGAAGTCATTCTGATGGACGAGCCGTGCTCGGCACTCGACCCGATCGCCACAGCGCGCATCGAGGAACTGATCGACGAGCTGCGCGAGAACTACACGATCATCATCGTTACCCACTCGATGCAGCAGGCTGCTCGTGTGTCTCAGCGTACAGCCTTCTTCCATCTGGGTGAACTGATCGAGCAAGGCAATACGACGGATATCTTCACCAATCCGCAGAACCGCCGCACCCAGGATTACATTACCGGCCGCTACGGCTAGGGCCGGATCACGCGGCACACACGCTCATTGAGACAGATCGGGCCGAGTGCCCGCAGGAATGGAGCAAGGTATGAAAGAGCATATCGTCCGCTCTTACGAGGAGGAGCTGGCGCTTCTCGATAAGAAGATCGCGCAGATGGGTGGGCTGGCGGAAGCGAGCCTTGGTCAATCATTTGACGCGCTCGAACGCCGGGATCCGCAGCTCGCGACGGGTGTCATCCAGTCGGACAAGATCATCGATCAGCTCCAGAAGGATATCGAGGAGCAGGTGATCACCATGATCGCCCGGCGTCAGCCGATGGCGAACGACCTGCGCCATATCATGGCGGCGCTGCGCATTACGTCCGACCTCGAGCGCATCGGCGATCTTGCAAAGAATACCGCCAAGCGTGCGCTGGCGATCTCGCAGGAGCCCTACCCCAAGCCGCTGATGTCGGGCCTGCGCAACATGGTGGAGCGGGCGCTGCGGCAGCTGAAGGATGTGCTCGACGCCTATGCGGAGCGCAACATCGACTTGGCGCTGACTGTCTGGCGTGACGACGAGCAGATCGACGCCATGTTCAATTCGGTATTTCGTGAGCTGCTGACCTACATGATGGAAGACCCGCGCAACATCGGTCTGTGTACGCATCTTCTGTTCGGCGCAAAGAATATAGAGCGCATCGGGGACCATACGACGAACATCGCCGAGGACGTCCATTACCTGGTCAAGGGTGAGAGCATCGCCGAGAACCGCCCGAAGGGCGACAAGACCAGCTCAACACTCATTTCGCATCAATGACGCTGGCGATGAGCGGTGTCTCTCAGCGCCACGTGGAGAGATTTGCAATGAAAGCCAAGGTCCTGATCGTGGAGGACGAGGCGCCGCTGGCGGAGCTGCTTCGCTACAATTTCGAAGCGGAAGGGTTTTCGGTCAATCACGCCAGTACCGGCGAGGAAGCCGAGCTGATCGTTGCCGAGGAACAACCCGACCTGATCGTGCTGGACTGGATGCTGCCGGCTGTTTCCGGGGTCGAGTTGTGCCGTCGCTTCCGGGCACGGCCGGAAACCCGCGCCATACCGATCCTGATGCTGACGGCGAGGGGCGAAGAAAGCGATCGTATTCGGGGGCTCTCGACTGGTGCCGATGACTATGTCGTCAAGCCGTTCTCGCTGCCGGAGCTGATGGCGCGGGTGAAAGCCATTCTGCGCCGTGCCGCGCCGGAACGCGTGGCTGATGTCCTGAAGACGGCGGAGATCGAGCTGGACCGCGCCGCGCATCGCGTTACGCGGGGCGCGCGCGAGGTGCGACTTGGACCGACCGAGTATCGTCTACTGGAGTTCTTGATGCAGAGTTCGGGCCGCGTCCTGTCGCGCGCCCAGCTTCTGGATGCCGTCTGGGGACGCGATGCCTACGTGGATGAGCGCACGGTCGATGTTCACATCGGGCGCCTGCGCAAGGCGCTGATCCGTGGCAAGGAGCGCGATCCGATCCGCACCGTACGTGGCGCGGGTTACGTGTTCGGCGAGCGCCGTCTGGACTAGCTTTTCCGGTTTTTCCTTTTGCCAAGATACCAAGGGCCAGATCCACGGATGCGGTCTGGCCCTTGGTGTTGCGTGAGCTTGGTTTCGCCTCAGGCGTCCACCGGATCCTTGGTGGGGGTGACAGCTGGCAGTGTGGGCTCGCCCAGATCGCGCTCGCGGCGACGGGGCTGCGGCGGCTGGAAGGCCCGGCGCGCATGGTGCTCGCAGTAGGGCAGGCCCGGCACCTTGTGCTGGTTGCAGAAATGGAAATCCACTGACTGCGGGTCGCCGATCGGCCACCGGCAGCTATTCTCCGTCAGCATCTGCAGTGTCTTGCGCTCGCCGAGCGGGATCACGAGATCCTCTGCCGGCGGGACATAGGCTTCAGTGGCTTCCGGGTTGTAGAGCGCGCGCAGAGCCGGATTCCCGACAGTGCCGAAACGCGGCTTGGCAACGCGCTTGGCAGGGTTGGCAGCCGCGGCGCGCGGACGCGCCCGATGGCTTTTCATGCGCGAGGTCGTTGCCCGGCCGGATAGGCCGAGCCTGTGAACTTTGCCGATCACGGCATTGCGAGTGACGCCGCCGAGGCGGCCTGCGATTTGACTGGCGCTCAGCCCTTCGGCCCAGAGCTTTTT
>JAEZBZ010000010.1 GCA_023412745.1 Pseudomonadota bacterium | reverse complement strand
ACCTATCATTCGCCGTTGTGGGCGCTGGGACTGCTGGCCGTCGCGATCTACGTCAACTTCTTCGGACACCACTTCGTCTGGGATTTCCGCGCCGCGCTGTTCGCCGCCACGCTCCTGCTGTTCGGGCTCACCTGGGTGTACTTCAAGGTCTGGCAGGTGCATCGGCGCATGCCGTTGCTGGTCGGTTTCCTGCTGGTGGCGCTGTTCATCTGGTTCGCCGAGAACATCGGCACCCTGACGGCGGCATGGATGTATCCCAACCAGCGGCATGGCTGGTCGATGGTGACGATCGGCAAGCTCGGATCGTGGTTCCTGCTGATGATCATCAGCTACGCGCTGGTGGCTGCGCTGCACCGCCCGCAGCCAATGACGGCGGCTGATCCAGTCCCGACAAACCCGGCTTTGGCGCAACCCCGACTAGCGTCTGAATAGAGGTGTCGTCCGTTCACGTCGCCCGGTGTCAGGCCGGTGGCGCGATGCCGAGAGCGTTGTGCAGATCGCTCAAGGCGGCGACGGCATCCTGGCCGGCGTACCAGAAGCGATCGACGCCAGCTTCCTTCAGGTCGGCTTGCTGTTCCGGCGGCCGGCCCGCCAGCATCACCTGCTCCGCCCCGGCACTTTTCAGTGCATGCGCGGTGGCTTCGCCGAGTTCGGCATAAACCGCATCGGATGAGACGATGCAGGCCACGCGGCTGCCGCTATCGGCGAAGCGCGCGCCGGCATCGCCGGAGCGTTGGAACTCGCCGTCGATCAGGGCATCGATGCCACCCGATGCGAGGAAATTGCGGATCCAGTTGACCCGGGCGCCGTAGTCCGCGACCTCGCCGAGATTGGCGATGAATACCGTGGGCCGCGATCCGCTGCTGGCGGCGTGGGCGTCGGCGGCATCGCGCAGGCGTTCGAACGGTTCTGCGAGCCGTGCTTGCGCCAGCGGCGTGACCGTCGCGGCCGGATCGGCGGTGGCTTGCTGGGCGGCAGGCCAGGGCTCGGTTGTGATGCCGTCATCGCCGAGCTTCGGGAACGCTGACACGCCCGTCAGCGCGATGCGCCCGGTTGCGATATCGCGCGCGCGGGTCGCTGCAACCTTGGCGATCTCGTCCTGGAGCGCGCCCGACGTCAGCGCTGCGGCCATGCCGCCCCTGGCCTCGATGGCCTGGAATTGCGTCCACGCCGCCTCGGCGAGATCGCTGGTCAGCTTCTCGACGTACCAGCTTCCGCCGGCTGGATCGATGACGCGGCCGAGGTTGGATTCCTCCTGAAGCACGATCTGCACGTTGCGGGCGACGCGGCGCGCGAAGCTGTCGGTCTGGCCGAGCGGGTAGGTGAACGGCAGCACGGTGATGGCGTTGGCGCCACCGAACGCCGCGCCCGAGCAGGCCAGCGTGGTGCGCATGATGTTGGTCCACGGATCGCGCCGGGCCATCATGCGCCAGGCGGTGACGGCGGTGATCGGCACGCGGCGGGCGGCGTCGCCCGCGCCACAGGCATCCGCGATCCGCCAGATGACCTGGCGCAGCGCGCGCAGCTTGGCGATCGTCGTGAACTGGTCGGCATCGGCGGCGACTGAAACGGCGATCTTCGGGAGAGCCTGGTCCGGGCCGATGCCGTCGGCTTCGGCCGCGCGGAGGTAGCTCACCAGGGTGGCGAGAATCGCGGCCAGCTCCTGCGCATCGCTGGCGCCGCCCGCGTGATAGGCGTTGCCGTCGGCGACCAGCGCGGTGGTGTTCGGCCAGGGCAGGGCGGTACGGATCAGCTTGACACCCGCCGTCATCGCCTGCGCCAGTGGCTGGCTGAGTGTGCCGGACCGCGCCAGCGTTCCCAGCGGATCGTCGTTGAACTGAGCCAGACGGGTGTCATCTGCGAGCTTGCGCGCCGTCCATTCCGCCATGAGCGCGTCGGCGGCGGTGGTGGCGTTCTCGCCGGCGATCAGAGAAATCGGGCAGAGGTCGAGCAGCACGCCATCGAGCGCCGCGGCGATTGCGTCAACCGGCAGGCCCGAGGTCCCGGGCGCGGCAACGTGCAGGGCGATCGAACTGACGCCGCCTTGCAGGTCCTCCATGATCGCGGCATTCGCGGCCTTGGCGTCGCTGTGGGAGTGAAACTGACGGATGTCCCAGCCGCTGCCGATCGCCTGACCGTGGTTGCCACGCGTGAACGGGGCTTCACCAGGGCTTGCCGAAGCCGCACCCGGCAGCGCATCGGTGCGCGTATAGAGCGGGTTGATGCTGAGGCCATCCAGGGTGCGCGTGACGAGCCGCTTGTTGAAATCGGCGCCTTTCAGGACCTTCGCGACCAGTGCCATCCAGGCGTCGTGCGTCGCGGCAGGAAACTCCGCTGACAACGTCTGCAACTCTGTCTGGTCCGTCATGCCAAGTGCTTTCCTGTCGGCCGGTTGTGCCGATGCATGTGGGGATTATCCGCGCCAATCGCTGGCCTTGTCACGGGCTTATCTCCCGTGCTTTCCGCAGGGGTGCCATCCGGTTCGCGAAGGTGCAAGCCTGGATCACTCACGCGCAGGATGCAATGGATGGATTTCCGGGCCATTATCCCCATGTCCCAGATGCAACCGATCTTTGCAATCCGGCATTGCCGTGCCAAGAGGGGCCAGATCATGGGGGTGGCCTGAGTCGGCGGGGTGTGGCGTGCCGCAAGGGGTCCGGACTGCGAGGAGCCAGTCATGCTACAGGACGGCAAGATTTTTGTCGGCAAGAGCGTCAAGCCGGAATATCTCGACCTCAAGCTGGCCAACAGGCACGGCTTGATCACGGGCGCCACCGGCACCGGCAAGACGGTGACGCTGCAAGTGCTGGCCGAAGGCTTCTCCGATGCTGGTGTGCCAGTATTCGCATCCGACATCAAAGGCGATCTGTCCGGCATTGCCGCCAAGGGCGAGCCGAAGGATTTCATCCTCAAGCGGGTGCAGGAAATCGGGCTCGAAGGCTACGAGAACAAAGCATACCCGACTGTCTTCTGGGATGTGTTCGGCGAGCAGGGCCATCCGGTCCGCGCCACAGTGGCCGACATGGGCCCGCTGCTACTGGCGCGCATGCTGGAACTCAACGAAGTGCAGGAAGGCGTTCTCAATATCGCGTTCCGCGTCGCCGCCGATGAAGAGCTGCCGCTGTATGACCTGAGGGATCTGCGCGCCATCATCGGCAATGTCGCCGAGCGTGCGAAGGAGCTGACGGCGAAATACGGCAACGTCGCCGCGAGTTCGGTCGGCGCGATCCAGCGCCGACTGCTGGTTCTGGAGGAGCAGGGCGCGGACAAGTTCTTCGGCGAACCGGCGCTCAACATCGACGATTTCATCCGCACGTCCAACGACGGGCGTGGCATCATCAACCTGTTCGCCGCCGACAAGCTGATGGAGAAGCCGCGGCTGTACGCGACGTTCCTGCTGTGGATGCTGACCAAGCTGTGGCAGACGCTGCCGGAAGTCGGCGACCAGCCGAAGCCGAAACTGGTGTTCTTCTTCGACGAAGCGCATCTGCTGTTCGACGACGCGCCAAAGGCCTTGATGGACCGCATCGAGCAGATCGCGCGTCTGGTGCGTTCGAAGGGCGTCGGTGTGTATTTCATCACGCAGAACCCGATGGACGTGCCGAGCGCGGTTTCAGCGCAGCTTGGTAATCGTGTTCAGCATGCGTTGCGTGCGTTCACGCCGCAGGAGCAGCGTGCGGTGAAGACCGCGGCCTCCACCTTCCGGCCCAATCCGGAGCTCGATACCGAGCGCGTGATCATGGAGCTGAAGGTCGGCGAGGCGCTGGTATCCATGCTCGAAAACAAGGGCGAACCGTCGATCGTGCAACGTACGCTGATCCGTCCGCCGTGTGGGCGCATCGGACCGCTGACGGACGCGGAGCGCCGCAATCTGATCGACACTAGCCCCATCTACGGAAAGTACGAGGATGCGGTTGACGCGCACTCCGCGCACGAGATTTTGGCTAAGCGTGGCGCCGAGAAGGCTGCGGCCGATGCTGCTGCCGAGCAGGAGAAGCAGGCGCAGGCCAATAGCTGGGGTAACGTGATTTTCGGCCGTGGTCCGCGCGGCGGACGCTCGATAGGCGAGCAGATCACCCGCGACGTTTCGCGGTCGATGATGCGGTCGGTGATTACTCAAGTGAAGAACGCGATCATCCGCTCGGTGCTTGGTGGGCGGCGCTGAGCCGTCCGCAACTCAGTCTCCGCCGCGGGTCACGTGCGCTTTTGCGGTGATCTGCTCATCAGGCCGAGCAGAATCCGCAATATGAATGCGCCCATTCCCGAAGACGATTTTCGGCGTTCAGGAAGGTTTGCAGGAAGCGTGCTCTTCCGCTTCCGAGGACGGTTCTTGATTTCGTATGACAGGCCCGTCCCAGGAACACCGAAAGTCGCTTTCCTCTGACCTGGGCCAAAAATTCAGCGTCGCGCCCGGCGCTCCAACAGACGTACTGAAGCCAGTCTTGCTAAGATTGATTTTCAGGCCGGGGACCAAGCGAAGTGATTTGCGAAATTTCCAAGCCATTATCGGACCGCAGCAGAATCATCCGATAGCGTCACAATATGGCGTTTCGCGACGGATGGCAGTGCGGATTATCAACTCGTTGTTGGCGGCTTGCTTAAGCTAATCACCGCGCCGCCGCCCGCTCCATAGCGACGTCGGGCGGGACTTTCACCCACGGATTGCCGGCTGACGACATCCTGATGCCTTCCGCGAACAATGCGGCCTGATACTGCCGGTCGAAAGCCTCGCGCGCTTTCAGTGTGAATGAATCGGAGACGAACGTGAGATTGAAGTCAGCGCCGGCATCCTTGGCCATGCGATAGATGCGATAGATATCGCCCTTATGCTGGCTCTTGATCAAGGTTTCGATGGCGCGCGCCGCGATCGGTAGCGTCTGCTCCTTCACCGGCTTGTATTCCGGCTCGAACTTGCCGTTCTTGATGATGTACAGCCGGCGGTATGGCGCCTGGGCATAGAACCGGTCGAACGCCTTGAACGGCACCTGGAACGGCGCAACGAACACCTCGTGCGTGGTGCCGCCATCGACGTGCATTTCCTGGTAGGCCCTGCCGTTCGCATCGACGGTGATGTTGACTGGCGGCAGCGCGCCGGGGATCGCGGCAGACGCGAGAATGACATCGCGGAACAATTGCAGCGCGCGGGGATGCCCGCTGGTCGCGATCTCGCCCATGTTCCAAACCATGGGGCGCTGGGCGTCCAGGTTGGTGGTGCCGATCAGCAGCAGGCGGCCCTTGCGATATTCAGCAGCGATGGCGGCAAGGAAGCTGCGCGTGACGTACTTCTCGATCAGTGCCTTCAGCGGGCTGCTGTCGGCCAGCGCCGGGCCGCCGAGCAGGCCGGGCAGGATCTGCGCAACGATGAGTTCGTTGGTGCCGTAGTCGGTCCAGATCTCTTTCAGTTGCGGATCATAACGCGAACCGAGGAATGCAAACGGGGCTATGATTGCGCCGGCGCTCACGCCGGTGACGACCTGGAACTGGGGCCGGGTGCCACGCTCTGTCCAGCCCGTCAGCAGGCCCGCACCGAATGCGCCATCGGATCCGCCGCCGGACAGCGCGAGAACGTTGACGACTGACCGACCCTGAACGCGTTCGTTTGATACCGCAAGCCGCTGCAAATGCGGCAACCGGGCGCGCATCTCAAGGGTGACATCGCCTGGCACTTCATCGCCCCAGGCGCGTATGCCGCGCATGTTCAAAGGCTGGGCTTCCTGAGCCAGTTCAGCCGGCACAGGCGTGCGCATGTCGAGCGTCGCACAACCCATGCCGAGTAACGCCGGCACGAGTGCCAAGCTGAAAGCAAGAAAGCGCAGCAAGAACTCATTCCCCCAACGCGCTGCTGTCCGTGGTCTCCCAACCCGTAACTAGTCTGTAATAGGTGATGTTGTCGTGATCAAGCAGCGTGTATCGGCCACTTTGCAGCAGACGTCTTAAGAAGAAGTTGGCCCGCCGAAGATGTCCAGCGGGCCAATGGTCATCAGTTGACTGTAGAGGGGAAAGCTCAGCCCTCGATCATCGACTCCACGTACTCCCAGTTGACGAGGTTGTCGAACCACGCCTCGAGGTACTTCGGCCGCGCGTTGCGGTAGTCGATGTAATAGCTGTGCTCCCACACGTCGACGCCGAGGATCGGCTGCGAACCGTGCATGAGCGGGTTCTCGCCGTTAGGGGTCTTCTGGACTTCGAGCTTGCCGTCTTTGATGGCGAGCCAGGCCCAGCCGGACCCGAACTGGGTGACGCCGGCGTTGACGAAGTCGGCGCGCATCTTGTCGAAGCCGCCGTAGCCCTGAACCAGCTTTTCGAGCTTGGCGGGAAGCTTGTTGCCGCCGCCGCCCTTCTTCATCCAGTTCCAGAAGTGCAGGTGGTTGTAGTGCTGTCCAGCGTTGTTGATCAGGCCCTGGTTCTTCTGCTCATAGGCAGCCTTGACGATCTTGGTCAGGCTCTGGCCTTCGAGGCCCGAGCCGGCGAGCAGCTTGTTGCCGTTGTCGACGTAGGCCAGGAGATGCTTGTCGTGATGGAACTGCAGGGTCTCGGCCGACATGAACGGCTGCAGCGCATCATAGGCGTAAGGTAGTTCCGGAAGCTTGAAAGTCACGAGCGTCCTCCGTCGCGTTTGAAAAGGGAAACAAGGAAAAGGGATGTGGCAGCAAACTAGCC
>JAEZBZ010000191.1 GCA_023412745.1 Pseudomonadota bacterium | reverse complement strand
TGCGCACGCCAAACCGCGGCTTGATCGGCTCGAAAACGGACTGCGCGCCCATCATCATGCGCGCCACCATGCCGAGCGGCGCCAGCGTGTAGCGCGCCACCCACTCGGCGAACCGCAGCGAAATTACCGGCAGCGGCGGCACATCCAGGCGGTCGATGACGGGTTTGAGCTTCTCAGGCGCCACTTCGCGCTCTGGCCCGGCCGCGCGGTCCCAGACGATGCCGATACGATGCTGCGGCCCGAACGGCACCAGCACGAATGCGCCCGGTTCCAGGTCGAGTTGCTCCGGCACCAGGTAGTCATAGGTCTGCTCCAGCGCCACCGGAAGCAGCACCGGAACACGGCGCAAGGCGCCGCGCGTTTCCATTGTAATATCCAGCAGGCTGGTCAAAGGGGCTCGCTGCAGACTAGAACCGACTCAGAAACGGCTAACCTAGGCTCGCTCATGCGGCGAGCCGAGGGCAAGGGAGTAGACTATGAAGTTCTTTGTCGACACCGCCGACGTTAGCGTCATCAAGGATCTGGCAGCCACCGGCCTGCTCGACGGCGTCACCACCAACCCATCGCTCGTGGCAAAGGCTGGCCGTGATTTCAAGACAATCGTTCGCGAGATCTGCGAAGTCGTGCCGGGTCCCGTGAGCGCGGAAGTCGCCGCCACCGACTACGACGGCATGATTGCGGAAGGCCGCGTCCTGGCAGCGCTGGCCAAGAACGTCTGCGTCAAGGTTCCCCTGACCTGGGATGGCCTGAAAGCCTGCAAAACGCTGACCCAGGAAGGCACCATGGTCAACGTCACGCTGTGCTTCTCGGCCAACCAGGCGCTGCTGGCGGCGAAGGCCGGCGCCACGTTCATCTCGCCGTTCATCGGCCGCCTCGACGATCAGGGCCTCGACGGCATGGAGCTGATCCGCGAAATCCGCATCATCTACGACAACTACACCGACATCACGACCGCGATCCTGGCGGCCTCGATCCGCACGGTGAACCACGTCAAGCAAGCCGCCATGATCGGCGCCGACGTGGTGACGGTTCCCCCGACGGTTCTGCAGTCGCTCGTCAAGCATCCGCTGACCGACGCGGGCCTGAAGCAGTTCGTAGCCGACTGGGCAAAGACCGGCCAGAAGATTTTGTAACAAGGCGCCCGCGGCGGCGGACTACTCCGCCGCTGTCGGCGGTTCGAGCGCGCCCCAGCGGCGGTGGAGCATTTGCAGCGCGCGGTGCGCGGCTTCGGCCTGCGGCCCGGCACCTTCCGCCTCGAACACTTCGAGCGCCGGCACCAGCGCGGCGGCGGCGGCCAGCCAGTTGGCGCGGCGATCCTTCAATTCTCCCAGCCGGATCAACACGGTCGCCATGTTCAGGCGCGTCACGGCCCAGCGCATCGGCTCGGCCTCGCGCGTGAACACCTCCAGCGCCCCCTTGTAGGCGACCGCGGCCTGCTCAAGCGTCGCCACCGAGTTGGCCTCGATCTCGCCCATGGATGCCAGCGCATTACCAAGCCCCATGCGGGCCAGCGCCCACACGCGCGGATCGGTTTCGCGGGTCAGCACATCGAGCGCGGTACGGAATGCAATCCCGGCCTGCTCGTAGAGCGCCTTCGACGGCTCATGCTCGGCCAGCGTCAGCAGCGCATTGCCGAGCCCCTGCGACGCGCCCGCGAGGCTCTTGGCATCTCCGGCGGAGCCGGCCTGCTCGGCGGCCTTGGCGTAGGCGTTGACCGCATTGCGCAGCAGCCGGGCGTCGCCGCTATCCTCGCCCGCGTAGCACAGTGCATCGGCACGCCGCAGCGTGAAGCGCAGGCGGGCAGCGGCATCGGCGTCACCTATGCCATCGGCGGCTTCGACGAACAGATCGGCGGCCACCTCGAAATCCAGCCGCGCCATCGCCAGCTCGGCGAGATCCGCCGTCGCCATCGCCTCCTGGTGCCGCTGCACGCGCAGAATGCTGAGTTCTTCCTCCAGACGCTGTTCGGTGCGGCGGCGTTCATCGCGCAGCCAGCGACGCACGTCCTTCAGGAAATCCATCGCCGCTTCGAAATCGCCAGCGGTCAGCGCTTCGGCGGCGGCAAGTTTCAGGCGACGCACCTCGGCGGGCTCGTTCGACGGGCGGATGAGCTGCTCGCGGGTTTCCTGCAGCCACTGCGCCAGCTCGGCGATCTGGCGGCTCTCGCGGGCCGGCGATGCGCGCTGCTTTTCGGCAATCGCGGAGAACCGCGCCATTGCTTTGTCAGACAGCCCGAACTGTTCTTTGAGCAATGCGACTTCGGTTCTCGGCGACGCCGGCGCGATAGCAGTGCTCGGTTGTTGTGGCGCTTCCATGCGAGCAGGAACGACGGCCGCAGCAGCCTTGCCGGCCGGCGCGAATTCCGTGATCGCCTGGCCGAGGCCGCGCGTCAGCCGCTGCTCGGCCAGCAATTCAATGAAAAGCTGCTGCAGCAAAAACTCCGACGTCTCGGTCGTGAACTGAGCGGCCTGCGGATGTCCCGCGACCAGCTTCTGCACGCCATCGGCCAGCAACGCCGACGCCTGCATGTTATCGCCGTCGGAAATCGCCTTCAGCGCCTCGGCGCCAGGCCGGTAAGCGCAGATGATAGGTGCCAGCCGGCGCGCATGTTCCTCGGCGATGTGCATGGGAATGCCGCGCGCATCCTGGCTCAGCCAGATCTGATGGGCGAGACGGTCGAGAACATCACCGAACGGCTCGCCATCGCCGCGCGCGCGCAAGTGCGCGGAGAACGCATCACCGGAAAGCGCTGCGCCGACAGGCAATTGACAGCCGACCGCAGGCGCCAGGGCCAACAACCCTGCACCCACAAAAACGTCCAACGACTCATAGATGGACATTGGCCTCAACGCCGCCGCTTGCCTGCTCTCTTCACCTACCGCATCAGCGGCCCGGAGTCATGCGATGGCCAGCGGGAATCCTGTCGCGTGCAAAAGCTGTGGACAGACCAGAACACTGTTAAGCCTTTGTTTACCAGACGATCCGAACAGTCGGTGTCCAGCCTATCGAGGGAGCGGATGACGTCACACGCGCGCGCACAGGACGATCAAGCGCAACTGCCACTGTCCGGCGCGCTGAACGACGCCGTCACCGCATGGCTCGATCATCTCACGCACGAACGCGGACACGCCGACCTGACGCGCGAAGCCTATACGCGCGATATCCGGCAGTTCCTGGACTATCTGGCGGCGCAACTGCGCTATCCGCCCGCCATCGACGATCTGGCGCGCGTGGATGCGAAGATGTTTCGTGGCTTCATGGCGAGCCGGCGGCGGCAGCAGGCGTCGAGCCGGTCGCTGGCGCGGTCATTGTCAGCGCTACGCTCGTTCTTCCGCTGGCTCGAAGCGGAGGAGATTGCCCGCAATCGCGCCGTGTTGGCTGTCGCGCGGCCGAAGGTACCGCACGGCGTTCCGAAACCGCTAACCATCGAGAAAGCCGCCGGGCTCGTCGAAGGCGGCATGACGGCCGAACTCGACTGGGTAGCCGCACGCGATACCGCCGTGCTGCTGCTGCTGTACGGATCGGGTCTGCGTATTTCAGAAGCAATTGGCCTGAAGGTATCGGAAGCGCCAACCGTGGATCGCGACGTGCTGCGCATCGTCGGCAAGGGTGGCAAGGAGCGCGTCGTGCCGGTGCTGCCGGTGACGATCGACGCGGTGGAGACCTACCGCCGCCTGTGCCCGTATCCGCTAGAGCATATAGACACCCTGTTTCGCGGCGCCAAGGGCGGGCCATTGTCGGCGCGGATGATCCAGCTCGCCATCGCGCGGGCGCGGGCGAGCCTCGGATTGCCCGAGACCGCGACACCGCACGCGCTGCGCCACTCGTTCGCGACGCATCTGCTGTCAGCCGGCGCCGATCTCAGGCAGATCCAGGAATTGCTGGGCCACGCCTCGCTGTCGACGACGCAGATCTACACCCAGGTCGACCGCGAGCGCCTGCTGGCGGTCTACGACGCCGCGCATCCAAGAGCCTGAAACGACAACGGGCCGAGCGTACTGCCCGGCCCGTCGCGTAACCCCTTAAAACGTCCGCGATCACATATGGATCGCGCGCTTGTCGACGGCGAGGGCTGCTTCCTTCACGGCTTCCGACAGCGTCGGATGCGCGTGGCAGGTGCGGGCCATATCCTCCGCCGAGCCGCCAAATTCCATCAGCAGCGCCGCTTCCGCGATCAGCTCGCCGGCATCCGGGCCGACGATATGCACGCCGAGCACGCGGTCGGTGGCAGCATCCGCCAGCACCTTGACCATGCCTTCGGCGACCTTGTTGACCTTGGCGCGCGCGTTGGCCGTGAACGGGAACTTGCCGACGTTATAGGCGATACCCGCGGCCTTCAGCTCATCCTCGGTCTGACCGACGGTAGCGACCTCCGGGAACGTGTAGATCACGCCCGGAATGACGCCGTAATTCACGTGTCCGGCCTGCCCGGCCAGGATCTCAGCCATAGCAATGCCTTCATCCTCAGCCTTATGCGCCAGCATCGGACCCGCGATGACGTCGCCGATGGCATAGATTCCCGGCACGTTGGTCTGATAGTGCGGATCGACCACGATGCGCTTGCGGGCATCGAGTGTGACGCCGACCTCTTCCAGCCCCAGCCCAGTCGTGTACGGCACGCGGCCGATGCTGACGAGCACGACGTCGGCGTTCAGCGTCTCGGCATCGCCGCCCTTGGCGGGCTCGACCGTGACTTCGAGGCCCTTGCCGGTCTTCCTCACACCGGTGACCTTGCTCGACAGCTTGAACGTGAAGCCCTGCTTGCCGAGGATGCGCTGGAAGGTGCGCGCGACCTCGGAATCGGTGCCGGGCAGGATGTGATCGAGATATTCGACCACCGTAACCTCGGCGCCGAGGCGCTTCCACACCGAGCCAAGCTCAAGCCCGATCACGCCCGCGCCGATCACCAGCAGTTTGCCCGGAACCTTCGGCAGCACCAGCGCTCCGGTGGACGACACCACGCTCTCCTCGTCGATCTCGACGCCGGGAAGCCGCGCAACGTCGGAACCGGTCGCAATCACGATCGACTTGGCGTCAAGCTCCTGCTTCTCGCCGCTGTCCGAGGTGACTTCGACCTTGCCGGCCGCAACGATGCGGGCCGTGCCCTGATAGGGCGTGATCTTGTTCTTCTTGAACAGGAAGTTGATGCCGTCGACGTTGCCTTTTACGCCCTCGTCCTTGTAGGCGTGCATCTTCGCCAGATCGAGCTCCGGCTTCGACACCTTGATGCCCATGCCGGCGAAAGCGTGCCCAGCCTCGTGGAAGGCTTCGGACGCGTGCAGCAGCGCCTTGGACGGAATGCAGCCGACGTTGAGGCAGGTGCCGCCATGGGTCGCACGCTTTTCGACGACGGCCACCTTCAGCCCAAGCTGTGCGGCGCGGATGGCGCAGACGTAGCCGCCCGGGCCGGTGCCGATGACGATCAGATCGTAAGGTTCAGCCATCGGTTCACAGCTCCAGCACGAACCGCTGCGGGTCCTCGAGGATTTCCTTCACGCGCACCAGGAAGGTGACGGCTTCCTTGCCATCGACTATGCGGTGATCGTAGCTCAGCGCCAGATACATCATCGGGCGCGGAACGATCACGCCATCGCGCACCACTGGGCGCTCCTCGATGCGGTGCATGCCGAGGATGCCAGACTGCGGCGCATTGAGGATCGGCGTCGACATCAGCGAGCCGAACACGC
>JAEZBZ010000252.1 GCA_023412745.1 Pseudomonadota bacterium | reverse complement strand
TCCATGGTTTGCGGTCGTGGCGGAACTGGTAGACGCACTACCTTGAGGTGGTAGCGCCCAAAAGGCGTGGAGGTTCGAGTCCTCTCGACCGCACCAGATTTGACAAAGCCGCGTTAACCTAGGGGTTGCGCGGTTTTTTCATGGGTTCATGCAGTCGGCCCGCGGGGGGCGTTGGCCCTTACCATTAGCCAAAAATGGACCGTCTCCCGCAATTGCTCAATGCTTACTAAGTAAGCCGCAATGTTGAAGCGGCGGTGCCCCTCGACCAGTATAAAGCCAGGGGGATACGGATAGGGTGCACCCACCGATGAAGCCAAGTGGCCGTCGCCATTTGCAAGTATGATGGGGGGGACTGGGAATGTCCGATGCTCTATCATATAGTCGGCTAGTATATAGCCATGTCGATTACGGTGCTCGATCGCAAGATATCGGCCGTGCTCAATAGCTTCGGTGGGGTTTGGACTAAAATTGCTCCATCCCGTTAGAATTTCGAGAAGCCTTCCGCACGGCCACTCCACCAATTCGAAGCGATAATCTGCCGATGGCAGCCAGCCAAACGGCGAATGGCTCCAATGACGATGAAGCCAATCTCGTGCTACTTCTTCTGGCACATGTGGGAACGAGGGTTGAACCCTTGGCCAACAGTCTTCGAAAGATGTGGCAACAGCGCCGCTCTCTTCAAATTCTGGGGCTAGATGAATTGGATAACCGTCCATTGGCGCTTCTCACTTATCATTACTTTCCAACAGGCTAGTGCTGCCAAGCGTGGCGGATCAAACGAATCTGCGCGGACCCAAAAAACGCCAATCTTAAACCCACCTCTCATCTCGCTTTGGACATAAAACTCGAATGTTATGCAGGCGTCGGAGGTGGGGAAGGTAAGCCGTGGTGCGTTTGTCGCCGCGGCCGTACGGAAGTGTCTGTAGTACCGTATTGAGCGCACTCAAGTGATGCCGACATGGCTGCCCGCCCGCGGGCTTTTCGCATTATCGTCTTGCACGTGCTGGCGTCCCCTATCGGGTGCCTTAGCCGGATGTTTCGTCGTTGTCACCCTGCTGATCGCTTCGGTGGCGGCCGCTGCAACCACCGTCGCCTCCATCGAGGTGGAAGGCAACAGGCGCATCACGGCGGACACGATCCGCGGACATCTGCTGTTCGCTGCCGGACAGCCCTATGACGCGGCGCGCGCCGATCAGTCCGTGCGGACGCTTTTTGCCACCGGCCAGTTCTCGGACGTACGCATCGAGCAGTTAGGCCCCAAGGTCGTGGTGAAAGTCGCCGAGAACCCGGTCGTTGGAAATATCGCGCTCAAGGGCAACAGCGAGATTACTTCCGAAAAGCTGCTGCCTGTGCTGCAGCTCAAGAAGGGGGCACCCTACACGCGCGCCAAAGCGCAGGCTGATGCCCACGCGCTGCGCGACCACTACCGCAAGCAGGGCCATTTCCGCGCGTCCGTTGAGCCGACAGCGACCCCTGCCAGAAATGGGCAGGTTGACCTGGCATTCGTGATCAACGAGGGAGAGCTGAATAAGGTTCGTAGCATCAGCTTCATCGGAAACCGTGCGTTCAGTGAAGCGCAACTGCGCGATGTCATTCTGACAACGCAGTCGGGGTGGCTCGACTTTTTGAAGACGAACGTTGCTTTCGACGAGGAGCGGCTATTGCTCGACCGCGAGCTGTTGCGGCGTCACTACCTCAAAAAGGGCTATGCCGATGTGAGCATCTCGGAACACAGGTCCGAGTTCGATCCCGGCAGCAAGACGTTCTCGATCACCTTCACCATTGTAGAGGGCAACCCGTACACCTTTGGCGCCGTTTCGATCGAATCGCGGGTGCAAGAGGTCGATACAGCGAAGCTTCGTGATGTCGTGGCCGCCAAGACCGGCGACACCTACAATCAGGAACTGGTCGAGAAATCGGAAGAAAAGCTGATGGCAGCGCTCAGCCAGCAGGCGAAGCCATTCGCGCGGCTGCAGATTATCCCGTCTCGCGATCCTGCCTCGCGCACCATCGGGCTCAAGTTTCAGATCGATGAGGGCCCGCGCATCTACGCGGAGCGCATCGAAATCACCGGCAATACGAAAACCAAGGATCACGTCATACGTCGTGAGCTTGGCTTTACCGAAGGCGAAGGCATCAACGCCTTTCTGCTGCGTCGCGCCACCGATCGCGTCAAGGGGCTCGGCTTTTTCAAGAGCGTCGAGATCGCGCACAAGAAGGGAGCGACCGAGGAAGGCCTGATCATCACGGTTGCCGTCGTGGAGGACGAGACGATCGATCTGTCCTTCGGCGCAGGCTATTCGACTTCGGAAGGTGTGATCGGCGACGTCTCCATCACCGAGCGCAACCTGTTCGGCAACGGTCAATGGCTGCGGTTGAAGCTCGCTGGCAGTCTCACGCGTCTACAGGCCGATGTGGGCTTCACTCAGCCGCGCTTTCTCGGCACGCGCATGGCAGCAGGTTTCGACCTCTTCTACAAGGATCTCGATTACTCCGAGCAGTCCTCCTACAAAACCCACCGGATGGGCGGCCAGTTGCGGCTTGGCATTCCGATCAACGACGAACTCGACATGGGCCTGAACTATAAGTTCAGCCGCAATTCCATTTATGACGTCGGCGATAACGCTTCTGCCGCCATCAAGGAGGCCGTGGCCGGCGGCGATTCCGCTGCCTACAACACTTCGTCGGTCGGCTATTCGGTGACTTACGACACGCGCGATAATAAGAAGCGGCCGACCTCGGGCGTGGTTGCCTCCACCGCGCAGGATTTCGCCGGTCTCGGCGGCGATGTCCGCTATATCCGGACCACGGCCGATGTGCGCGGCTATTATGCGCTCGGCAGTAGCGTAACCCTGATGGGCCGTGCGCGCGGCGGCACGATCGCTGGTTGGGGCGGCAGCGAAGTCAGCCTGCTCGATATGTTTTACGGTGGCGGCGACATGGTTCGCGGCTTCGCGACGCGCGGTATCGGTCCGCGCGATACCCTGAGCACCAACCAGGATGCGCTGGGCGGCACGAGTTTCTACGCGTTTACCGCCGAGGCGATGATCGACATTCCGCGTGTCACCGAGGCGACAGGCATGCGCGCTGCGGTATTCGCGGACGCCGGATCGTTCTGGGGAACTAATTCGACATCCGGTAGCCTTCCGGGACTAGCCGGCAATACGATCACGCCGCGCGTTTCCACTGGCGTCGGCATCGCATGGGATTCGCCGCTCGGACCGCTACGACTCGACTATGCAATTCCACTGCTCAAGCAGGACTCCGACAAGACGCAGGCGCTGAGCTTCGGTCTTGCGGCGTTCTGAATTCGATCAGCGTCCCAGCGATCGATAGATTTCCTGTAGCCTCTGCGCATGTGTTTCGGCTGAGAACATGCGCGCGCGCGCCAACCCGCGGGACGCGAGGTCAGCTATGAGGTCGTCGTCGCGGTCGAGCGTGCGGATGGCGTTCGTCATGGCGTCCGTGTCATAGGGATCCACCAGCAACGCCGCGTCGCCGGCGATCTCGGGCAGCGAAGTGATATTCGAGGTCATCACCGCCGTGCCCACGCTCATGGCCTCGGCAGCCGGTAACCCGAAACCTTCGTAGATCGAGGGGTAGAGAAGAGCGCGGGCGCCACGCATCAGATCGACGATATCCCGCAGCGGCAGGTACGACAGATGCCGCACGCGGCGACGCGGCACGATCTCGCGGTTGCCCTTCTGGACATAGCACAGGAACCGCTCGCTGTTGATACGGGCCAGATCCCGTTCGTACATCCAGCCCAGGCCGCCGGCCAGCACCAGCGGCCGCCGCACGCCAGCCGCGCCGTATGCGTCAACCAGGCGGGAAATGTTCTTCTTCGGCTCGATGGCGCCGACGAACAGATAGTACTCCTTGTAGTCGAGATCGAATTTTGCGCGCAGCGCGTCGGCGACTTGATCGATCGGCCGCGCCACCATCTCCGGCGGAAAGCCGACCGGCTGATAGGTATTGCTGATGCGCGACGGCGCGATTCCGGTCAGCGCGATGATGTCCTGCCGCGAGAACTCTGACACCGTGACGATATGATCGGCATCGCGGACCAGCATCCGCAGCATGGCCAGGTGATAGGCCTTGTCGTCGGCGGTCGCGTGCGGCAGACGCAGCGGGACGACATCATGGACGGTGTAGACGTTTGCCGCGCCGCGCACTTCGAGCGGCGCCGGCCGGGTGACGTGGAAGATGTCCGGCGTCGGTTGCAGCTTGAGCCTCAGCCGCTTGCCGTGGCGCATGAAATGCAGCCGCTCCACGTCGAGCATATGCGGGAGGGCGTGGATGTGATCGAAGCCATCGAGACGCCGGGCCTGAGCCGCGACAGTTCCGGGACGGTTTGAGAATGTGCCGACCTGCAGGCCGAAAGGTGCGCCGACGAGCCGGCGATATTCCAGATAACCTTTATGAATCAGATTGAAATGGCGCGGTCCATCGTGGAGCACGATCTCCGCGTGCTGCGGATCGTTTTGCGATATCGCGCGGTTGCTGCCGACAACGACGTCGGTGCGATAGCCCAATTCGCGCACCGCATCGGCAAGATTGCGGGCATACGTGGCGATGCCCGTGCCGGCAGCCAGCGTGAGGTTCAGCCCCTCGATCAGAACACGACTGGCGCCGACGAAACTCATGAGGCGTAGCGCCCGCCGATGCGCGCGTGTGCCTGCAGGCGTCGAAAATCAGCTCGGGTGAATTTGGTTTGTTGACAGAGGGTCTGCATGGGCCACAAAAATTGAACAACGTTAAGTGTGCCATAGCAAAGCGCTTGCGCCGGCACCACCATCTTGCAGGCAGGCGCGAACAAATCCTCCGTCTGCGGTCGTGGACGCAGGCATTCTGGGATTGTTGCGAATGCTGCCGGTGTCGAGTTTTGCGAAATGGGCCTTACGGCTCCCCGGCATGCGGAATCTGAATCCGGGGCATGTTGCCGGCCTGCTGGAACAGGCAGATCGCGCGCGCGATGCCGGGCAATGGCGGCTGGCATCTGCTGCCTATGCCGGCGCCCTGCGATCGGATCCCGCGTTGTTGCATGTCTGGGTGCAATACGGTCATGCCGTGAAGGAGGCCGGCGATCTGGCGGGCGGCGAGGACGCCTACCGTCGCGCGATGTCGCGAGGTCTCGACGACGCGGACATTCATCTCCAGCTCGGCCATGTCGTGAAGCTTCAGGGCCGCATCGCTGAAGCGCAAGACTGTTACGTGGAGGCTCTGCGGCGCGATCCAGGGCATGCGGATGTGATGCTGGAACTGTCCAATCTCGGCTGGACTCGCGCGGATTTCCGCGAGGCACTGGGCGCGGCGCCGGACGCCGTTGCGGCGGAGCGCATCGCTGGGCGAAGGCCAAGAGCAACGATTGCCCTCGATGTGACCGATGTGCTGGCTTACACGGCCACATCGCGCCGTCCGACGGGAATCCAGCGCGTGCAGCTCGAAATCGTTGGCGCGTTGCTGGATGCCGCGCGTTCGGACATCGGGCTGATGCTGCTAAGCTATTCGCAAACGTCGAACTATTGGGTCGAGATCGCGCCGGATCTGTTTCGCGATGTCATTGCCTTCATGTCGCGCAGCGACAGCGCATCGTCACAGGAATGGCAGCAGCTCCGCGCCCGCATCACACGACATTGCCTGATTGGGGACGATGCGGACCTCCCCGTCGGCGCCCAACTCGTCAATCTCGGCTCGTCTTGGGCGTTCGGCAACTACTTTCTCGCCGTTCGTCGCGCCAAGGCGACACGTAATGTGACGTTCATCCCGTTCGTCCACGACTGCATTCCGATACTCGATCCCGAGGCGTTCGTGCCAGAATTGCAGCGCGATTTCCGCGAATGGGTAGCCGCGATCCTCATGCATGCCGATGGCTTCCTGGCCAACTCGCGGTCGACCGCGTCGGATTTTCGCAAGATTGCAGCGGAGCGCAGTTGTTCGGACATCGCGATTGCCCCGGTGCCGCTCGATGCTGCCTTTTCGGCGCGCACTGTGCCGGACAGGCCCGCGGCTGTCGGCCAACTCCTGCAGCGTCACGGGTTGCGGGAGGGCCGGTTCATTCTTTTCGTGGCGACGATTGAGCCGCGGAAAAATCATCTGCTGGCTTTTGAAGGCTGGGACCGTCTGTTGGCAGCGCGCGGTGAAGATGCCATGCTGGATCTGGTGTGTGTCGGTGGTCGCGGATGGCGCAATGAGGCGATCCTGGCGCGCCTGGAAATGAGCCCGGTTCTGCGTAAGAAAGTGCACATCCTGCATGGGCTATCCGATAGCGAGCTGGATGCGCTCTACCGAACCTGCCGCTTCACGATCTATCCGAGCCGCTACGAAGGCTGGGGGCTGCCGGTCACGGAATCGCTGTCGCACGGAAAGGTGCCGCTCATCGCGCGCACCTCGTCATTGCCCGAGGCGGGTGGCACGTTTGCAGAGTACTTCGATCTCGGCGACCCGGATGGCTTTATCTCCAAGGTCGCGCATTTGATGGATGACGATGATGTCCTTCAGACGCGCGAGCAGGTAATCCGCGCTAGGTTTCGTCCGCGCAATTGGCTGCAGATCGCCGATGACGTCGTAGAGCACTGCCTGGCGATGTCGTCGCGTCCACGTCCGGCTCTTGCAATACCCACATTGCCGGCGGCGACCTTCATCCGGATTGCCAAGGATCGGCCGGGCGCGCGACCGTCCGGCGTGGTGGGCGGCGAGATTTATCGCGATGGCGCGGGCTGGTCGGAGCCGGACGAGTGCGGCTGCTGGATCGCGCAAGAGGGTGTGTCCGAGTTGGTGTTTGCCATGCCGCCGTCACTCCGCTCCGATGCCGGGGGAGTGCGCATCCATCTGCTGATTTACGGTAGCGCGTGCCGATGCGTTGAGCACGGTGATGACGGAAAGCATCATACCCTGAGGCTCGATGCCGACGGCGAGACGCTTGCGTCGTTTGGCGTGGCGGCATCCCAGCAGCGCTGGATCATGATCCACGTCGCGCCACCGGATACGGGCATTCTGCGGCTGCGTTTCGTAGTCCAATCGCGGGAGGGGCATGCGCGGCGCGGCCGAGCGGTCGGCGTGCGCGGTTTGTATGTGTGCGGAGCCAGCGACGCCGAGGCGCGCCTGTTGTTCGTTGAAGGGGTTGCGCTCGGCGCGATTGACGAATCGTTGCATGACAAGCCGCTATCCATTGCCGGTGTGACGGCGGGACTGGTCCACGCGGAGCCGGCATGATCGACAGCTTCGATCGCGTCGTGATCGGCGCGCCGGGCGGACTTGCGATCTGGATGTTCGGGATCATCCGCGATCTGGCCAAGCGGCATCGCGCCGGAAAGATCGATGTTGCGCTTGTCGATCGGCTGGATCGGATCGGCGCGCGACCTGCCGACACGGTCGGTCGGGTGCTTCTCACGCATTTCCCGAACCCCCAGATCATCGATGCGCTCACGACGCTGGATAGTCCAGTGCTGTATCTCGAAGAGACGGCGCATCTGGTGGTTGACCATCTGGTCCGCCGGGCTGGCCACGCGCCGATAGAAGCCATTCGCGTATGCTCAGCGGCCTACGTCGCGAACCGCTCGCTGGGAGGCGTGCCCCGGCTCGCGGTCCTATCGCGCGATACGAGCGATTCCCTTCATCAGGTGCTGCTCGATCTCAGCGCGCATCTGGAACTCGACGTCGCCGAGCGGGATCTGTGCGCGTACGCTGTCCACATTGCCCCGCCTGATGTTGCGCCGGGACAGGCCGTGGATGCGGCGGTTGCGCGATTTGCCAGCGGACTGCATTCAAATGCGGCGACAGACGCGCCTGATTTATCGCCCGAAGTCAGCAATCTAGTCACTGCCATTCTGGAGCCGTGCCGCTATTGGGCGCGGATGAGCGTCGATCGCGCGATCTTGTGGCCAGGGCGGATTTTCTATCACCCCGAGCATCCGACGGAGCACGTGCCGCGGATCATCGATCTCGCCGGGCCGGCCCGCATGCTCAGTCACGGGCCGTACTTCTATTTGCCGGGTGGTGCATATGAGGCCGAAGTGATCATCGCGTGTTCCGATATTGCACAGGATGCGACTTTCCGCCTGGAGGTCCACGCCGGCCCTCAGTGTCTGGCTCGGGTCCGATTGCATCCCAAATCAGCGGGCGCATTCTCGGGGCGTTTTTCGTTCACCCACGGTGACATCTCGGCGGAAGTGCAGGCGCAGGTGATCAGCGAACGGGGCGCGATCCATGGCGAGCTTTCCATCGTGCAGCTTGCCTTCATGCCGCGGGAGGCTGTTGGTGAGGCTGGTGCGCAGGCCTCAGGATTTCGCGGCAATGTCGCGGCGGTTGGCCAATGAAGCCAGCGTTTGGGCAACGGCGTCAGCGCCATAGCCGTTATGGCTGCGGGTCCATGACACGCCGCTTTTCACCACGCGACCCGGCACGCCCGCGATCAGCGAGCAGCCAGGTACGTCGCCTTTGACCACTGTGCCGGCGGCAATGATGCTGCCGGCGCCAATGATCGCGTCGCCCAGAACAGTCGCGCGCGAAGCGATCCAGACATGGTCCTGAATCCGGAGCGACGGATTGGGGCGGTAGTTCAAAACGTCGAGCGTTTCGATATCGAATATCGCATGATTGTCGCCGACATGGAGAAACACTTCGGCAAACATGCAGTCATCGCCGATGACGAGCCGGCCACCTTCGTTCACATAGCAATCAGCGCCGTTTGCCGTGCAGCCATCGCCAATATCCGCCGATGACGTCCCCCACATGCGAAAAATCCAGTGACCGCCACAACCTTTTCCAAACCGAACCCATTGATTGGACTCTGAAATGGCGATCGATGCGCGGACGACGGAATGCAGTGTGATCTCGATATTCTGGACATCCTCGGGTGGGCGATGTCCGTGGTAAAGTAGCGTGATGTTATGCAATTCCGCACGGGCCGCTGCGGGACAGCGCAGGGTGCCGACAAGCTTCCTGGCGCCGTCATTGGCGAAACAGGTGTCCGGCAGATCGGCGATTGGCAGCGCAATCAGTTCGGAGTGAGACGTCGTGTCAGGCAAGTCGCGCGCCTCATCCGTGCAAGTGGGAACTTTGAATGACGGCTACCATGGCGCGACGGGCCTGCAAAGGGAAAGCGCGTCGGTTCATTCCGTCGGGTTATCCGGACATGAGAAAGATGGAGCGATTGGTGCGAGCCTGCGTTGTCCTGGTCATGGAAGTGCTTGCTCTTTTCTCGTCGTTGTCCCCTTCGCCAAGCTTCGCTCGCGACGGCGGCGCGTCGGCGTTGCGTGCGTTTCTGCTGGATGCGCGATGGACGGGTCTGCTCCGGAGCCTGCCGACAGTTGAGGTCGACGCCCAGGGATATGTGGGTCTCAATCGCGGCGGCGCGATGCGCTTTCCGGAGCTGCAGGCCGTTGGCGGGACGATCGTGACACGCGGGTTGCTGAATGATCGGCAGGACTGGCGCGAGCAGGGTTGGCGTATCCTGGACGCCGGCATGGTCGGCATACAGGCGGATGGGCGGCTTGCCGGGGAAGGCCGCGATCTGGTTCATTCATCGTCTTTCCTGCTGCAGGCATTCGGCAGCGCGCTTCTGGCCGATCCGGGGCAGGCATCAGCGGAGCGGACCGGCCATTTCCTCAAGGCGGTGCGCTACCTCGCGACGGAACCCGCACTCGCGCAAGCGCGCGCCATGACCCGTCGCTTTACGCATCGCGCGTTCTTGTGGTCGCTGATGTTTGGCGTCGCGGCTGAATTGGAACCGGAGGAGGCCACCTGGGCTGCGTTGGCGCGCGATTTCATGGATGTCGGGCTCGATGCGCAGACAGCACAGGGTGTGTTCCCGGAAGCGGGAGATTTCGATGCACTGTATCAATCTATCGGCGCGGATTTTCTCCTGAAGGCATCGGCTCTTACCAGGAATGCCGAGGATTTTTCCCGGCAGCAGTGGGTGGCGGTGAGGGCGCTTGCTGTTCTTGTCTCGCGCGTCAACGAGGGAGGGCGGTTGGATGTCAGCGGATCGACGCGTGTGCTCAGCGAGAAAACACGTTCGGGTCAATCAAAACGCTTGTCGCATTGGCAAGCCGCTGAACCGTTCTACGGCGCTTGGGTCAGTTCCAATGATGCGTTTTTCCTGAATGTGGCGCACGCGTGATGCGTTGCGATCTGGCCTGTCAGTCCGGGCGGCCGAAGCCGCCCGGCTGATCGTCTCGGTCAGCTGACGATCGCGCGATCGGTGCAGCGCCGCCAGTTGGAGCCATCGCTGAATGCCAGGGTGGCGCCGCCTGCTTCGTTGGAGACGTAGGCAATCGTGCCCGCGCCAACGGATGATGCGCTGGGTAAACCGGCGACAGGAAAACTGCCGATACGGACCGGCCCATTGACGTGCAGTTTGGTGGTCGGAGACGAGGTGCCGATGCCGAGGTTGCCGACCTGTGCGTGCAGATAGCCATCACTATTCGCCGCCAGGTAGGTATTGGCCGACGACGTGTTGTTGCCGCGTAGAATGCGGACGCCGACGTTTCCCGTTGTGTTGGTACCCCTGAAATATCGGATCTCCGCCGACGCCGTTTCGCTGCCCGGAATGACGTCATAGTCGAACAGCGCATCGAGACTCCCCGTGCCGCCGTCGAAATGCCAGAGCGTGGTGTAGGTGTTGGTGGCGCCGACGCGGACGCCGGAACCGAACTGGGTCTTTATATCCAGGCGCGCCTGTGGCGACGCATTGCGAATGCCGATGTTTCCCGTCGTATGATCGACGGTCAGTGGCTGGCTCCAGGAAGTGCCGTCGCTGCTGACCTTGAAGGCGAGCTTATCGTCGCCAGCAGTGCCGATCTCGGCGCGGCCGGATGCTGCGGTCTGAAACAGCAAGGATGCTGTATCGCCGGACCCGTCCTTGTTGATCTTCACGCGCATGTCGCCTGAGCCCGGCGTCACGTCGTCGTGGTTGAACAGGGCCGCATCGGATTTGACGGCCAGCCGGGTGACGGAATCCGCCGTGGTGTTGATGCCGACCAGCGGGGTTGGGTTGACGCGCGTACTGCCTTCGGTCCAATTTTCCCCGTCCCAGGCAAGCAGGGTATCTTCGTCGGCGACCCAAACGATCCAGCCGGTGTGGGGTGCATAGAAAGTCCAGGCGCCGTCTTGATAGGCGGCGATGTTGCGATCCTGGTCTTCCCATTCGTCGGTTGCCGATGTGGCGACGATATAGCGATCGCCATTGTCGGGCGACGGCGGCGGTGATGTGAGATCGCGGTCGATGACGGCGAGCTGTACGATGGCGTCCAGGGCGCGGATCGCCTCGTTATGCGTTACGTGTTTCTGGGCCTGCGCGGCCATGATGTAGGGCAAGCGGAGATTGGGCGTGGTTTCGGTCATGGCGGGAGCCTCCGGCGCGTTGCTTTGCGACAGGTTAGGCCCGCCGCGCGAGCGCGGGGATTACTTGGATGCCGGGGCGCTCTGCTCCGGTGGGCTCTACTGCGCGGCCGGCAGGTGAATATCGGCCCCGATCGGGCGGCCGTGGATGGCATCGAAGGTTTCCATTGGTATTTCGCCAGGCGCCCATTTCCGCGCGCGCTTTGGCTTCGGCCGCCAGAGATGTTCCACGACCTCACCGACGGCTGCGACGGATGGGAGGTCTTTGAAAACGCCGGCGGTAATTTCCTCGCCGCTCAGCCACACGACGCCTGGAACGGCAAGCATATCGAGCAGCGCCGGGACGCGGGCGAAGTGGCAGGCATCCTGCCGAACAATGACCAGCCGCGCCGATCCCAGAATGGACAACAGCGCTTTGGGGCTTTCCGGGGCGATGATCGTCAGCGCGTCGATCATCCTGCGCACGTCGGCGCTGGGATCAGCGGTGCGAACGCCGCCGGTGATCAACAGGGCAACGTCGCAGGTCGCGAAGCGTGCCGCGATTGTCTTCTTGAGTTCGGTCGCGAACCGGACGATGTCTCCATTGAGGTGTTCGGCAAGCAGCACGATTGTATCCGCCTTGACGTACATGCCAGCGAGGTAGCGCTGTTCCTTGCTGTTGTGCGCAATCCCTATCTCGGCAGCGGTGAACGGCCCGGTGATTGGTACAGGCCCTCCGGTCTGATCCGCGGATGACAGAACCGCGCCGTCGCAGGTTACAACGCGCGCACTGGTATTGTACCGGCGTGCAAGATTGTCGATCGCGGTCGAGAAAGCACGACTCCCGATCGCTAAAATCGTAGATGCTGTTGGCGCGCGCCGTTCGATCAGGATTTCCAGTTCCTGTGAAAGAGGCGGAATAGGATGACCGGCGACCAGCTTGGTACGTTCGGTTGGAAGCCCCAGTTGATTCAGCGCTGAAGAGCTGTTGATCCATAGGTCGGCCTCGATATCGACCGTTTCCGTGATCGCCGCGAGACGATTGAGCTGGATATGAACCGCGCCGCCGGTATCGGACATTGGATCGATAAGCCGCGTCGTCAGCCTGATGGCGAGAGCGGGGATCTCGCACCGCACTTCGAACTTGCCGTGGACGCGGAACGCGCGGCTGTCATGTCTTGATAGCGCACTGATGGTGAGTTCCGTAGCGAAATGGGCGACACCGCAAATGAGAAGCTCCCGCGTCTGATCGGGCAGCGCGACGATGAGTTCATCGCTGACGAAGCGCCACGGATGATCCGATGCAACGGCATGACCCGCGCCGGATAGAATGACAGGTGCGGAGACTTCGGTCCGATCGCACGCCGCCAGGATGTCCTCGTCCGGCGCGGTGGTATGGACGATGTCGAGCTCTGTCCACTGCACATTGTCGTGGCGCAGTTGCCCCATGTTGTGCAGGGCCTGCTCGCGATCGCGGGTCGCCAGCGTCACGGCTTCGAGGGTGACCGGCAAATTGCACTTCAAGTCGCGCGCGAGTGATGGTGGCAGTTTGGGGGATTGCACGATCAGTTCGCGCACCCGCCCCTGGTCTGCGAGATGAGAGACAAGCTGGGCCGCATGGCTGAGTGGCGCGAACCGCAGGCAGGACGCCTCTTCGCAAATCACGATGATATCTCCGCCGTTGGCCGTTCCCAGAGCGCGCCGGATACTCGCCAGAAAACGCTCGGAGATTTTCGCCCACGCGTAACGCTCGCGAAGGACCTCGAGCGCGGGTTGCGGGTCGAATGCCTCGTCTCGAAAGCGTTGGACGACCGCTGTCGTCTTGGCCGCGAAGTCGTGCAGCGCGGCCGGAAACACGCCGTCCTGCGGTCCGAGTGCAAAGCCGCGCTGGCCGAAATCGGACGTCACGACAGGCAGTCCGTGAGCGAGATAGTCGGGCACTTTGAGATTCGAACCGCCGCCACCGATCATTGGGTTCAGGCCGACGGTGGCTTGTCTCAGCAGGTAGGATTTCATGGCCGCACTGACGAAGCCGGTCGCAAACGCATTCGCGCCGAAAGCCTGTAAATCCATCGAGGCGCCAACCTGGCCGATGATGAGAAACTGTAACTCGGGCGCCTGCGGCGCGACAACCGAGACCAGAAACTCGGCAGCGGTGAGGTTCGGCCGATGACCGCTGCCAAGAAACACGGCGATGATCTCATCGAGGCCAGCGAAACGGCGTGCACCAACAATATACACGCGCCTGACGTTGTGGTCGGATGCCATGAGGCGTGCCAGAAGTTCGGCACGCGCGGACGTTCCCCGCATGCTGGACAACGCGGCGGCGAGTTCGGCTGGATTGGGCGCTCTTTTCAAGATTGCGCGATAGGCCGCATCGACGAATGCCGGACCGGACAAGCCATGAAATTCTTCGACCAGATAGATGCCGCGATCGAAAAACTCAGGCTTTCCCCAGCGATGTTCACCGGCCAGCGCGTCGGCGATGGAGGGCGGTTCGCCGTCGTGGATATCGACGCCGTTCTCCGCGACGATGACATTGCGGGCGCCGTGCTGGCGAAAGTGCGCCGCGTCGCTCTCCGAGCATGCGGCTATGATAGCCGCGTTGTCGGCCATCCACTGTTCCTGCCGCGCGACCTCCCGGATCAGAGTCTCGCGCTGCGGGTGCGTTTCGAGCGCGTCGCGTTTCAGTCTGGATTCGACGTTGTGGGAATCGTGGGCACTGCGGCGACGCGATATCAGATGCTCGTAGACCGGCAGCATTAATGGGTGAGAAAACACGATGCCGTCCGCATCCGCGAGGATGCGCTCGGCCGTATCCAGCCACGATGGATTGCTGTCGATCGTCATCGGATAGGTGAAATCATTAACCGATGAATATGTGCCGCGATTGGCGTTGTTGGACTCTGCGATCTGATGAGCGCTGGCTGGCAGCTCGATGCTCACGATGCGATCGGACAAGGCGTTGATTTGAAGTCGCGACCGCCCAAAGCTGAGGATTACGATCCGTTCGTCAGGGGAAGCCGCAGTATATAGTCCGCGGATCCGTGCCTCGCCTCCATTGTCGCTGCCCCGGACCGGGAATTCATTCAGCACGACGATTCTGCGGGATGAACCGCCGTGTTTACGTTGCACCGGTTTTTTCAGATCATCGATCAGAGCACGGCTGAGGCTCGGCCAGTGCCACAGATGCCGCGTGGATTGTCGCCAGGCAAGTCGGTCATCGGCGGACGGGGTGGCCCTGACGACTTGAGTTAGCGTTGCTGCCATGTCTTCCAGCGACGCGACGTGAATGTTGTCCAGTGTCGATGGAAAACCGCGAAGCCCGAGCGGCGTCGTGACGATGCGCAAGCCATGTGCGAGATAGTCGGCGATTTTCACGTTGGAACCGCCGCCGGCGCTCATGGGATTGAGGCCGATATGGCAAGTGGTCAGAAGATCGGCGAGGCTGCCATCTTCCATCTCGTAGTGGAGCCGGACGTTGCCCGGTGTGTGGGTGCCATCTAGGGCGCGGCAGACGCCGCCGACGATATGAAAGGTGATATCGCGCAGCCGCGGCGCCAATTCTTCGACGATAAAGCGCGCGGCTTCGACATTGGGCGGCCAGTGGCTGCCCATGAAAACCGCCGAGTTGGCCGCAGTCCTTTCCAGCCTAGCTCTGAGGTCAACGTCGTCGGAAAATCGCGATTGCGACCCATTCGGCAGCGATACGAAGGCACCAGCGTCAACGCCGCACAGCGCCATCAGCTTGGTCTGATCCTCCGGGGAGACGACCGCGATATGATCTGCGATGCGGCAAAGCCGATATTCGAGTTGGCCGATCAGCGACAGGTAATCATGCCCCGTACCTTCATCGAGCCGCTGGGCTGCCAGATCGAATTCGCAATTGTGGCTGAGATAGACAATGCGCTTGCCGGGGCGATCCAGCCCGGAAATTGCCGGCAACGCGCAGGGGTGTTGAATAAGAATGACGGCGCTGTCGGGCCAGTGCTGGCGGACGACGGCCATGAAGCTGCGGTGTCGCTGAACCGCCAGCGCCATGCCAAGATCCGCGCCGCCGGTCGCGATGTTCTGCCGTTTGAATTCGGCATGCCATTGCTGGTAGGCGGCTGTCTTCGAGAATCGCCACTCCTCGAATGTGGGCGAGAAACGCACGATTTCATCGCGCGTGCCAGCGTAGGTCGGCGTCAATGAGACGACGTGATAGTGACGAGAGAGGGCGTCGAGAACGTGGAGCGATCGCTGTTCGCCCCCGGATTTCGCAGGATGAAACGATGGAAAGAAATTCAGCGCCAGCAGCTTCGGCCTGTGCGGGACGCTGGTAAGCTTAGTGGCATGCTGCTCGATACTCATGCGGCTGCCCTGAACGTCAGTGCCGAGATCGCAATCGATAGCGCGCGCGTATCCTGCGACCCCGGATCAAGCTCGCACGGTCTGGCCGCGTGCGACGACGCAAACCGGATCTCTAACCCTTTTCGGACGTCGGCTTGCGGCTCCACACGCCAGGAGCAGACCCAATCGTGATTGCGCGCCTCGCGCCATGCATCGATGCGCGCGAGTTTCGCGCCGTTGACGAACAGATCGAGATGATCGAGGGCTTCGCGGGTCAGCGCGCTGTAGCCGGTCAGTTCGACAACGGTCGGCCGATCGATGACGATCTGCGTGGCGACGACGGCCTCATCTGCCATCCAGCGGAATTTGCGTCCCTCCGGGCAGCGCTCCGCCTCATACCAGCCGCGGCCAAAACCGGGGTCATCCGGCTTGAGTGTAATGTCGGCGCGCGCGGATAGCCTCCGCATGAACGGCGAGAGGTGGGGCGGCTTGCCCGCCGTCAAGCCGGTCGGCGATAGCGCGCGGCGCAATCGCAGGTAGGTGTGCTCGAAACTGCGCTCCGCCGAAAACGCGTCCGCGTCGCGTCGGGCATTTGCGCCAAGCTCCTGTCTCAAACGCGCGTTGCCCAGAAGGCGCAACACCGCGGCGGCCAGGGCATTGTCATCGCGCGGGGCGACCAGCAGGCCGTTGTGTTCGTGGCGAATGACCTCGGATACGGCGCTGGTATCGGTAACGGCGATCGGTAGCCCTTCTTCCATGGCCTCCAGAAGCGCCTGCGAGCATCCTCCTTCGTAAACGGTCGGCAGAGCGAACAGATCGCTGGCCCGCAGCAAGCGGCGGACATCGTTGCGAAACCCTGCGAGTTTGACGACATCGGCAAGGCCATTCGCGGTAATCCAGCCGGAAATGGTGTCCTGCAGTTCGCCGTGTCCAACCCATAGAAACGCGGTATCCGGATAGGCCTCCCGAATGGCCGGCACAGCGGCCATCAGCGTCTCGTAGCCCTTTTGCGTGGCGAGCCGGCCGACTGTAATCGCGACCCGGCAATGTGCCGGCAACCCGAATTCCCGCCGAACGCTGTAGCGCGCGGCTTCGCTGTGCTGGACCGCGGATGCGTCCGGAAGCAGATGCGCCAATCCGATTGGCCCGACATGAAACGAGTCGACGCTGTTAGCCGGCAGCGACCAGTGGGCCTCGATCAGACGCGCACTATAGCGAGAGTTGGCAAACCAAACCTGCCGTTTCCCGATTGCCCGGCGAGCGGCCGGAAGAACGAAATCCGCATTTTCCATCGTCGGCGGCACGAGCGCGAATTTGACCAGTGTCGGAACCCCGCAGTCCGCGCAGCCGGCGATCAGGCCCTGCCCGCGTTTCGGCCAGGGCATCGGGATGAAGACGGCGTCCGGCGCAACGGCATCGAGAACCTGCCAAGCCGCATGGCGCTGCATTTCGGTACGTTGCTGGGTGTCGTTGACTTCAAGGGTGCATGACAGCGGTTCGACTGCAATGTCGTTGAGGCGGCAAAGCTGATTGAGATAGTCCGTCGCGGCGACCTGCGGAAACGCCGCAACGACGTGCAGTCCGTAACTGTCGCGGAAATATCTCAGCGCGGAAAGCGCATTATATTCGCAGCCGCCGTGACCATCGCTCGGCAATATCGCCAGGAGTTTATGACTCAATGCGAACCTCTAAAACGCATGACCTGCATTCAACGGACTATCGCCTCAACTCACCTGCCTGGCAGATACGCTCGCCGGATAGCTGAGCTGCACTTCGTAGATCCTGAATGTCTTGCACGGCGGGCCGGCGATCAGTTCCGCGAGTCTACGCATCGCCATATTGGTTTCGAGAATCCAGGAAAACTCGACCCAATCGAGGTCGTAGCTGCGTCCGAGTTCGATGATGTCTGAAATCAAAATCGCGAGAACAGATGTCGCAAGCGGTGTACCGCGGAATTCCTGACGAATTCCCAGCAACGGAATGCGAGCAGTTCGCCATTGATCACGCCAGACAGCCA